>JAPLPK010000027.1 GCA_026400275.1 Burkholderiales bacterium
CTGGACCCGACCGCGCCCGACATCCACATCGGCCACACCGTGGTGCTCAACAAGATGCGCCAGCTGCAGGACCTGGGCCATCGGGTGATCTTTCTGATCGGCGATTTCACTTCGCTGATCGGCGATCCCAGCGGGCGCAACAGCACGCGGCCACCGCTGACCCCCGAGCAGATCAAGATCAACGCCGAAACCTATTACAAACAGGCCAGCCTGGTGCTGGACCCGGCCAAGACCGAGATCCGCTACAACAGCGAATGGAGCGAGCCGCTGGGCGCGCGCGGCATGATCCAGCTGGCATCGCGCTACACCGTGGCCCGTATGATGGAGCGCAACGACTTCCACGACCGCTTCCACGGCGGCCAGTCCATCGCAGTGCACGAGTTTTTGTACCCATTGATGCAGGGCTACGACTCTGTGGCCCTGAAAAGCGACCTGGAGCTCGGCGGTACCGACCAGAAGTTCAACTTGCTCATGGGCCGGCACTTGCAGGCCGAATACGGCCAGGAGCCGCAGTGCATTTTGACCATGCCGCTGCTGGAAGGCCTGGACGGCGTGGAGAAGATGTCCAAGTCCAAGAACAACTACATCGGCATCAGCGAAGAGCCCAACACCATGTTCGCCAAGGTGTTGAGCATTTCCGACGTGCTGATGTGGCGCTGGTACACCTTGCTGTCGTTCAAGAGCGAGGCCGAAATCGCCGCGCTCAAGGCGGAAGTGGAAGCGGGCCGCAACCCCAAAGATGCGAAAGTGGCGCTGGCCAAGGAAATCACCGCGCGCTTCCACAGCGCTGCAGCGGCCGATGCGGCCGAGCAAGACTTCAACAACCGCAGCAAGGGCGGCGTGCCGGACGACATCACCGAGCTGAGCCTGCCTCTGGGTGAAGGCGGCGCTGCGGTGGGCATCGCCGCGCTGCTGAAGCTGGCCAATCTGGCGGCCAGCGGCGGCGAGGGCAACCGCCTGATCGACGGCGGCGGCGTGCGCGTGGACTCCAGCGTGGTCAGCGACAAGGGCTTGAAACTGGGCGCCGGCACCTACGTGCTGCAGGTGGGCAAACGCAAGTTCGCCCGCGTCACGCTGGGCTAACAGGCTCGTAGGGTCAGGGCGCGGGCGAGGCCAGCGGCTTGCCCTTTTCCACCACGTAGACGCCGACCAGCTGCACCGGGTTGGCGGTGTCATTTTCGGCGGCGTGCACCACGCCGGCGGGAATGACAAAAGACTCGCCCGCCTTGATGCGGCGCGGCGGCTGGCCGTCCACCAGCAAAACGGTTTCACCGGACATCACGTAGCTGATTTCATCGCCGGGGTGGGTGTGGCGGGCCGCCTTGCCGCCGGGGGCGATTTCCACGCGCGCGACCACCGCTTCGCGCCCGGGTACCGACACGTCTTCTTTGCCGACGATGGTGCGTGTCAAACCACTCGTCTGCGCGTGGGCAGCAGCTGCCAGGCCCAGCAGGCCGCCGACGAGGATGTAAATGCCGTAGTTGCGCAAACGCATGGTGTGTCCTTTGAAAATCGTGGCCTATCGTAGTGTCCAGGTCCAGGCCCCCGCTCGGTGACAACCCTGAGGGCCGTGACGGACAATCAACGCATGAAAGCTGTTTTACAAAGAGTGCGGGAAGCCCGCGTGGTCATTGCGGACGAGGTGGTGGGCCAGATCGGTCCCGGCCTGCTGGTGCTGGTGTGCGCCGAACGCGGCGATGTGCCGGCCCAGGCCGACAAGCTGCTGGCCAAGATTTTGAAGCTGCGCATCTTCAGCGATGCGGCGGGCAAGATGAACCTGAGCCTGCAGGACGTGGCGGGCGGGCTGCTGGTGGTCAGCCAGTTCACGCTGGCGGCCGATGCTTCGGCGGGCAACCGGCCCAGCTTTATCAGCGCAGCGCTACCCGAGGACGGGCGCCGGCTGTACGACTACTTCGTGGCCCAGGCCCGGCTGCTGCATGCGCCGGTGCAGACCGGACAGTTTGGCGCCGACATGCTGGTGCATCTGGTCAACGACGGGCCGGTGACGATTCCGCTGCAGTTTTAATCCGCCAGCTTAGTCGGCGTAAGGATCGGCGATGCCCAACTCGGCCAGGATTTCGGTCTCGTAGGCCTCCATCTCGTTGGCATCTTCTTCGCTGGTTTCGTGGTCCCAGCCCTGGGCGTGCAGGGTGCCGTGCACCAGCAAATGGGCGTAATGGTCTTTCAACGACTTGCCGTTTTCTGCGGCTTCGCGGGCCACCACCGGGGCGCACAGCACCAGGTCGGCGGTAACCACCGGCTCCTGCGTGTAGTCGAAGGTCAGCACATTGGTGGCGTAGTCCTTTTTGCGGTATTCGCGGTTCAGGGCCTGGCCTTCTTCGGCATCGACGATGCGCACGGTGATCTCGGCGTCCAGCGCCAGCGCGTGGCGTATCCAGCGCGCCACGCTGTGGCGGGGCAGGGCGGCACGGTGCAGGGCCAGTTCTTCCTTGTTGGCCAGCGTGCCAAACTGCAGCGAGAGTTGTAGATTATTCAGCATATTTTTGGCCGCTAGCGCAGGTATATTCTGCACAGGCAGCTATTCAATTGATAGCGTAATGGATGGTGTTAAGTGGTTTTGCGGGTACGCACGGCCAGGTCCGATTTGCCGCGTGTGTCGTAGGCATCGACGATGCGCGCGACCAGCGGGTGGCGCACCACGTCGGCGCTGGTGAAGCGGGTAATCGCAATGCCCTTGGTGCGGCGCAGCACCTGCTCGGCGTCGATTAGGCCGCTGAGCTGGGTTTTGGGCAGGTCGATCTGGCTTACGTCGCCGGTCACCACCGCTTTGGCGCCAAAGCCGATGCGAGTCAGAAACATCTTCATCTGCTCGGGCGTGGTGTTTTGTGCCTCGTCCAGGATCACAAAGGCGTTGTTCAGCGTGCGCCCGCGCATGAAGGCCAGCGGCGCCACTTCCAGCGCGTTGCGCTCGAAGGCTTTTTGTACTTTCTCCGGCCCCATCAGTTCGTACAGCGCGTCGTACAGCGGGCGCAGATAGGGGTCGATCTTCTGGTTCAGGTCGCCGGGCAGAAAGCCCAGGCGCTCGCCGGCTTCCACCGCCGGGCGGGTCAGCACGATGCGCTGCACGGCGCTGCGCTCCAGCGCATCCACCGCGCAGGCCACAGCCAGATAGGTCTTGCCGGTGCCGGCAGGGCCTATGCCGAAGGTGATGTCGTGCTGGGCGATGTTGTCCAGGTAGGTGGTCTGGTTGGGCGTGCGGGCGCGCAGGTCGGCGCGGCGGGTTTGCAGGCTGTGGCCGTCGGCGCCCAGGTCCGCGTCGCTGGCCAGCATCAGCTGCACGGTGTCGGGCTTGATCGGGCGGCCGGCCTGTTCATACAGGGCCTGCAGCAGCTCCAGGGCCTGGTTGGCCGTGGCTTTGGGGCCGTCGATCTTGAATTGTTCGTGGCGGTGGGCGATCTTGATCTGCAGCGCGTCTTCGATGGTGCGCAAATGCGCGTCCATGGGGCCGCAGAGGTTGTCGAGCCGGGTGTTGTTGGGGGGCGAGAAGGTGTGGCGAACAATCATGGCCGTATTGTCGCCTGTACGCTCTGTTCAGGCGCTTGTCCTACGCGCAGGTGCGTGGGCGGCTTGTTAGGATGCGTGGCACACCATGGCCCAAGATTCTTCTCCCCGCATTGCCCCTCCAGACCATTCCGATGTTGTGACCGCCAAGCTGCTGGGCCGTTGGGCGGCGGCCGACTTGGCCGTGCCGGCGCAGTGGCGGGCCGCCACGGCGGCCTTGCAGGCACAGCCCTCGTCTGCGCATTGGGATCTACAAGGCGTGGAGCGGCTGGACCACGTGGGCGCGCAACTGCTGTGGAACCACTGGGGCCGCCAGTGGCCAGCGCAAATCGACCTGCTGCCCGAGCAGCGCAGCCTGCTGGAGCGTGTCGCCAAATTCTCGTGCGACGCGCCGCCCAGCCATGACACCACCTGGGTGCAGTGCTTTGACGCGCTGGGTGTGTGGGTGCTGGCGGGCCTGGCGCAGGGGCTGGACTTGCTGCGCATGGTGGGGCAACTGGCTTTGGACCTGCTGCGCCTGGCGCGCCGCCCGCAGGCCGGGCCGTGGCGGGACGTTTCGGGCCATCTGTACCAAATGGGCACCATGGCCCTGCCCATCACCGCCCTGGTGGGTTTCTTGATTGGCGTGGTGCTGGCCTACCTGACATCGCAGCAGCTGCGCCAGTTCGGGGCCGAGGCTTTCATCGTCAACATCCTGGGCATGTCGGTGGTGCGCGAGCTGGGGCCGATGCTGGCCGCGATCCTGATCGCCGGGCGCTCGGGCTCGGCCATCACCGCGCAGATCGGCGTGATGCGCGTGACCGAAGAGCTGGATGCCATGCGCGTCATGGGTATCCCGCTGAGCTACCGGCTGGTGATGCCGCGTGCCATGGCGCTGGCGATTGCCATGCCGCTGATCAGCGTGTGGACATCGGTGACCGCGTTGGCGGGTGGCATGCTGGCGGCAGACTTGGCGCTGGGCATTACGCCCGCCTTCTTTTTGCAGGCCCTGCCTGAAGCGGTGGGCGTGGCCAATCTGGGGCTGGCGGTGTTCAAGTCGGCGGTGTTCGGCCTGTTGATTGCGCTGGTGGGCTGCCACTGCGGCCTGCGCGTCAAGCCCAATACCCAAAGCCTGGGGCAGGGCACGACGGCTTCTGTGGTGACCTCGATCACGGTGGTGATTTTGGTCGATGCCCTCTTTGCCATCGTTTTCAAGAATGTGGGGGTCTGAGATGGATACAGACACCATCGTCAATATCCAGGGCCTGCAGACCGCGTTTGGCAGCGGCAAGAAGCGGGTCGTCATTCACCAGGACCTGGCGCTGACCGTGCGGCGTGGCGAGATCCTGTCGCTGGTGGGCGGATCGGGTACGGGCAAGACGGTGCTGTTGCGCCAGATGCTGGGGCTGGAGCAGCCCGCCCAGGGCCAGGTGACGGTGCTGGGCCAACCCGCAGCCGAGCTGGGCCGGGCGGGCGCGGCCAG
>JAPLPK010000134.1 GCA_026400275.1 Burkholderiales bacterium
GCATCTCGCGTCAGATCCTGCAGGAAACCGGCAATGAACCGGATCCGGCAACGCTGGCCGAGAAGATGGAGATGCCGGAAGACAAGATCCGCAAGATCATGAAGATCGCGAAGGAGCCGATCTCCATGGAAACCCCGATCGGTGACGACGATGATAGCCACTTGGGCGATTTCATCGAAGACGGTGCCAACACAGCACCTATCGAAGCCGCCATGCAGGCCGGCCTGCGTGATGTGGTCAAGGACATCCTTGACAGCCTGACGCCGCGCGAAGCCAAGGTGCTGCGCATGCGCTTCGGTATCGAGATGAGCACCGACCACACGCTGGAAGAAGTCGGCAAGCAGTTCGACGTGACCCGCGAGCGCATCCGCCAAATAGAAGCTAAGGCGCTGCGCAAGCTCAAGCACCCCAGCCGCTCGGACAAGCTACGTAGCTTCATCGACACGCTGTAAAAGCGCTGCATGAAAAGGCCCCTGTCGGTTCACGCCGACAGGGGCGTTTTTATGTGTGCCCAGCCTAGGTCGCGGGCTCCATCAACATCAACCCAGCGGCAGTGTTGGAGATGGGGATGTGGTAGTTCGAATGCAGCAGCCGAGCCTGTCCGGGCAAAGCTGCCCGCGTGGCCAGCCACATCAACAGCTCAATCCCCTGGGTACCCACTTTCTCCACCAACTCATGGATAGTGAAGCGGGTTGCCCAGGCCGGATCACTGATAAGGCTCGCCATGAACTGCAGGTCAAACTCCTTATTGATGAAACCGGCGCGCTGACCGTCAAGCTGGTGGCTTAGGCCGCCGGTGCCGATGATGACTACCCGGGCGTCGCTATCCCAGGACGCCACGGCTCGGCCAATGGCCTCACCCAACTTGTAACAACGGGCGGCCGTCGGCAACGGGAACTGCACCGTGTTCAGGCACACCGGCACGGTGGTGACGGGCCAACGACCCTGTACATCCGCATCCGGCCATAACAGTGCCATGGGCAGGCAAAACGCATGGTCCACCAGCATTTCCTGGCAGCTGGTGATATCAAACTCGTCGCCGACTAAACTATTGATCAAATGCCAGGATAGATCCTGGTTGCCCTGGAATGGCGTCATATCGGCCAGACCCCAGCCCTCATCCGCATTGCGGTATGTGGGTGCCGCACCCACTGCGAAGGTTGGCATTTTGTCGAGAAAGAAGTTCAGACCATGGTCGTTGTAGATGACCACGGCCACATCGGGTTTGACTTCATTGAGCCACCGGCGCACGGGTGGAAAACCGTCAAAGAACGGCTTCCAGTATGGATCGCTTTGCAAATCCCTCGCGATTGCAAGGCCGATGGCCGGTACGTGGGAGGTGGTAATGGCGCCTACGATATGTGCCATGGTTAAGCTCCTGCCGCCATCAAACGGGCTTTGAAGGCCTCCTTACTCAAGCCGGTTTGCTGTGCACCTATGTCTTGCATATCTAAACCAAAAATACCTGCAAATTTAGCCAGATAGTAGGCATTGCCCCCAGCTTCTATCAATGCCAGCACATTGCGCTGGCGAATCGCCTCTGCCTGCTCGGCATTCAAGCCAAATGCACGCATATAGGCCTCTTCGTCCCGCTGAAAGTCTGCCCGGCCTTCGGCGGTGTTGAACGAAAAGCACATCTTGTTGAGCGCGTAGCCCTTGCGGGCCTGGACGCCATCAAACAAGGTAGTGCCGGGGATATCGACTTGGACCATGGTTGTCTCCTGTTAAGTAGGTGATGGGAAGTATTCCAGCCGCCACTCATTCAATAAAGCTGATAATTCAGATAAAACCCATGAGCAAATTCGATTACTCACACTTGGATGGCCAATTGCTGCAGCTGCTCCTGGCAGTGCTGGAAGAGGGCTCTGTCACCCGTGCCGCCCAACGCCTGGGTGTGACGCAATCGGCCGTCAGCCACTTGCTGGACAAGTTGCGCACCATTACAGGCGACCCTCTGTTCGTGAAGTCGGGGCGCGGCATCATCCCCACGGCCCGGGCCGAAGCCCTGGCCCAGCCTGCGCGTCTATTGCTGGAAGACATGCATCGGCTCGCTACCGCCGAGCAATTTGACCCCGGTACCCTGCAAGTCCGCTTCACCATCGCCGCCAACGATATGCAGCGCGATTTACTGCTCCCCGCGCTGCTGCGTAGACTGCGACAGCAAGCACCCATGGTGAGTTTGCACACTATTCCTTCTGGCGTTCCAAGCCCAGAGATGTTGCGGGATGGTAGCTGCCACCTTGTGCTGTCGCCCCGCCCGCCAGATGCCACGGACATCGTGCAAAAGCGTTTGTTTGAAACGCCCTACATGGTGTTTTATGACGCGACCGCGCGAACCGCCCCAAGCACACTAGCCGATTACTTGGCCAGCGAGCATGTAAGCGTGCTGTACCAGCCGCGCCGCAAGCTGGATATAGACCAATGGCTGCAAACACAGGGTATCCAACGCCGCATGGCTGTCACTGTGCCTGGCTTTGCTGGAATTGCCGCCTTTCTGCAGGACAGCCCTTGGCTAGCTACCGTGCCTGGGCTCCTGGGCCGGGCCATGCTGCGCAACTTCAGCAGTTGTGCGCTGCCGCTGCCCTGTCCCAGTCTCCCCATGTATATGCTGTGGCATTTACGGCACCAACACGACCCAGTACAACGCTGGCTGCGCCAGTCTCTGGAAACCATTGCCGCAGAGGTATTGCAGCCACAAACTTCGACCTAAAATAGCCCGCTAGCGCAATCAGAACCTATGTCACAAGCTATTAAATCCATAGTAAGCAACCCTTCGTTATGGGTGGCTTGCCTATGTGCCGACTGGTGCGGCAGCTGCCGTGAATACCAAGCCCGGTTTGAGCAGGTGGGAGCGAGCTTTCCCGGCGCAGAATTTGTGTGGATTGATATAGAAGACCAGGCCGATCTGGTAGACCCGATCGAGGTAGACAACTTCCCCACACTACTGGTGCTGGCAAATCAGCAGGTGCGCTTCTTTGGCAGCATCACACCGCAAACCGAGACGCTACAGCGTCTCGTACAGGCACAAATGGACTCTTCGACCACAAAAGTCGAGGCAAACGTCGAAATTGCCGCAATGGCACTGCGTATACAGGCCTGGAGTCGCGCTAAGGCTTGACAGGCTTCACTGCGCCAGGCACATCACTATCCGGCTCGTCCAAATCCTGGACGAGGTAGTGTTGTACCAGGGTGAAAAATCGATCATAGAACTTGTCAGATGCAACCGTTTCGCTACCCACTTTCACCATCGCATCATTGCTGGAGCTCACTGGTACCGACAGTGAGCCCAGTACGCCGACCCCCAAGCTAGCGGACGAATTGCTTTTTTTCAGCGCATAACGGTCCTGCAGAGCGGTGACGAAACCCAGGCTCAGCTTGCCGTCACGGCTATCAGACACGCAGACCACTCGAATGTCCACCTGCACATGGGTTTCATTCTCGGGCTGAAAACTTTTTTGCCCCTGCACCAGATCCTTACCCGCCGAGGAAATGACATAGCCCTGGCTCAATAAGGCACGGCGCGCTGCCTCACAGGTTTGCGCGGGCGACGCATCGAACATGCGCGAGAACTTCTCTGTCGAATTGAAATCCTCTTGCTGGGCAATCGGCTTCATGGGTGCAGAGCAGCCAGACAAACCCCACAGCACACACAACGCCCCGAACAGCTGGCGAGACCTTACAAATCGCATAGTCAATTTTCAGGAATATCGTAAGCGATGTCCGAGCCCGAAAGTACCGACAAGTTCAGCGGTCTGACGGCTCCCATCCACATCGATCTGTCCCGGTGATCCACCAGGTCGTTGCCGGTGATGGGGTGGAGAAAGATGACCAAGCCCTGGCGCCTCAATGCCAGCCAGGGCACAAATTCACCAAACGTAGCCGGAGCAAAGGCCAACTGGCAGCTCCAATCCGGGTGTGGCCCTACGGGCTGTTCATGTACCCGCCCCATTGCTACCTTGAACTTGCTGGCTGCCTCAATGCACAGGGCGCGTGCCTGCTCCAGCGTGCTGGCGTCGAAATACACATGGGCGTGGAAGCCCCGTATGCGTGGCGTATCGACTTCAACCATGGCTAAGGTGCTCGGTGCAGTCGGGGGCTGGCCAACGCCACGGACTGCTCGTCCAGCGCAGTATCCACATTGGGATGCCTAGCTGGTGCAGTAGGCAGTTGCAGTTGCGTACGCAATTGGGCGACATCTTTGGCGCTGTGCGCAGCCTTGATTTGCGCAATAGCTGCTGTCGCATTTCCGCTGCGGATCAGCGCCAGCATTTTCGTCACCCATTCGCTTGGACCGGATTTGTGTTTGACCATGGGGCTGATTTTGCTTGAAATTAATAGGCCAGAAACAGCAACGCCGCGTAGGCGACCCATACAGGCCCGCCTACGCGGCGTTACTGCCATCTGGATGGATTAACCGCCCTTGTGTGGACGCTTGCCAGGATTCTTCTTGCTGCGCGTTGCAACACCGCGTTCCAGGCTGCGCTTTTGACCGCGGCTGACGGGGTTCGTGTAGCCGGGCAGTGGCGTGGGCTTGGGGGAAGCGCGACGCTCTGCTTCGGTGCGGGGTTCTTTAGCCATCAATTACTCCATTTAAAGTTGGTTAACCCGCAATTAGGCCACAACCGCGAACGCAGTTTGCCTTAAAAGGGGTCAGGTGTTGGATTTAGCTGGCGGCTTCATCCATCGCTTGGCACGATGGAGAGCAAACCGCCTGGGACTTGCCGAGCACTTTGCGGGTGCCCATCAGCGAACGGGTACGGTGCTTGCCGCACAAAAAGCACGACATGGTGGCACCGCCAAACGACGCAGCAGCAGCAAAGGGCGAGCCGGAAGCCTTGGACTTGTAACGCAGTCCGTCGGCCAGCATGGCAGTTTTGGATTCAGCTTTCGCCATGGATAAAACCTTTTATCGGGATGCCCTGAGGCATAGTCATACGGCACGCAGGCCACACAGAAGCTCGTATTATCCTCCCGAATGATGTCCTCCTTTAGAACAAGGGTGTGTATAGATATTCGGCGGACTCGTGTTCATTCTCAACATTAGGGAAGCATTTCGGGTTGCCATCTTCCATTTCAGGTCGAATGTATTCATACGCGGGGAGCCAGAGCTGATGTTCAGGCCCGCTGCGCCGATGCTATGTGTTTGATAGCTGTCAATGGAGTGTGAATAAGCGCCAGCAGCATTTTTACTTGCAAATGTCTTGGCAATCTGGCTTTGGCCCTCATATGGAATACGGCGGGTAAAATCGCACATCCGCGATTGCGCCGAGATGTAAAAACAGCCCGCCTTGTGGGCTGTCTTTTTTTGTGAAGAAAAACCATGCAAGACCACTATGCTGCGCTAGGGTTGTCCAGTGCCGCCACGCTGGCCGAGATCAAAAAAGCCTTTCGGCTACGCGCCTCGCAGTACCACCCGGACCGCAATGCTTCGCCCGATGCGCCTCAGCTGTTCCGCGCGGTGCAAACCGCCTACGAAGTACTGTCCGACGAGGAACGCCGCAAGACTTATGACGACAACCGCCGCCGCGGCCTGCTGGACGACCCGCTGGATACCGCCCGCAGCATCTGGCACAACTACTTGAATGAGGTCCTGAAATGAAACTATCCCGCTACTTTGCCGACCACGCCCGCGCCTACGACGCGGAAATGGACGACTTGGTGTCCGATTCCGAAGGCAAGAACGTGCTGGAAAAGCGCCTCAAGGAAAAGCGCAGCCAGGTGGACTTTCTGGTCCACATGATGGACGACAGCCCTGAAATGCTGGCGGCCGCCTTCCACCAAGGTTTCAGCTTCAGCAACACCAAGTCCATGGACGCACTGGTCGCCCTTGAGCCCGAAGAGTTCCCAGACTGGGCCGAGTTGCTGAAGACCATCCAGCTGGCGCCTTGGGCCAAGACGCTGGCCGCGCGCGTGCTGAACGAGCCGACCGGCGAACGATTCATGTCCATCGCGGCTTGCTTGGAATACCTGTACACCCGTGCTGACGACCGCGGCGCCGCCGTGGACGAGCCCGAGGATGACGAGGAAGACTTCGACCCCGAAGAGCAGGATGCCCGCGACCGCGAAGATGCAGGTGCGGCCTGGATGGAGGAACAAGGCTTTGACCCCAAACCGCCCAAAGCCTAAGCAAGCCACGCCAAGTTCATTCCGTCAAGAGTAAAGGCCGCACCCCATGCATTACCCCGCAATCGTCAAAGCCCAAAGTCTGATCCTGGCCGGCGACATCGTTGGCGCCGAATCCGCCCTGGTGGAACTCGCTGACGAAGAAGGCGACCAGGCCCTGGTGCTGGCACTGGACCAGTTACCGCCCAAGGACCTTCTGGCCGTGATACGCGAGTACGACCCGTCCAAGGACTCGGTCATCAACCTGCTGGTCACGCCCGAGCAGTTCTCGCGCGCCGTGGTCATCGAGAAGCAGTACAAGGACCTGACCCACGCCCATCTGCGCGGCATGATGAACTCGGTCATCTTCCGGGACGATAACGACCCGGTGGAATTTTTGCGCGCCATTGGCGAGCGCGAAGGCGGCTGCGATGCGCTGGCCGACTACCTGGCCGACCATTGGGGCCGGGTGGAGAGCTTTCTGCGTACCGGCACTTTTGAAGCCTCGGAAGACACAGGCGCCGTGCTGACCGAAGGTGAGCTCGTCGTACAGATGTACAACGAGGCCAAGGTAGACCGCGACGAGATCGCCGATCGCGACTGGATGGAGTTCACCTGGCTGCTGCGCAACGACTGCCCGGACATCTTGATTGAGGTGATGGTGATTCTGCGCGCCCGGGTCAAAGCCTTCGAGGAGGAATCGGAAGACGAAGACGACGGCTTGCACCAGGGCGGCCACACGCCCTTCCGCGAAACCCACGGCGAAGGCGAAGGCTCGCAGCGCAAAGCCGCAGACCCTGATGAAGAATCAGCGATCTAAGCCCATGACCATGCAAGAAACCAGTGCCGGCATCGCGGTCTACGACCACCAGCCCTTCTTCGAGAAAGCGCTGCGCTATGGCTTGCAGAACGGACTGATTGACGACGCCAAACTGGAGTCCATCCGCAACGATGCGCCCAAGGGCATGGTGCAGATCGCGCGCTACTTTGGTACCGAGTTTCTGCGACCAGAGCTGGAAAAGTCGCGTGAACGCATGGTCAACCTGATCAGCCTGCATCTGGAGCAGGACTGCGCGGGCGACCTGCGCCAGGCGGCCGAGCTGCTGCGAGAGAACTCCTTTCTGTCGCGCTCCAAAGCAGGCTCGGACATGCTCAAGGGCTTGTTGTCCATGCCGGACAACACCCATTTCAGCATGATCGACAGCGGCGGCTTCCGCGACGAAATGATCCCGGTGCTGGCCAAATGGACGCTGAAGACCCTGCCCGAATACCAGCAGGAGCTGGCCAAACGCGAAGCCATCCAGACCCGCCTGGACGCCGCCTTTTGGCTGGCACAGAAATTAGGCGTGGCACGACGCGAGCTACTAGCCGCCGACACCGACTCGGAGGCCGTCATCCGCACAGGCTTGTTGTCTCTGGCGGCAGGCCGCAGCCTGATGCCGAATTGGCCGCAGTTTGAAACCGTGGTGAATCTGCTGCGCAAGCGGGCCGAAGCCGGCAAGCCGGTGGACCTCGTCCTGCCCAAGGATGCCCCCGCCCACCTGCGCCCGGTGCTGCAGGCCACGCTGGAGTCCATGCTGGAGCAGGATCTTCCCAAGGTGCTGGACGCCTCGGTAAAGCCGCGCAAGCTGTTTATCCAGTCGCTGAACTTCATGGGCCGCTACTTCTGGCTGGATGAGGGGGTGGAGGATGTCAGCGAATTGGACCGCGCCATCTCCGACCAGTGGTTGAAGCTGACCCAACGGCATACCGATGACAGTTCGCTGATCACCCTCTTCCTGTGCATTGCCACAGGGGTGGCGCGCAAGACCACGCTGACAGAAACAGCGGCGGCCAGCCTGGTCCGCAAAATCCGCAAAGGTAGCTACCAACCGCAACTGGCCAGTGACTTCATCCGCGAATACGCCCCGCACGAAAACCACAACGACTACCAGACGCTGTGGCAGAACTTTGTGACGGAAACCGAGCGCGACCTGAAGGACGAGCGCGACACCCGTTTGGTCGAGGCCATGGCGGCACTGAAATTGCACTGCAACCTGGTCAAGGCCGCGCCCAAGCTTGCAAAAGCAACCAAATCGACCTAAAAATACACATGCTTTAGTAGCCGCTGCGCAAGTGATGCTTGCGCAGGGTGCTATTGTTTTTGATGGTTTATTACAACGGTCTGAAAGTTAAAATAAGGGCATTTTCCGGCGTTCATCCAGGCATTGGCTGGGCGCGTTTCGTTGAAACTGCGGGTAAGTTCAATGGAGGCGTGTATGAGGGTTATGGGTGTTAGCGGAAATATGTACGCTGCAACGCCGGTCAGCAAGACGAGTGCGGCTGCGCTTTCCGCCGCCTATACCGATACGGCATCTGCAAGCCGTACCAGCGCCAATAACGCATCCTCGACCTACGACTTCACCAGCCTCACCCCGTCCCAGCTGGGACAAACCGTGGGGGAATTGGTCAGCAAGGGCCAGCTGGACCATGAAGACACCGTCACCTTGGCAGACACCATGCCCACGGCGTCCAGCAAAACCAATTTCAACGGCAAGATCCCTTCGATCTACGACCAGCCCAACAACATCATTGCCCGCCTGCAGACCGGCATTGACGACGCGCGCAACCGCAACGACCTGCAAAGCGTGCACAGCCTGTCTAAAACGCTGAACGTGTTCCAGCGCCTCCAAGGCGCGCCCCGCGGCATCGACCTACAGGCTTGAAGCCTTTTCAGCCTCCAGCGCAAGTATTACCTGCGCTAGCTGCTATAAACTACATAGCATTCTCAGGCATATCGGCCCACCCACGTTTTTCCACCCATTCCAGCGCAGGCGCCACATGAGCCGACTTGGCCACACCCGCATCAAGATCTACAACACCGTGGCCCGCCAACTGCATGGCAAGGTACCGTGCTGGGTGTGCGGCGAGCATGTGCCCCCTGAAGCCGCGACCTTGGAACATATCCAGCCGCTGAGCGAGGGCGGCAGCAGTCACCAGGAGAACCTGGCCATTAGCCACGACCACTGCAACCACCAGCGCCATGCGAAAAAGCCCCTAAACCCGTTGGACGGCGCCTGATTTGGCGCAAAATCAGCAGACAGATTAAGGAGACAACTATGTCCAACGAGCGCCGCCAATTTCTGCGTGTGTCTTTTGATGCCCCGGCGTTTCTGACTACGCCGATGGCCCGCCACCAGGTGGAGGTGCTGGACCTGTCGTTTAAGGGAGCTCTGGTACGCCTGGCCGCTCCGGCAGAAATCCGGGTGGGCATGTTCAGCCAGCTCAGCATCCCGCTGGCCAAGCTGGAGGCGCATATCGCGATGTCTACCGAGGTGGCACATATCAGCGGCAACGATATCGGCCTGATGTGCCGCAGCATCGACCTGGACAGCATGACCCATCTGCGCCGCCTGATTGAGCTGAACCTCAATGATCCCGCACTGCTGGACCGCGAGTTCAAGGCCTTGATGCTGTCTTAGACCTTTCCCCGCAAAACGCCAAGTGCTACCGATTGGCGCCCTTCACGCGACACCCGCATGGCTGCATTCGCGGCCTTGATAATTTGGTCCACACTGCCATTGCCGCCCTGGAGCAAATGGATGCCGATGCTGGCCGTGCAACGTAACCGCAATTCGCCCAACAGATAGTCGCGGTCCAGCAGGTCCAGAACCTTGTCCGCCACGGCGTTGACGTGGTTTACCGCAAATGGCTCCTCGGCACCCAAGTCCTCCAGCAGCACCACGAACTCATTCCCGCCCAGTCGGGCCACCGTATCGTTCTGGCGTATGGCCGCCATCATGCGCACAGCCACTTCCACCAATAGCTTGTCGCCAATGGCGCGGCCGTGCTTGTCGTTAACCTGCTTGAACTGGTCCAGGTCCACGTACAGTACGGCAAAAAAACTGCGCTGCCGGTTGCTGTGCAGTTGTGCCCGCCATAAGCGGTCGCGCAACAGGCTGAGGTTGGGCAGGCCGGTCAAAGCGTCATTCATCGACATGGTGCGCACCAAGTCGGTTGCCAGCTTTTGCATCGAGGTATCCCGCACCACCCTGGATAAGCCCACCCGCTTCCCGCTCGCATCCACCATGGCGGTCGCCGCAATGACCACTGGAACCAGGCTCCCGTTCTGGTGCAGTCGTACGGTTTCCAGGGTCTGGACCGATTCACCGGTATGGCTGCGCAACTGCTCGTCTTCTGCCAGGCGGTCCACAGGCACCAAAACCTGGCTGCGTTGTCCCAGCATCTCCTTGGCGGTATAGCCAAACATGACCACCGCACCTGGGCTCCAGTACTGGACCACGCCCTGGGCGTCCTCCAGACAGATCGCATCCGCCGAGCTGCGTGCCACTGCATCAAAGCGCAAGCGCAACCCGCGCACCTGTTGACTGAGCACCCGGTACAAGGCCCAAGCACCACAGGCGCACAGCACGAGCAGCGCGCTACCGTAATACAGCAACGACATGGTGGACCTTTCAATAAAACGCCATCTTAGAACTATCGCAAATCCCACGCCAACACCGATGGCTCCAACTTAGGCCGACCCAATTTAGGAATCAGGATACAAAGCACACCAAATAAGTGCACCTATCTTGCATACCAGTTGGCACAAATGCTGCATGGCTTACGGCCATGAGCACCGCATCCGACATCAGCAAACGCATTATCGAAGCCGTGATGGCGCAAAAGCTGGCCCCTGGCTCCCGCCTGGGCGAACAACCTTTGGCCATGCTGTTCGATTGCAGCCGCACCATCGTGCGCGAGGCGCTGACCCACTTGGCTGCGCGCGGCATTGTGACCGTCAGCGCACGCCGGGGCTGGTATGTGATCGAGCCTTCGCAAGAAGAAGCACGAGAAGCCTTCGAAGCCCGCCGCGTTATCGAAACCGGCTTGATACGCAGCCTGCAAGGTATTGAAAAGCCCGCACTAAAACGGCTCAAACAGCACCTCAAGCAAGAGCAGGCGGCCGTGGAAGGGAGCGACATTGGCACGCGCAGCTTCTTGTTGGGGGACTTTCACGTCTGCCTGGCCGAATGTCTGGGCAACACGCTATTGGCCGACACCCTGCGCGACTACACCGCGCGCACCACTTTGATCGCCATGCTGTACCAGTCTTCACACAACGCCGCCCAGTCCTGCGAGGACCACGTGCAGATCGTCAGCGCCCTGGAAAAAGGCGATATCGCCCGTGCAGAGGCCCTGATGGCAGCCCACATCGGCAGCGTGCAGCACGCGCTGAAGCTGCCTGTGAACGCCGACCCGCTGGCTCAGCTGCGCGATGCGCTGGCGCCGTTGGGCAAACCAGCGCTTGCAACTGAGGCACAAGTCTTGCATACAAGACCGGCAAAAACTCGCAAAAAACCTGCGAACCCCACCGAAGACCCATCCACCTACCTAGGAGCTTTGCTTTGACCACTTCTCGCCGCCATTTTCAATTAGGCCTTGCCACCATCGCCCTACTCTCCAGCCTGGGTGCCCACGCCCAAACGGCCCTGGACGACGTGATGAAGGCCAAGAAGATCACCATCGCCATTCCTACGGACTTTCCCCCGTACGGCTTTGTCGGCACGGACCTCAAGCCCCAAGGCCTGGACGTAGACATGGCCAATTACATTGCCGCGAAGCTGGGCGTGGCCATCGAGCTCGCCCCCGTCACCAGCGCCAACCGTATTGCCTACCTGCAAAACAAAACGGCCGACCTCGTGATCTCCACCCTGGGCAAGAA
>JAPLPK010000230.1 GCA_026400275.1 Burkholderiales bacterium
GAAATCCTCGATGCCAGCAGTCTGTTGCAGCCAGGCGAACAGCTCGGTCTGGGGCCAGCTGCCCTTCACCAAGCGGGCGGCCGTGCCTTCGGGCAGTACGCGGGGGATGTTCTCCAGCAGGCCACCGCCGGTGATGTGGGCCAGGGCCTTGATCGGGTGCTCAGCCAGCGCGGCCAACACGTTCTTCACGTACAGGCGGGTCGGCTCCATCAGGGCTTGCTTGAAGGGTTTGCCGTCCAACGTGGCGGGTGCGGTGTCGCCCGCGCGTTCGATGCATTTGCGCACCAGGCTGAAGCCGTTGGAGTGCACGCCGCTGCTGGCCAGGCCCAGTACCACGTCGCCGGGGGCGACTTCCTTGCCAGTCAGGATCTTCGATTTCTCGACGGCGCCGACGGCGAAACCAGCCAGGTCGTATTCGCCTGCGGGGTACATGCCGGGCATTTCAGCGGTTTCGCCGCCGATTAGCGCGCAGCCCGACAGCTCGCAGCCCTTGGCGATGCCGCCGACCACGGCTGCAGCGGTGTCTACATCCAGCTTGCCGCAGGCAAAGTAGTCCAGGAAGAACAGCGGCTCGGCACCTTGCACCAGCACGTCGTTGACGCTCATGGCTACCAGGTCGATGCCCACGGTGTCGTGCATATTCCATTCGAACGCCAGGCGCAGCTTGGTGCCCACGCCGTCGGTGCCGCTCACCAGCACCGGTTCTTTGTAGCGCTTGGGCACCTCAAACAGCGCGCCAAAGCCGCCAATACCGGCCAACACCCCTTCGCGCATGGTTTTCTTGGCCAGCGGCTTGATGCGTTCGACCAGTGCGTCGCCTGCGTCGATATCGACCCCCGCGTCCTTGTACGAGAGGGGAGAAGTGTGGGAAGTGGTCATGGTCGGAGCGTTTAGAAGGAGGCGAAAGATGCGGACATTGCTGCCCAGATAAGCGGGCCGACGGGATTTAGCCGTGTAGCCCTATAGAATTTGGGCAGATTTTAAGGGCTTGCGTGTGCAAGTCCGCACAGCCGGCTCCTGGCGCCATCCTTCTTTTCTGCTTCTATCCACCTCTTGATGCAATTTACCCCCACCCAAATGCGCGGTTTTACCTGGATTTCCATTGCGCTGGGCATGTTGCTGGTGCTGTGGGTGCTGGGGCCGGTGCTCACGCCGTTTGCGGTGGCGGCGGTGTTGGCGTATGTGTTGACGCCTTTGGTGGATTCGCTGGATAGCCTCTGCCGTGGCCGTGTGCCGCGCTTGCTGGCCGTAGCCGTCGTTGAGCTGGGCTTTGTGCTGGCTTTTCTGATGCTGGCGCTGCTGATCGTGCCCATTGTGGTGAAAGAGGCGCCCTTGATGCGTGAGCAATTGCCCGGGCTGCTGGATGGTCTGGTGCGCTGGTTGCAGCCCTTACTGGCGCAACTGGGGCTCAAGGTGTCTCTTGACCCAGCCAGCATCAAGGCGTTTGCCTTCAAATATTTGAACGCAAACGTAGAAGAGGCGCTGGGCTCGCTGTTTTCTTCGCTCAAGCTGGGCGGAAGCGTGGCGCTGTCGGTGGTGGGCAATCTGGTGCTGATTCCGGCAGCCTTGTTTTACCTGCTGATGGATTGGGACAGGTTTGTTTCCCTGATTGTGCAGTTTGTGCCCACCCGCCTGCGCGCGGGCTTTGACCATTTTGTGGACGAGGCAGACCAGGTGCTGGGCCAGTACCTGCGCGGGCAACTGTTGGTGATGCTGATCATGGCGGTGTTCTACGCGGTAGGCCTGAGCCTGTTCGGCCTGGACTTGGGGCTTCCCATCGGCATCTTCACCGGTCTGGCCATGTTCGTACCTTACCTGGGCTTTGGTGTGGGTCTGGTGCTGGCTAGTTTGGCGGGGCTGCTGCAGTTCGCTTCCATCAAGGCGGTGGTCATGGTGGCTGTCGTATTTGGCTCCGGCCAAGTACTGGAAAGCCTGTTTCTCACGCCCCGGCTAGTGGGGGAGCGCATAGGCCTGCATCCGCTGGCGGTCATTTTTGCCTTGCTGGCATTTGGCGAGGTGTTCGGTTTTGTGGGCGTGCTGGTGGCTTTGCCTGTCAGTGCGGTGATGCTGGTAGGCATACGTCGCCTGCGCACGCGCTACTTTGCCAGCCCTTTTTACCGAGGCTGAGCATGCAGCAACTGGTATTGGACATCGGCCTGGCGACCAGCCCTACGCTGGGCAATTTTTTCGCGGGGCAGAACCAGGCAGCGCTGCAGCATGTGCAGCAGGCCGTGGTGGACACGGGCCGCCCTCTGCAAACCTATTTGTGGGGTGAGCCCGCCACCGGCAAAACCTATTTGCTGCGCGCAGTGCGCGAGGCCTACCGCATGCAGGCCGCGAGGGTTGGCTGGCTGGACCCCAGCGTTTATGAGCCGCCCGAGTTTGACGATAGCTGGGCCGCTGTGTTGCTGGACGATGTGCATTTGTACAACCCTGCGCAGCAGCACATGGCCTTCAAGTGGTTTGTGAATGCGCAGACGTGCAATTGCTGGGTGCTGGGTGCCGGCGATGTGCCACCGGCCCACTTGGTGCTGCGGGAAGACCTGCGCACCCGCCTGGGTGGCGGCCACGTGTTTGCGCTGCAGCTGCTGAGTGAAGACGAGCGCCGTGCCGTGTTGCGCCGCGAGGCCCAGGCCCGTGGCCTGGTGCTCAGCGACGAGGTGGTGGACTTCATGCTGCGCCGCTTCAGCCGCGACCTGGGCAGCTTGATGCAACTGCTGGAGCACCTGGACCGTTATGCGCTGCAGACCCAGCGCGCCATCACCATTCCTTTGGTCAAATCCATGCTGGAGACAATTTGAAAGACCACCCCGTGAAACTGGCGCTGTTCGACCTCGACCACACGCTGATCCCCATGGATTCCGACTATGCCTGGGGCAGCTACACCACCGAAATCGGCTGGACTGACCCCGTGGTGTTCAAGCAGCGCAATGACGATTTCTACGCCCATTACAAGGCCGGTACGCTGGATATCCACGAGTACGTGCTCTTTGCCACGGCTGCGGCGCGGCGCCAGGGTGCTACTAAATCCATAGCTGCCCACGCAGATTTTATGAGCACAGTTGTGCAGCCTGCCATTACGCCGCAGGCGCTGGACTTGCTTCAGCGGCACCGCGCTGAGGGTGCGCAGCTGGTCATCGTCACCGCTACTAACGCCTTCGTCACCCGCCCCATCGCCCAAGCGTTAGGGGTGGAGGAGTTGATTGCGGTTGATCTGGAGCAGGACGCCAGCGGCTGGATCACCGGCAACATCCAGGGCGTACCGTCCTTCCGCGAGGGCAAGATCACCCGCGTGGAGCAATGGCTGGCCCAGCGGGGTCTGGGCTGGCAGGATGTGGACGCCACTTTTTATTCCGACTCCATCAACGACCTGCCATTGCTGGAAAAGGTCCAGCATCCCGTCGCCACCAACCCCGACGCGCGTTTACGCGCAATTGCCCAGGAGCGCGGCTGGCGCATACTGGAGCTGTTTTCCTAATTCCCAATGATCAAGACATTCATCGACAAACTGCTGGGCAAAAAGCCCGCCGCGAAACAGCCGAAGTTCGGCAAACGCGCTGAAATCCCGGTCACCGAGCACGGCATCAACCCCTCTTTGGTGGACGAGCGCGCCATCAACGTGGTCAGCACGCTTCAGGCGGCTGGCTTCGAGGCCTATATCGTCGGCGGCGCCGTACGCGACCTGCTGGTGGGCCTGCGCCCCAAGGACTTTGACGTGGCCACCAATGCCACGCCCGAGCAGGTCAAGGGCCTGTTTCGCCGTGCCTTCATCATCGGCCGGCGCTTCCGCATCGTCCACGTGGTGTACGGGCGGGGCCGCGAGAACGAGGTGATCGAGGTCTCCACCTTCCGCGCCTATATGGACAACGCCGCCGCCGAGCAGGTCGCCGGCAACGAACGCACCAGCAAAAGCGAGCTGGCGAACATGAAGCACGCTGTCGATTCCAGTGGCCGCGTGCTGCGCGACAACGTATGGGGTCCGCAGGACGAAGACGCGGCCCGCCGCGACTTCACCATCAACGCCATGTACTACGACCCCAAGAGCCAGATCGTGGTGGACTACCACGGCGGCATCAAGGACACCAAGAACCGCGTCATCCGCATGATTGGCGACCCGGCCACCCGCTACCGCGAGGACCCGGTGCGCATCATCCGCGCCGTGCGTTTCTCTGCCAAGCTGGGGGCGCTGGGTTTCACCATCGAACCCAAAACTGCCGCGCCCCTGGTGCACTCGCAGAAGTTGCTGGCCGATGTGCCGCAAAGCCGCTTGTTCGATGAAATGCTCAAGCTGCTGCAAACCGGCCACGCCGTGGCCACCATCGCCCAGCTGCGCAAGCTCGGCATGGCCACCGGCATCTACCCCTTGCTGGACGTGGTGGTGGAACGGGCCGACCAGCCCTTTGTGCTGGCCGCGCTGCAGGACACCGACCGCCGCGTAGGCGAGGGCAAGCCCGTCGCGCCCAGCTTCCTGCTGGCGTGCGTGCTGTGGGCCGACGTGCGCGAGGGCTGGGCCGCCCGTACCGGCCGCCAGCCGCCCTTCGTGGCGCTGCAGGATGCGATCGAAGACGTGTTCAACGCCCGCATTGGCGATGTGTCCGGCCGTGGCAAGCTGGCTGGCGACATGCGCGAGACCTGGCTGATGCAGCCGCGCTTTGAAAAACGCGTGGGCAGCGGCCCCTACGGCATGATCGACCAGCCGCGCTTCCGCGCCGCTTTTGACTTTATGCGCCTGCGTGCCGATGCCGGTGAGGTGGATCAATCCATCGCCGATTGGTGGCAGGAGTTCACCACCGGCAGCGATGACCAGCGTGAAGACCTGCTGGCCCAGGCCCGCGAAGAGCAGGGCCGCCGCCAGAAGGCCGTGCGCGTACCCCGTGTGGTCTCTCAGCCACGTGCGGCGGCAGACCAGCCAGCCGCCGTGGACGCGGCCCCTGAGTCTGACGTAGCTGCGGCGCCCAAGAAGCGCCGCCGCCGTCGCAAACCCGGCGCAGGCGGCTCCGCTCCGGCAGCCGGCTCCGATGCTTGAGCTGCAGCGTACCCCTGTCACCGCATACATCGCGCTTGGCGCCAACCTCGGGGATGCCGTAGACACGGTGTTGGCATGCCGCAGACCCAGGTGGGGCAGCGTTCTTCGCTGTACCGCACCGCCCCCGTGGACTCGGCTGGTCCAGACTATGTCAATGCGGTTGTTGAAGTAATAACGGGTTTGTGCGCGCCAGATCTGTTGGAGCAGCTGCAAAAAATAGAGCAAGCAGCGGGTCGCCTACGCCCGTACCGGAACGCACCGCGTACTCTGGACCTGGATATTCTGCTGTTTGGCGCGGCCCGTATCGAGAGCTCGGCATTGACCGTGCCCCATCCGCGGATGGGGCAGCGGGCGTTTGTACTCCACCCTTTGGCTGAGATTGCGCCGGGCTTCGTGCCAGCTGATCTCCTGCTGGATGTGTCAGACCAAGTCACGGGACGCCTGGAGTGCTGACCGCATTGCTTTCCTGTGGCGGGGGGGGGGCATTTGCAGCCGCTGTAAAGCCTTGCCTACGCAAGCTTTTCGCTGTGGGTTTCATAACTGCAGCCATGTGCAATTGACGCGGCTTCAGCCGCGTTGCCATGGCTTCCGTGCGCCGTGGAGTGAGCTGCAGGTTCTCCCCTGTGTCCTGCCATCTGGGCGCAATGGTTGAAACAATGTATTGCAGCCCAGCAATATTTCGTGTTGCGGTGCAATATTTTCGGTAAACTAGGGTATACGTGAATAGAGGGCGATCAACTCAGTTGTCTCTATAAGGGTTTTGTGCCTAGTAACCGTTGACTCTTGGGGGCTTATGAAAAAACTGACATATTTGCTGACCGTTTTGGTATTTGGTATTGCTTCGGCGATTAATGTTTCCGCGTCGCAAGATGCTGGTACACATGCGTCCCGTATGGATGCTGCAGCCGCAGCTCGTATTGTTAAGACTTCCTATGAGCCTTCTGCGGCGGGGTCGCCATCACAAGTTTCGGTGGCAAGCTCGGTAAATGAGGCGCCTAAATCGGTGGCAGGCGAAAAACCACTTGCCAATGAGCTGCCACAGGATGGAATGCTGACTTTGCTTGCGGGTTTGGCCATCATTGTTGTGATCGGCAAACGTCGGAGGTCAAGCTAGTTGGTTCAGCTGAAGAGGGCGCAAACTTGACCAGCAGTGGAGGCATAGCCTGCATACCGCTCGTTTTGTTCGCATCCGAATCCAGAAATTAATATTTTTGAACTCTAGAGGGTGAAGTCTTTCGCTGTCTGATTGGGGGCTCAGCACTTCATTTGCAGCGGGTGTTTTGATTTCTGACTTTTTTGCCGGAATGGGGGCACTGTATATTTTGCTTGGTTTTGTGTTTGTCGATCCCGTCTGAAAAGGTTGGGGCGGCAAGGTCTTTGTACGTGTCGCATTAAACTAAAGGTAAAGAAGCCCGGGTGATTCGGTGTGAATTTCGCTTGAGGTTGGTGTGGTGCAGATTTAATTTATATTCAGTAAGAGGCCGATTTTCATGAAGATCACAGTCATTGGCACTGGTTACGTTGGTTTGGTTTCAGGGGCCTGTCTGGCGGATGTTGGAAATGATGTGCTGTGTTTGGATGTGGATCCCGCCAAAATAAAGATACTTGAAGGTGGTGGTATTCCTATCCATGAACCTGGCTTGCAGGAGGTTGTTCGCCGTAACGTTGAGGCGGGGCGTTTATCTTTTACGACGGATGTCAAGCGCGCAGCAGAATACGGGACTATCCAGTTTATTGCTGTTGGAACCCCCCCCGATGAAGATGGGTCCGCCGATTTGCAATATGTGCTCGCTGCCGCACGCAACATCGGTAAACATATGGATGGCTATCGTGTCGTGGTTGACAAATCCACCGTGCCGGTGGGTACTGCAGACAAAGTGCGCGACGCTATTCAGGCTGAACTTTTGGTCAGGGATAGCAAGCTTGAATTCAGCGTGGTGTCTAATCCCGAGTTCTTGAAAGAGGGCGCTGCTATCGAGGACTTCATGCGGCCCGACCGCATCGTGGTCGGCGCTGACGACGAAAAAGCCATCGGGTTAATGCGCCAGCTCTACGGCCCTTTCCAACGCAATCACGAAAAATTGGTGCTGATGGATGTGCGCTCAGCCGAGCTCACCAAATACGCAGCCAACGCCATGTTGGCGACGCGCATCAGCTTCATGAACGAGTTGGCCAACCTGGCTGAGGTGCTGGGTGCCGACATCGAACTTGTGCGTTCCGGTATTGGTAGTGACCCACGGATTGGCAACCACTTCCTCTACTCCGGCTGCGGCTATGGTGGCTCGTGCTTTCCCAAGGATGTGAAGGCGCTGATCAAAACTGCTAATCAACATGGCAGTCAGTTGCGTGTTCTCGCTGCAGTGGAAGAGGCCAACGATGCGCAAAAGCATGTGCTGGTCGAGAAGATTGTTGAACGGTTTGGCGAGGACCTTTCGGGTCGTCGCTTTGCGCTGTGGGGCCTGGCCTTCAAGCCTAACACCGACGACATGCGCGACGCCCCCAGCCGTGTCGTCGTGGCCGAGTTGCTGCGTCGCGGCGCTACAGTCACGGCCTATGACCCGGTGGCTATGACGGAAGCAGAGCGCATTTTTGGCGATGAGCCTCGCTTGACGTTTGCTGGTCGCCCCAAAAGTGCTCTTGACGGTGCAGATGCGTTGGTGATCGTGACAGAGTGGAAGGAATTCCGCAGTCCTGACTTTGATGCCATCAAGACGCGCTTGAAGCAGCCGGTGGTTTTTGATGGCCGCAATTTGTACTCACCTATGTTCGTCCGTCAGCTGGAGATTGAATACTATAGTATTGGCCGGACTTAACCGGGTGAGATGGTTTTGCAGACGCGTGTACTAATTCGTTTGTGTGGTCTATCTGACAGCGGATTTTTCCTTGTGTTTCATGTGAAGCTTTTGTACTAGCGGGTGGCCATTTCTCGGTGGCGTGAGTTCTGCTGTCCTCACTTTGGTGTCATCAAAACACGCTTAAAGCAGTCCAGGCTTTCTGGTGATCGCAAGGTACTTTACGTACTGGTTCTAATGTGTATCTGGGAGATTGCTTTAGTCCCGTACAGGCTTAACTGCCGAGGTGGCGACTGAGAGAGTGTGTTCTGGTCCGCTTTACAGTCTTTGCGAGAACGGTTTTGTGCCGTACTTCGTGGTGTCGTAGCCTAAGAGCGTGTTGTAGCATTTTTGAGTGGCCTGAATCTTGCGAAAGTTGCTTAAATGACCATTGGTGAAATACTCACTGCCTTCCGAGCCCGCTGGCGAATCGCTGTGCTGGTATGGGCTTTTGTTGTTGCGACCGTGCTGTCTGTGAGCCTGATCCGCACGCCGGAATACACCTCGACTGCGGCCGTGTTGCTGGATGTGAAGTCACCCGACCCCATCGCTGGCATTGTGTTGCCGGGCATGACTGTGGTGGGCTACATGGCCACGCAGTTGCATGTGATCCAGAGCGAGCGGGTGGCCTTGGGTGCCATTCAGATTCTCGGCTTGGAGAATAACCCTGAGTACCGCGCCAAGTGGCAACAAAAAACGAATGGGGTGGGCGACTTCAAATCGTGGTTGGCCGAACATTTGACGCGCTACTTGTCAGTCGTGCCAGCCAAAGACTCGAACGTGCTTACGCTGTCGTACACGTCGCCAGACCCCGAGTTCGCCGCTAAAGTGGCCAACGCTTGGGTGAAATCGTATGTCGACACCACGCTCGGCTTGCGCACCGAACCTGCCAAGCAGTACTACGGTTTTTTTGATGCACGTGGCAAACAGTTGCGATCGGAGCTGGAAGCCGCGCAGTCGCGCTTGTCGGCCTATCAACAATCCAAGGGTATCGTGGCCAACGACGAACGACTTGACGTTGAAAACATGCGCCTGGCCGAGTTGTCATCGCAGTTGGTTGTGCTGCAAGGTATCTCCAACGAATCGGGCGGCAGACAAAGTCAGTCCGCCGCGAACGCCGACCGCATGTCTGAAGTGTTGAACAACCCGGTGATCATCTCGATGTCCAACGAGCTGTCCACCGCCGAGGCGCGGCTAAAAGAGCTGGGGGCTCGTTTGGGAGACAACCATCCCGATATCGTGGAGGCGCGGGCTCGGGTGGGGCAATTGCGCTCGGCCATTGCCGCCGAGACCAAGCGCGTCGCCAGCAGCTTGACGGTGAACAACGACATCAATCAAATAAGGCTTGCGCAGTTGCGGGCTGCGCTGGAAGCGCAGCGTTCCAAACTGCTGCACATCAAGACCGAGCGCGATGAATCGGCAGTGTTGCAGCGCGACGTTGAGAACGCGCAGCGTGCATACGATGCCATGGAGTTGCGTGCAAGCCAGACCAGCTTGGAGAGCCAAACCACGCAGACCAACGTCTCCGTGTTGAAGCTGGCTGCTGTTTCGCCGCTGCCATCGTCGCCGCGTATCGTGTTGAACATCGCCGTGGCTATTTTGGTGGGGGGGTTGTTGGCGGTAGCGGCCGCTTTGCTGTCAGAGCTACGTGACCGTCGCCTACGCACCGACCTGGACGTGCTGCGTACCCTTGGCCAGCCGCTCATTGGCGTTTTGCCAGCCAAGGCGATTCCCAAGCGCCCCGGGCCGGCACGTTACCGTTTGACCACCAATGCGGGTGGCTCATCAGCTTCTTGAGTATTCACCACACAACATGCAAGCTAAATCGTTACTGCGCGCCATGAAGGGGTCGTCGGATATGCCATCGGATGACCTCCAAGACGTTTCCGCCAAAGGTGAGCGCCATCCGGTGGTAGACCGCTCGATGGGCGACCTAATTCGTGAAGTCCGCAATCTGGACCATCTCCAAATCGAAGAAATTGTGGCCTACCAACGGCAGCACCGCATGCGCTTCGGTGAAGCGGCCGTGGCGTTGAAAATGGCCTCCAAGGGCGACGTGCAGTGGGCCTTGTCACAGCAGTTTCACTACCCATACGCGGCCGAGGGGGACACCTCCGGGCTGGACGATGAACTGATCACCGCGATCGACCCCTTCAGCGACGAAGCCGAGGTGTTTCGCGACGTGCGCAGCCAACTGCTGATGGGCGTGATGTCCCCCGACCAGGCACCGCGTGCATTGGCTGTGTTGAGTCCCAACATCGGCGACGGCAAAACCTTCATCGCCGCCAACCTGGCCGTTGTGTTCAGCCAGACGGGGGGGCGCACCTTGCTCATCGATGCCGACATGCGCACGCCGCGTCTGCATACTCTTTTTGGTGTGAAAGATGGCAGTGGCTTGAGTGACATTCTGGCCGGGCGCGCCGAATACGACGTGATCCACCAAACGCCGGCCTTGCCCGGTCTGTTTGTTTTGCCCGTGGGCACGCAGCCGCCCAACCCATCGGAGTTGATTCAACGCGCCACCTTCAATGCCTTGATCCAAGAGGTGTGCTCTAGATTTGACCACGTGATCGTCGACACCCCGGCCTTCGCGCTCGGTGCCGATGCGCGGGTGCTGGCAGCCAAGTGCGGCGCCGCCATGGTGGTTGGCCGGCGCGGTACCAGCCGCATGGACGCCATCCAGTCCTTGGTTGGTCAAGTCAATAAAAGCCACGCCCGTTTTGCTGGAGTCATGATCAATGAGCACTGAAGCTAGCCGGTCGATTCTGGTGGTGATCCCCACACTGAATGAAGTGCGGGCGATTGAACACGTGGTCACCGCCTTGAGCCACGACTTGCCTCAAAACACCCAAGTGCAATTTGTCGTGGCCGACGGTGGCAGTACCGACGGCACAGTCGAGTTGGTGCAACGCATGATGACCACCCAGCCGCTGCTGCGTTTCATGCCTAACCCCAAGCGTATTCAAAGCGCTGCGGTCAATCTGGCGGCCAAAAGTTTGGGGCGCGATGCCGACATTCTGGTGCGTTGCGATGCCCACGCGGACTACCCCACTGGGTTCATTCGCATGTTGGTCGAGTCGCTAGACAGTACTGGCGCTGATGCGGTGGTGGTGCCCATGGATTCACGTGGTCAAACCTGCTTCCAAAAAGCCGTGGCCTGGGTGTCGGACAGCCGGGTGGGTTCGGGCGGATCAGCCCACCGTGGCGGCACGCGCAGCGGTTATGTAGACCACGGCCACCATGCGGCGTTTCGCATGGCATCGTTTGTGCGCGCAGGCGGCTACGACGAAACCTTCACCCATAACGAAGACGCTGAACTCGATTGCCGGCAACGTGCGTTGGGCAGCAAGCTGTACCTCGATGCCGACATTCGGCTCGGCTACGAACCGCGTGCCACGCCAGGGCGCTTGGCACGACAGTATTTCTCGTACGGTAAAGGACGTTCGCGCACGGTGCGCCGGCACCCGGGCTCCATGCGCTTACGGCAGTTGGCGTTGCCGGTGCATTTGATCGTGTTGGTGGCGTCCTTGCTGTTGTCTCTCTGGTCGCCACTTTTTCTGGCTTGGCCGTTGTTGTACCTGACCACACTGGGGCTCACCTCGGTGTCGATCGCCGTCAAGAAGCGCTCGGTTTGTGGACTGTTGGCAGGAGGCGCCGCCTCGTTGATGCACATCTGCTGGGCCGCTGGCTTTTTATCCGGTCTTGCGTTTGTGCGTGAAACGCCGTGGCTTGTTGGCGCGGTCACCACGCCGCCCGTCCCCGGCCGGGAATGGGCTGAACGATGAGCAAGGTGGCTGATTTGAATGTTTTGCTGGTCGATCCTTCGTTATTCACCGCCCCGTATGACGCAGCTTTGTCTGAGGGTTTGGTCGCAGCCGGCGTCTCGCCCATGTGGGCTACGCGGCCGACGCGCAAAGGCGATCGCCAAGAGTTGCCGATTGAACAGACCTACCCGTTTTTCTATCGCCGTGTAGACGAGGCCACCTGGATTCCAGGCAAGCTGAAAGCCGTGGCCAAAGGTATCGCCCATGCGGCTGGTTTGGCTACATTGTTATGGAAGATCAAGACCACCCGCCCCGACGTCGTTCACGTGCAATGGATCGTGGTGCCACCGCTTGATGCATTGGCCATGACCTTATTCCGCCGCATGTGCCCGCTGGTGTTGACCGTGCACGACACCGTGCCGTTCAATGGCCAAAACATGTCGTGGATGCAACGCTACGGGCACGACCAGCCCACCAAAATCGCGCACCGCGTGGTGGTGCACACGCAGTCTGGCAAACAAGCCCTGGTGGCGCGCGGTGTGGATGCCCACAAAATTGCTGTCATTCCGCATGGTCCTTTGCGCTTGGCGGTGCAGGCGCCGCCTCGGCCAGAGTCTGCCGTGCGCGATGCGCGCTGGACGTTTGTGCTGTTTGGCGAGATCAAACCCTACAAGGGTTTTGATATCTTGATCGATGCCGTGCACTGCTTGCCCGAGGCTGTGCGCCAGCAAATGCGCGTCATTGTGGCTGGGCGGCCGCGTATGGATATCGCGCCGTTGTTGGCCCGTGTCACCGAGTTGGGGCTCGATGCGCAGTTTGATCTGCGCCTGCAGCGCCAATCAGAAGAAGAAATGGCGGTGCTATTTGACGACGCCGATTGTTTCGTCTTCCCGTATCGCCAGATCGATGCCAGTGGCGTTTATTTTCTGGTGAAGCCGCTCGGCAAATGGTTGATTGCTAGCCATGTGGGCATCTTTGCAGAAGACATGGTGCCGGACCTTGACGGTGCCTTGGTGCCTTCAAACGATGCCGCTGCCCTGGCCGAAGAAATGCACTTGGCCATTGTGCAAAAGTCGCGGCGTGCACCCATGGAAATTTCTGGCTCCTGGCAGGGTATTGGCCACACCACGCGTGAGCTTTATGAGCAAGCCATGCGCGACTATGGTGGTGAGCCGGTGCCCCAGCCGCGCAACGTGCTCGAGTAACGCACGCTGGCATGCGTTCATCCTCTGTCGCCCACGACCAGCCCTGGAACCGTGTCGGCTTAAAACGCGAGAGCGCGCGGCGGCTGCGTTTTTGGGACCGCTGGCTGTGTCGGCTACCGTTGATCTCGGTCACCTATCTGGCCAAATTCTCGGTGCCACCGTTTGGCGCCATGGGGCTGGCGCTGAGTATTCCGCTCGCCTTTGCGGTGGCTTTGTTCGGTGCGATCGCCGGACGCATGGTTTTCGACGTGCGCCGCACATTTGCGTTTGTCGGGGCGTTTGCCTTCATCGTCTGTGTGCAACTGCTCTATATCGACGAGTTTTCCTTGCCGTCGTTGCTGTTGTTTTTTGTGATCCATCTGCCGTATGTGTTTCGACTACGGCGGCCCAAAATCAGCAGCGAGCAAGTCTTGGCGTACTTTCAGCAGTTGGGACTGATTGTGGGCATTTGTGGCCTGGTGCAATACGTGGCGCAGTTTGTTCTGGGCCCCACGCTGGCGTTCCCTATTGAGAACTTTGTGCCGGAGTTTTTGCTGACGTCGAAGTTCAACATGCAGGCCACGTTGGAATACGGCTCGGAGATTGTGCGCACCAATGGCGTGTTCATGATCGAGCCATCGATGTTCAGCCAGCTCACCGCCGTTTGTATTTTGTTGGAGCTTACATCCCGTAGGCGGCTTTGGTATTTGGCCATCATGGGTGTCGCCATTCTGGTTTCTTACTCCGGCACGGGGTTGATGCTGCTCGCGGTGTGCCTGCTGATTGATTCGATCGCCAGACGCCGTTGGGGATTGCTGCTGGGCGGGCTGCTGGCCGGCGCCGTGGTACTGGCGTTAGCAACTTTGCAGAGCGACGGGATTTTTAGCCAAATTCTTAAACGTAGCGGCGAATTTTCGTCTGGCGGCTCCAGTGGCTCGATGCGGTTTGTCGGTGGCTTCTACATGTTTGACCAGTTTCTTTGGAATGAGCCAGTGCGCGCATTCTTGGGGATGGGGGCGGGCAGTTTTGCTGAGTATGGCCTGCGGGCCACTGTGCCCGTAGCTGAGATGATCCTGTTTAAAACCGTCTTTGAGTTTGGCATCCTGGGGGCGTTGGCTTACTGGAGTTTCATTGGCTATTGCATTGCCACCAGCACCGGTGTGCCCGCGGCGCGGATTCCGATTTTGGCGACGATCCTCTTGGGCGGGCTTTACACTCCATTTGGTCACTGCCTGGCCTTTGGCGTGTTGTTATGGCCGTCGCGTGAGAGCCATACAGGCCCCGTCCAATTGCATCCTGCAAGGGCATGAAGCGCGTTTTGTTATGACGGAAGTACGCCAAAGAATTGCTTTTATCGACACGGCCAAGGCCATCGGCATCGTGTTGGTCGTGGTGGGTCATACACCGGGTATGTCTGCCCGCGTCTGCGAGCTGATTTACAGCTTTCACATGCCGCTGTTTTTTTTCATCTCCGGTTACTTGCAGCCCTCGGATCGCCAGGCTTTGCCACTCGCCAAGTCGTGGAGCAAAAGTGCACGTACGCTGCTGGTGCCGTATTTGTTTTTCTTTGGCATTTCACTGCTGTACTGGCTGGCCACGCGAGGCCTGGGGGACCGGACGGCCAAGTTTGCAGGGGTAGGCATTGGAGATGCTTTGGCTGGGCTGGCAAGCGGTTTGTCGCAAGACCTGTTCGTCAATCCGGCGCTGTGGTTTTTTCCCTGCTTGTTTATTTGCGCGGCCGTCTATGCGCTTTTGCGCCACTTCTTGTCTGCATCGTGGTGTTTGGGTGTGAGCCTAGTCTGCCTCGTCGTCGTGGCGACTACGCTGCCTTGGCCCACGCGGCTGCGCTGGGGTTTGGATATTGCTTGGGTGGTTTTGCCGTTTTACGCTTCCGGTGCGGTGATGCGCAGTGCTGGCTGGAAACCCGAGCGCATGTCTCGGCCAGTGGTGTGGGGGCTGACACCGGTTTTGCCTGTGTCGTGGTACTTCCTGGCCCTGACGCAGGGACGCGTTGATTTGGCCTTTGCCAATTTTGGCCCATCGTTGGCACTGTATTGTTTTGTTGCTGTCTTGGGCATTGCCATGTTGCTGTTGGTCTCTGCGCTGCTGCCGCACAACCGGCTGACGGTTTGGTTGGCGGACAACAGCCTGATCATCTTCCCCTTGCATCCGCTGTTGCTGAACTTCGCCAGCGGTGTCTTCAAGATGCTGAAGCTGAATCCGATTCAATTCAATCTCACGCCTGCCATGCCCTTGATCTTGTTTGTTTGGTTGATGTTGGCGTGCATACCGTTGGCGTATTTGCTGCGCAAGCGGTTTTCTTTGTTTTTGGGGCGTCAAACCTCTGGTCGTAAAGGGTGCTTATCTTGAAGGTTGTCTTCATCAATACGCTGTACGCACCGCATGAAGTCGGCGGAGCGGAGCGCGCCGTTCGTGTGGTGGCGGAATCGCTTGTGGCCATTGGTGGCGAAGCGGTGGTGATCACATTGGCACCAAACGGCGTGGCATCGGTGGGCGAGGTGGATGGCGTGCGGGTGTACTACGTCCCGTTGTTCAACGTGGGCTTCTTGCATGGAAAGAAGCCGCTGCCCAAGTGGCGGCGTATGCTCTGGCATGTGATCGATCGCTACAACCCGGTGATGCAGCGCCGGATCAAGCGAATTCTTGAAATTGAACGCCCGGATTTGGTGGAGGGCAACAACCTTCAAGGTTTTTCGGTTGCCGCGTGGAAGGCCGCTGCGCAGTTGAACATTCCTGTGATGCAGGTGCTGCACGACTACTACCTGGCTTGCCTTAACTCCACGATGTACCGCAATGGCGCCAATTGCTCGCAGCAGTGTTCGGATTGCAAGATGCTGTGTGCGCCGAGGCGCGAGGCTTCGCAAATACCGGCGGTGGTGAGCGCCGTGAGCCAGCGAACCTTGGCGCGTGTGCGTCAGATGGGCATGTTCAGCCCGACGGTCGCCACCTCTGTGGGGCCGACCGGTATCAAGCTAGAGCATTTGCATGGCGCCTACGGGGCTTCCAAAATCGAAACTTCCGAATTGGTGTTGGGATATCTGGGCCGAATCGAACATGTCAAAGGCGTGGAACTGCTGCTCGAAGGTGTCGTTGCACCAACGAGTGTGTTCTCGCGTATCGACATCCTGGTGGTGCCATCTTTGTGGGAAGAACCCCTGACCCGTGTGATTGCTGAGGCCTATGCTGCCGGTGTGCCGGTTGCTGTGTCTCGTTTGGGCGGCATGCCTGAAATCGTTGACGAAGGGGTCACCGGGTATGTCTTCGAGGCCAACGGCGCGGGAGCTATTCGCACCATGCTGGAGGGTTTGCCGAAGCGTCCGTTATCGTCTCCCGAGTTGGTGGCGGCGCGGGTGCGCAAGAGCGAAGGCTTCAGTGTGCAAGCAGTGTTTGATCGACACCATCGGTTGTGGCAAGACACCCTCGCCGGGGTGACGAAGCAAGTCCTGCCAACGAGCGGAAGCACTCCATGACCGACCGTGCCAAAGCAGGGCGGTCGATGGCCTGGAGCGCAATCGAAAGCGCTTCTCTCGCACTAATTTCGTTCGGCACACTCATCCTCTATTCGCGGATGTTGTCAGTCAGTACGTTCGGCCTGTTCTCGGTGGCATTGGCGGTGATCGAGCTGCTGGACGTGTTGGTTCGCATGTTGTTCCACGACGCATTGGTGCAACGTCCCGAGGTCACCGAGCGGCATTTCGATACGGCGTTCACCGCCACCATGGGGCTCAGCCTGGTGCTCACGGGTGCATGTTGGCTCGCCGCACCGTTGTTTGCAGAACTGGTGAAAGACCCGCAAGCGGCCAGCGTGCTGCGCTGGATGAGCTTGGCCTTGCCCTGTGCCGCCTTGACGGCCACTGTTGTGGCACGCCAGCGCCGCGAATTCGCTTTCAAGTCATTGGCCATTCGCTCCTTCATTGGCCGCATGGCCGGTGCGGGCGCGGGGCTGGTGTTGGTGTTCATGGGCGCCGGCATTTGGGCGCTGGTGGCGCAGCAGGTGTTGATTGCCCTGGTGGGCTCGTTGGTGCTTTGGTTCAGTGGCGCCAAGTTGCCGCGCCTGCGCTTCGCTTGGGTTGAGTGCAAGGAGTTGTTGGGTTTTGGCTTGTATTCTGTGAGTTCGCTGATCTTGACGTTTGCCATCAAGCGCCTGTTCACCATTCTGGCGGGCATTGGTCTAGGCACGCATGCGGCAGGGGTGTTGAACCTGGCGTTTCGTGCTGTGGACGCGTTCAACGCGATTGCCGGTACGGCCGTGGCGCAAGTGGCGTTGCCGTTGTTGTCGAGCTTGCAAAACGACCGCACACGGTTGGTGCGTGTTTACCAAACCGCCAGCGCTTTCACCTGCTTGGTGATGTATTCGTGCTTCATGGGGTTGGGTGCTTTGGCGCCTGAAGTGGTGGAGTTGATGTTTGGCCAGCGTTGGTTGGAAGCCAGCCCCTACGTAACCATACTGTCGTGCCTGATCATTGTGCAGGCCCCGCGGATTCTGATAGTGCCGCTGCTCACGTCAGTGGGGCGGCCTGCCGCTTCTATGACGGCCCGTGCCGCCGAGCTGGTGGTAATGTTGACGGCGCTACTGGTCAGCGGCGTGCCCACCCTCAATTGGGCAGTTGGCATCTGGGTAGCGCGCGAGTTGGTTGGCTTTCCCATCATGGGCTGGATTCTCAAAAGCGAAACTGGGCTGGGGGCGCGGCAGCAACTGCGCGGTGTGTGGCCGCCTTTGGTCGCCTCGGTGTTGATGGCGCTGGGCATCTTGGGTATCAGAACACTGGTGCCTGCTGACCTGTCCGCATTGTCGCGCGCCTGTATTTTAATTCCCAGCGGCGCTGTGACCTTCTTGATCACCATTTGGCTGGTAGACCGGAAGCTGGTGTGCGATGTGATTGGGTTTGCCAGTTCCATTGTGCAAAAACGTCGCGCGTCTTAACTAAAAAACAGTGCTTATTTGCTTTGGATGAATCGAATATTGACAGCAAGTGACACACCGAACGAGGTATCGAAATGACTCATGATGACCGCTTGTTGACGTTGGATGGCATGCGTGGGCTCGCGGCCATTCTGGTGGTTGTATATCATTTTGAAGCCGTCGTGAAACTCGTGCCCAGTGGTTATCTGGCTGTTGATTTCTTCTTTTTGCTGAGTGGCCTGGTGATTGCGCGCATTTATGCGCCGCGCTTTGATGACGGGCTCAAGACCCGGGACTTCTTCGTCCATCGCATCATCCGCCTCTACCCCTTGTTTTTCGTTGGCTTGCTGCTCGGGCTGATGCGCGCTGCGGGGCAGACGGTGCTGCACCTGCCAGACCGCATGAGCTTTGACCAGCTGTCTCTTGCGGGCACGTTGGGCTTTTTCATGCTGCCGGCGCCGTTTGCAGGGCGTGGGCTTTTCCCAGTGAACGGGCCGGCTTGGTCATTGTTTCTGGAGTTGGTGGCAAACGTCATTTATGCGGTACTGATTGTGCGGTTGCCGAAGAGAGCCTTGTTCGGACTCATCGTCTTGTTCTTGATTGCTTTGGCGTGTGTCTCTTTGACGTTAGGCAAGATACAAGGCGGCCAAGACTGGTCGACCATCGGGTTTGGTTTCTCGCGCGTCATGTTTTCGTTCACCGTGGGTGTCTTGCTCGCCAAAAGCCACGTCGGCGACAAAGTGCAATCTTCGTGGTGGAGCGTTGTTCCAGCAGTGCTGCTGTGTGCCAGTTTGATTATGAACCGTCCACCGAGCTAAGAGGCTTGTATGACCTGTTGATGGTGGCTCTGGCCTACCCGTTGATCGTGTCGCTTGGTGCTCGTTTTAATCCGCCCGAGTTACTCGCCAGCCCCATGAATGTATTGGGCGAGATCTCGTATCCGATGTACATCATCCATTACGCTCCGCTGTTCATGGCTTCATTCGCGGCCAGAAAACTGGGCTTGCCTGTGGCGCTTTGGGTGCCCGCATTCATTGTGGGACTTTGTGCCGGGTCTTACTTTCTGGCGAAGCACTATGACCCGGCCGCGCGACGTTTTCTTTCGTCCCGTTTGCCGGCATTTGTTAATTCGGTTTTCGGGCTGGGTATTCGTAACGCGAGCAGATAGTGCGGCCTGGGGAGGGCGTCACAGATGCTTGGTTACGTGATGGCAGGCGTTGCAACCGATGCATCGGCCTGGATTAGCGACCTGAATTAATGGCCCGAATTAACGGCCAGGAAAGCGCGAAGAAAGCAGCTTGAGCTTGGCCAATACAAGGCGCCAGCGCAAGGAGCCGGTGGTGGCCTTGGCGGCGAATTTTTCCGCCTTGAGTTGCCCGTTCACTCTTACACAGCTCGCCTCAAGCGCGGTAGTACGGACGGAGGCGTCAGCACGCGACAGTGCATAGTGAACCAAGCGCTCTCCATTCAAAGGGCGACCAGTTCGCTGGGCAAACGCCAATGCTTGCTTGATGCGACAGCCGTAGGCCTTGAACACCTGCGCGCCACATAAAGCGAAGCGATCGTTCAGCCCTCCCCACCAGTGCCACTGCGGCAGCATGCAGCGCTCGGCGTTATCGGCCACCGACGCCATCGCAGCCTGGCTAAAGCCTGCGTGATAAAACATGTCGGAGCGCAGAAACATCACCACGTCCGGTTGCCATGGCTCCAGGCGCAGCGTGACTCGGCGCAGCGAGTGCAATTGGTGGATGAGATTCTGAAGCGAGCGGAACGCATTTCGGTGGTGGTCGCGAAATTGCTTGAGCTGCTCGAACTGCCAAGTGTCGAGACAGGCACCAGGCGCCTCTAATTCACCGTCAAACGGGGCGAAGGGCGCGTAGGCCTCGGCAGGCATAGGCGCATCTTCTCCACTTCGGGCATTCGACACTCAGTCTTGCTGGTACAGATGGTAGAAAACGCGGCATTCGCCCAAAGCCTGGGCCGGTTCAATGAAGTGCTCCGGAATGGTCGGCATGGTGACTGCAGACCCGCGGGGGATGCCAAAAAACGCGATCGCAATCCTCATACCGTGTGGAGCCAAGCCTTCAGAAAGTGAATGAAAATGAGCCAGTCTTGCACGCTTTGCTCTTGCGGCGGTGCGCGATGGGAACGCCTACCGCTGCTGGCTGTTGCGTTCACTTTGACCTTAAAGTGGAAGCAGCGTGCCCTAGTCTATACCCCTGAGTCGTGTGCCCCTGCCAGCGCACAACCCAGGTAGGCCGCAACGTGGTCACGCGGCGGCTTTGCTCGGCACCAGTTTTTGATAGAGGTCGGCCAATGCGCTGGCTTGGGCGCGCGAAGAGAAACGCACACGTGACGTTCTCGCTTGAGGCGAGGGGGCTGCCAGTGCCCGCAAACCGTCGGCCACAAAACCATTGATGTGGATCTCGGGTTTGTACTCTTCGTCGGCCACGGCAAACATGTCGGGCTTGCCGAAATGGTGAACGTCTGAGTCGTCGCCAAAAACCAATTGGCTGAACTCGGTGTTGGGCACCAACAGCTTGACGCCCGTGGCATGGGCCTCCCAATACGACAGCGTGAAGGTGGTGAAGATGGCCACGTCTGCCGCACTGTAGACCTCGCGCAAGCCCTGGGCAGACACTTGCGAGAGCGTGATTTCGTCACCTGGCGGCAATTGGGCCAAGGCGGCTTTCACGTCTTCGGCGATGGTGCCAACAAGCACCAATCGATAACCGGCTTGTCGGCAGGCTTGCACTACTTCAGGTACGCGTTTGTATCCGTGCAGTTTTCCAGACATGACCGCCAACGGTTTCTCTGTAGCGATGTTGTGTTGCGCACGAAAGTTAGCGCGACCGGTCACATCAAAGAAGAAGCGGGACGGGTCCATTCCCAGCGGGGCAAACATGGTGGGAATCTTCTTGCGTGCGCTGCACGAAATGAAGTGCTCGCGGTTGGCCAAAACGGTGTGGCGCACGGTATCGACGAACAATGAGCCAGTGCGGATCAGCAGGCGACGCCATTTACTGTCGGCTCGGCTATACCAGGTGGCCAGGCGGTCGCCGCGTTGTTCATGGTCATACACCACAGGTTTGCCATACAGCTTGGCGAGCGCGGCGATGGCCACCGTGGTTCCATGCCGAAACTCGATCACATGGACGACATCGGCGCGCTTGATTTCGGCCGCGATAGGGCGGTACACCACGAAATCGCTATAGCGCATATAGACGTGTTGCCTAAACAGCCGAACTCCGGTTTCCTTGACAAACTCAGCATCGCGCGCAGCTGGCTTGGTTTGTGGCAGCTTGACGCGGCTGCGCGCCCAGATCTGGCTTTGATCACCACACATTAAGGTGACGTCATGCCCCAAAGCAGCCAACTGTTGGCAATAGGCATATTCGCGATACGAGGGTAGTTCGCTTTCAAAGAAGCCACTTGCAACAAGGATTTGCATATTTTTAATTTATTCAGGAAAAAAGGGTTGCACAGTTAGTTCTTCACGCCAGAGACTATTCGGTTGTTTTGATACTGCAGTCTCTTTTGGGTTAGCCAGTTTCTCATAGGAACATCAAAATATTTGTTCAGCAACGCAGCAAGAGAAACTACAGAAATAATGAATAGGGGCAATTGTAAAACCGCTGGCAGGCTTGTTTTCTTTACCGCAAAAAGATACAAAAACATCAACGGGTAGTGAATGGCATAGATTGGATAGGAAATATTTCCGAGCCATTCGCAGGCCTTTTCAAAACTCTTTGGCGGGTTGAATTTTGCACCAATAAAAAGAAGTATAGGAAACCCAAGAAAGATGAAAATGGCATCGTATGCAAGTTGATAGGGCTCTGCCGATGGTGCAAGCAAAATAATCAACAAAAGCGCGCATGGGATCAAGAAGCGTAGATTCGGTGCGTCTTTTTGAATGCTCATTCTGGACAACGTCATACCCAGCAGAAAAGAGAATCCAACCCGACCCACGCCGCCCATGAAGTCACGCCACTGAAATCCAACGTCCAAACTTCCTGCCGCAAAACCTTGTGATAAAAATAAAACACCAAACGCCAGCATCAGAATTTTGACAGAGCGATTGCTGATTTTGATCAAAATGGCTGCGTAAATTAAATTTATGGCCATTTCGAAAAATAGCGACCAAGATGGTCCGTTGAAAACAAATAATCCATTGGCAACGGTGGATGGCAGCATCAATACTTCAAAAGGCGCTGCATGCAAAATTTCAGAAAGAGGTAGCTTTGATGGGCGGTTCACCAGGTATTCGCCCATTCTGCGAATTACGCCAATCAAAAAGCCAATGAAAAATAACGGATAAATTCTAATTAGGCGTAGAGACAAAAAGTTGAAGAACGTCATTCCCGTTGAAAGACGTTTGTCATAGGTTTTTGCGATTACAAATCCGCTGAGCAGGAAAAAGAAGTCAACGGCCAAGTAGCCTACCGGAGCGTGAATGTCATTCACCTGAAAGTGGAATATGAGTACGGAAAATGCGGCCAATCCACGCATGGCATCGAGCCTAAAATATCTCGAATTGAGTTCAGCGGATTTTTGCATTTTTATTTTCCATGTTGATATTGGGCTAAACAGAAAATAACTTATTAGTTGGTTTTTTTGTATGCCCGAACCCAGTCGATATCCAGTGACTGCGGAAAGGCCGAATCCTCAATGCCGTAGCGCCCGGCCCATGCGCCGCCAATGGCCAGATTGAGAAGAATGTGGGCCGGTGCACCCACCACGCCATCGACGTAGGTCCATGAATGCTCCCGTGACATCACTTTGAGGCCGTCGATATAGAGGTCAAATGCGCCGGGCTTCCAGTCGACGCCAACGGTATGCCAGCCCTTGTCGAAGTCGAACGGGGCTCTCCAGGTTTGGTTGGGCCTGCTGAAAGCAGGGTCGGTGTATAGCCAGAGCGGCTGCGTGCCTTTGGGGGTGCTGGCCGCAATATGCAGGCCGTTGACGGTGTCGTCTTTGCCGTTGTTGACGAACTCGAACATGTCGATTTCGGGGGGCCAATTGATGCGGCCGGTTTCACCCACATCAGAGTTCAACCAAAAAGCGGCCCAGGTTCCGACGCCGCTGGGCATCTTCACGCGGGTTTCAAGGAAGCCGTACAGCAGGGCGAAGTCGGAGCGGATCATCCCCGACTCGTAGTTGGCACCATTCGGTCTGCTGCGCGGCAATTTGCGCGCCACGAGGTGCAGTACACCATCTTCTATCTGATGGTTGGCATTGTCGGCATAACGCTGGTTTTCGTCGTTCAGTTTATCTGTGGTCTCGTTACCGTAGATGTAGCGCGTGAACCACTTGTTCCGGTTGAGCGGAGCCTTCGAGAATTCATCATTGAAAACCATTGCATAACCCGGTGGGGTGTACGAATTCGCCCATGAATCTACCGGCTCGGTGTTGTCGATGGCTGAACGCATCTTCAAGGATACACTCTCTACTTGCATGGTGGCGCCGAAGGTCTGAAGGGCGACTTCTGCCATGTCGGTGTAGGCGGGCGCCGTGAATTCAACGACAACGTCAGTGAAATCGGTGCTGGTGACGGGCTGGCGGTAGGTGCGAAACGTGCCGTTGGCCTTGGGCTCCCGAAAGCGTACCGATACAAAACCGCCGTTGCCTTGCAGTAGCCGAGCCTTGATGCGCAGGGTGTATGAAGTCAACGGCAACAAGCTGCCCACAGCTAGCTTGTAGACTGAGTTGCCAACGCCTGTCAGTTGCAGCATACGGCCGCCTCTGCGGATTTCACTGTCGACCAAGGTATTGCCCTGCTTACCGCCTTCCCAGCCGTTGGCATCGTCTTGGAACGTTCCGTTGGGCAGCAGCTCTGTGTGGCTCGGCTCATACCTGCGCGGTGCGGCTGTTTTGGGGTGTGAGGCTGCGCTGTTCATTGGCAGCGTTTTGGGTTTGCGTTCGTCCGCAAAATCATTGCCGGATGAGGTTTGCGCCGCGACATGTTGTGCCATTGTCACTAAGGCAAAGCCTGCCATGAGTAATACACTGCAGCATTGACGTGTCCAAGCGAGCCGGTTCAGACGGGGTGACTGTGCGGCCTCCAATACCGGCGTGTGAGCGGCTATGTGGCCGTGATCGGTCTTGGTTATCAGAGCAGGCATTGGCGGTCTTTCAGCAATGGGCTTAGGTTCAGTCCGACGTGTTGGCGCGCAGCCGCGACAGCCTGCCAGGCGCGCGGATCAGCCATTGGCGCAACCGCACCTCCAACAGTGAACACGTGATCCAAGAGGCGAAACAGGACAGTGGCAACGCGATGATGGCCAGCGCCAGGACGGCGTCCCACCCATGCAGCGGTAAATGCGGTAACAAGCCGCGTTTGACACCGGCCATGACAATGGGGTGTATGAGGTAGAAGCTGTAGCTGATCTTGCCCAGCCACAACATCGGCTGCGCGCGCAGTGCGCCTTGGCCCGCGCCGCGTCGGTAAACCACAAGCCATGCGAAGAACAAGAAGCTGCCAATGAAGGCACTGGCCACCGCAGGGCCGTTGCCCACCACCAGATAGTGCACCAGTGTTTGGCTCAACTGGGTTGCTTCTGCACCGGTGAGCAACCAGCACACCCAGGCAAAGCAGAGGCCTAGCCAGCCCAAAGTTAAGCGTTCACGATGCTCTATGAGCCACGGTTCGTAGAGCGCAACGAGTACGCCAGGCACAAAGAACAGCGCTCTAGGAAAGAGCACGACAAAGGCTGTTGCCATGACCAGCCAGATCCAGCGCCAAGATGATTTTTGCCTAATCAGTGACCATGCGGTGGCGGCAATGCCATAGAAGCAGAGTTCATAGTTAAGCGACCATTGCGCAGGATGAATACCTGGAACGGGAAACACCGGCGCCATGATGGACAGACTGGCCACAAGGGTAGGCAGCGAAGACAGTGCTTCTGGAGGTGCGCCACCCGTCTTTCTGGATACATACCACTGCGCGAGCAACATCACAGAGGCCAGCGGCAGCCACAGCGGGAAAATGCGGAGGAAGCGGTCGGTGATGAAGCTGGAAACGTTGCCGTGGCGGCGCAGGCTTTGCGCGATCACATAGCCGCTGATCATGAAGAAAACCTCTACGCCGTAGCGCAGGCCGCTGGCGAGCCAAAGCAAGGTTTGGCCCCATGCCAAGTCGACCTGCGGCACCAAGCCAGAGTTGATGACGTGGTAGGCAAAGACGGCAAGAACGCACGCGCCCCTGAGGCCCTGAATGCCGAGATGTCGTCCAGCAAGATCGACCTCTGCGGCTCTGGGCGCGGAGAGCGATAACTTGTGGTGCGGTTGTGGCTGGGTATTCAAAGAGCGCTCGTGATCAGAAAAGGCTTTCGCGAACGAAGATGACGTCGTTAGGCTGAAGCAGGGTGGTCAATTCTGGGGTGGTTTTTTGAGTGTTGCCCGAGGCGTCTTTGCGGTACAGCTGCAAACGCGAGTCGGTGCCGCGCAGGGTTGGGCCGCCGCCAGCCGCAAGGCCTTGCATCACAGTCATGCCGCGTTCAATCCGGTACGCACCGTTGCGTTGCGCTTCCCCATAGATGTAGAACACGGGGGCGCGGTTGACATACAGCGTGTCGCCGGAGGCAACAGTCAAATTTTCGTCGGTCGGGCCGTTCAGCAGCAGTCCGGCGATGTCGACCGTTTTGCGAAAGGGTTTGCCGTCCCTGACGCCCGACAGCACCACAAAGTCGTCGCCCGTTGGCAAGATGCCGCCCGCCAAAGCCAGCGCATCACTGATGCGGATATTGCCGGTTTCAAGTGCAAAGCGCCCTGGGCGTGTGACTTGGCCCAAGACCGAGACTTGGTTGCCACGCACGGTCAACAGCACGATGTTGACCTGCGGCTGCTTGACATACCCACCCATGCTGAGAGCTTCTGCCAGTTTCTTTTCTGCCGCCGGAATGCTTAGGCCGCCGAGCTCGATCGTGCCGATCAACGGATAGGTGACGATGCCGTTTTCGGCAATGCGCGTTTCGACCGTGAGGTCTGGGTTTTGAAACACCTGGACACGGATCGCGTCTCCAACCGAGAGTTGGTAGTCCTGCGCGAATGCGGCCTTCGCTCCGAGCAGCGAAAGAACAAACAAAATCACCAGAAAGAAACGGGAGTGGCTTGTGGATGGCATGCGTAGGGCAGGTCGGTAAAGTGGATGGGGAGCCATGTGTGATTTCAATATGTGATTTGTCCAGCCAGGGCTGCGCCGTGGGTTTTGTAATCAAATCCGGAGGTGTTGCTGAGGCGCTTGCTGCTCTGCAATGACAGGCTTAGGGAGACGGTGGGGCGGGGTTTCCAGTCTAGGCCGATTTGGATGGCCTCCTGGTCGTCATGCCGTTCAACCGTAGGCGCTTGGCCGGCCAGCGCGCCGCTGTAGTCAATGCCGGCCCGTTGGTAGCTGGCACGCAGGCTGGTGTGTGCGGTGGTTTGCCACACGGGCGTTAAGCTGAAGCGGTTGGTGGCGGCCACACTGCTGGTGTCTGACTGGTAGGCTGCGAGGTCTCGTCCAACGGTGGCTAAGACCCGAAGTTTGCCTGAGGGAGCCCACGTCACGGTCAGATCGCCCACCGGGCCGCTGTAGTTGCGTACCGAGAGGGCGGGGTGGGTGCGTGAGATATAGGAGAGCCGTCCTTCCATCGTCGTTTTTCCGCTGAACAACCACAACATCCGCAGTTCCTGTTCGCGTTCGTCGTAGTGGCTGGGAAGATTCGATTGAATGGTCTGGGTGCGGTTGAGGTAGTCGCCCGTACTGGTGCGTGAGCGAATACTAAAGGTACTGCCGGACGGATAGATGTAGCGCAGACCCAGCGAAAGGCTGCGGATACGGTCATCGCCTTCTTGCACCACGGGCAGATCGTTGGTGCGGCTGGCGTGGTCAAACGCCGTGAGTAGGCGCCACGCTGCGCCGAGATTGCTTTCGGCATCGAAATGGGTGAAGTCGAGCGTGCGAATGTTGCGTTCGCTGGAGCCTTGAAAGTCGGCGTAGCTGTTCAGCGCCTTTTGTTGACCGGTGGACAAAGTGCCTTTTAGCCATGGCGTTGCACTCCATAGCCATGCACCCGAGTGGTTGAAGGTGTTGAAGCTGAGGTAGTCGTAGGTTTGGTAGCGGTAGTCGATGAAGCTCCCGGTCAGCTGAAAGCGCTGCAGGGAATAGGACTTGTCGAGTGTCATGGTGAGTGTGCTCGTGTCGATTCTTTCGGGCTTTGCCAAATCTGCGTTCGCACCCTTCTGCGTGTCGGCGGACGAAAGTCGATACAAGTTGCTATCGGTCTGCACGCTGTAGCCCGCCGATAGGTTGAACGTGTCTCCTGCGTCCGCGCTCGCTGCGCTACTCCCCAGCAACGGCACGACCACAGCCGCGCCGGCAAAAAAAATCTGCCGCAACCCCATGCGTTATGCGACCAGCAGCGTCATGCCCGCTGCCGAAAGATGTCCACTGATACACGCCGCAGCCATGTTGGCGTTTTCGGTTTGCATCAAAAAGCCTTGCTGTCGTTGAACACGACCCGAATGGTTCTGAAAATAATGTAGAGGTCCAGGCGCAACGTCCAGTTGCGCAGGTAGTCCAAGTCGAATTCGATGCGGTGGCGCATGTGCACCAGGTCGTCGCCGCCACGGTAGCCATTCACCTGCGCCCAGCCAGTGATGCCTGGCTTGACCTTGTGGCGGACCATGTAGCCGGAGATCAGCTTGCGGTACTGTTCGTTAACCGCAATCGCATGAGGGCGAGGGCCGACGATGCTCATCTTGCCTTCCAGTACATTCAGGAACTGGGGCAACTCGTCGAGCGAGGTTTTGCGGATGAATGCCCCGACCCGGGTCACGCGTGCGTCGTTACGGGTGACTTGGGTGTAAGTGCTCTTGCCGTCTTCGGTTACCGTCATCGAGCGGAATTTGTATACCAAGATCTCTTTGCCGTCGAGTCCGTAGCGGCGTTGCTTGAAGATGACGGGGCCGGGGGAGCCAAGTTTTATGGCAATTGCCACCGCGAGCAGCACCGGAGACACCAGCAACAGAATCAGCGACGACAGGATGATGTCGCTCAGGCGCTTGGCTGCGCCGTTGGTGCCACGGAACGGGGTTTCGCACACCGCGATGACCGGCATGCCGCAAACCGCGCCGCTGCGGCCCTGGATCAGGTCGGTGACGAACATGTCGGGCACGAAGTAGATCGAGGCGGTGGTGTCCTTCAGGTCGTCCAGTACCTGCAGTATTCGCGGCTGCGATGCCATGGGTAGCGACAGGTAGATCTGCTGGATGTTGTTTTCCTTGGCGTATTTCGGCAGCGCGGCCAGTTTGTCGATGAGCGCGAAATCTGAGGGGGCATTGAGCCGGTGCAATTCGCGGTCGTCGAAGAAGCCAGCTAACTCTATGCGTGAAAACGGGGTTGCTCGAATACGGCGGGCCAGGGCGATGCCCTGGGTGTTCATTCCTACAATGATGGAGCGGCGGGGTGGGCCTTGGAGTCCGACGATCGCCGGTGCGGACGCGCGTAGCAGGCGGTGTGCGGCTATCTGGGTTAGGGGCGCAATCCAGAGCCAAGCAATGATGGCGTTTTGTGAAAACTCGCGGATATAGTGCGTGACGAAGCCTGTGAGCAACAGCACCGCAGCGATCACGATCCAGTTGATCACCGTCTGGCCGATAAGTTTGAGCAATGACGACTGCAGTTGCGTAGTACCGGGAAACGTCATGGCGAACACTATCACCGACAGGATCAGGTAGGCTGGCGGCACGGTGTTTTCATAGAAATACGCCACCGCCCACAAGGAGAGCACCAGCATGCCGGGGTCGAGCGTTGACTCAATTACGCTCAAGAGATTGTCGCGGCCTAGCGCGCCGCTGCCGCGACTCGCGGCGGTCGAATCGTCATTGAGCATAGGAGGTCTATCCATCGGAGTTGTTGCCGTTGCGCCGGGAGAGAGCTGTTGCTCGATTGGTGGTGTCCAGGCTTTTGGGTTGCGTTGCATAGAGTTTGTTGCGAGAGTTAATTCGCATCAAGAATCGTGCCAATCGGCTTGAATTCCTGTGCAACAAATGAAGTGACCCAGCTAGGGGCGACTGGGAGCATCTCCATCATATTGCATTGCAGCATTTTTCTAGAATGGACGTCTGCTTCATGCTGGACTTTCGGTGGCTATAGCGGAAAATCGTTTGTGAACATGTAGGGGTGGATTGCAATGCGTTTTCAAATCGCCCATAAGTATCTTGCAAGCGTCAACCGTGGCCCCCGTTTAGTGTGAAATTTTGGTAAGCGAATGCTTCCGCCTTTTTGTCCGGCAGCCCGCCAGCGACGTAGGCTTTCCTAGCGCTATAGCTTAGCTCCCTTCGATGGCATTTTTGCGAAGCTCTTTGGGTCGAGGGGGGCTACCTTGATTTGACTGTTCCTCGGTTTCCGCGTGACAAGTGGGCCTGCAGTATGACCGGTTAGAATCCGCGCAATTTTCATCAAAGTGTCATATTTCTGACGCACCCCCCCCCCCTTAGGAGTCTCGCCATGCTGTTTGGCAAGCTGTTGCCGCGTGAAGGCAATTTTTTTGAAATGTTCAACCAGCATGCTGATCGCATCGTGGAGGCGGCGCGGGCTTTTTCCTTGCTGGTTGCTAACTATGGTGATCCGCAGTTGCGTGAGCGCTACACCCGTGAAGTAGATACTGCCGAGCATGCTGCCGACCGTGTCACGCGCGAGGTCAATAAGATGTTGCATAAGACCTTCATCACGCCGATTGACCGGGAGCAGATCCACCAGTTGATCAACACTATGGACGATGTGGCCGATGTGATTCAGGATTCTGCAGAAACCATGTCCTTGTACGACGTGCGCCACATGACAGAGGACATGTCTCGTCTGACCGAGTTGAGCCTCAAGTGCTGTGAGCGCGTGAAGGATGCTGTCTATATGTTGGCCAAGATTGCCGAGCCAAAGGTTGCCGAGGCCGCCCTCAAAACCTGTGAAGAGATCGACCAACTGGAGTCGGATGCGGATCGGGTGATGCGTTCCGCCATGAGCAAGCTATTCCGCGAGGAGCCGGATGTGCGTGAGCTCATCAAGCTCAAGGCGATCTACGAGTTGCTGGAAACCATCACCGACAAATGTGAGGATGTTGCCAATTTGATCGAGGGCGTTGTCCTCGAGAACTCCTGAGTCGGGGTTTTAGATGGCTACGGTGCAGGTGGGCTTGTGGGTAGTGGTCGTGCTGGTTGTAATGGCACTGCTGTTTGATTTCATGAACGGCTTCCACGACGCGGCGAATTCGATTGCGACGGTGGTGTCCACCGGAGTGCTGAAGCCGGTGCAGGCTGTCGTTTTTGCAGCGCTGTTTAACTTTGTTGCGTTGTTTATTTTCCACTTGAGCGTTGCGGCGACGGTGGGAAAAGGGATTGCTGACCCGGGTGTGATTGACGTCCACGTGGTGTTTGGTGCCCTGATGGGCGCGATTTTCTGGAATCTGGTGACCTGGTACTACGGTATTCCCAGCAGTTCCTCACATGCGCTGATTGGCGGCATTGTGGGCGCGGTCGTGGGCAAGGCGGGTTCGGGGGCGCTGGTGGCTGGCGGTATTTTGAAGACCGTGGCCTTTATTTTTGTGTCCCCCATCCTGGGCTTTTTTCTGGGGTCGCTGATGATGGTGGCGGTGGCCTGGATTTGTCGCCGCGCTACGCCCTCCAAGGTGGACCGCTGGTTCAGGCGGCTCCAATTGTTGTCTGCAGGAGCCTATAGTTTGGGTCATGGCGGCAATGATGCGCAGAAGACGATCGGCATCATCTGGATGTTGCTGATTGCGACTGGCCATGCGGCTGCAACCGATGCTTCTCCACCGATGTGGGCCATTGTGAGCTGCTACTCCGCGATTGCGGGTGGAACCATGTTTGGCGGCTGGCGCATCGTGAAGACCATGGGCCAGAAGATTACCAAGCTCAAGCCGGTGGGTGGGTTTTGTGCCGAAACTGGCGGTGCATTGACCTTGTTCTTGGCAACGGCTTTGGGTATTCCTGTTTCCACCACGCACACCATCACCGGCGCGATTGTGGGTGTAGGTTCAACCCAGCGCGCCAGCGCGGTGCGTTGGGGTGTGGCTGGAACCATCATCTGGGCCTGGATTTTTACGATTCCCGCCAGCGCCTTTGTGGCTGCCGTGGCCTACTGGTTCAGCCTTCAGATTTTCTGATCAGGGAGTGTTTTTGGGCGTTACTTCGATTTGGTATTCGAAGTAACGCTGAAAGCTGAAAGCCAGGCTGGCCATCAGCGTGCCCGTGCCGACCAGCAGGGCGCAGACCAGTGCGCCGACGGTCAGCCAGTTGGATTGGCCAGGCGTCGCCTCGGCGTCTGTAGAAGGGTTGTAGGCTGCGTTCCATTTCTCTGGCGTCTTCAGTCCATAGACCAAAGCAGACAGCGCGCCTGCCGTGATGGTCACCCCAAGCAGCGGAATTAAAACCCAGCTCCAGTGGTCGTCCAGACCCATTTGCTGTGCGCGCATGACGCCGTACAGGCCCAGCGCCGAGGGAAGGGGGTAGAGCCAGCCCCAGATATCGCCCATACCCCGTAGGTAAAAACGGTGCAGCCCCAGCGGGCCACCCAGAAAGGCCAGCCAGGTCGCCACAGTTTTATTTTTCATGCGTAGATTTATTCAGGTGAATGGCTGTCACCGGCACCTATGGCTTTTTCCATCAGCACCACGTCCAGCCAGCGGCCAAATTTCCAGCCACAGGACTGGAGTATGCCAACCTGGCTAAAGCCCAGGCTACGGTGCACGCCGATGGAGCCCGCATTGGTTGAGTCTCCGATTACCGCGATCAGCTTGCGTATACCAACTCTTTCAGCCTGCGTGGAGAGCTCGGTCAACAGCAAACGTCCCAGGCCTCTGCCTCCAATATTGGGGGCCATGTAGATGGAGTCTTCGGCGGAAAATCGGTATGCGGGACGTGGCTTGAACCAGTTGCAGTACGCAAAGCCTTGCACCTGCTCTGCGTCCTCCAGCACCAGATAGGGCAGGCCTTTGGCGAGTACGTCGGCTCTGCGGCTGGCCATGTCTTCGGCTGTGGGGGGGGTGGTCTCAAAGGTGCCGGTGCCGTGCAGTACGTGGTGGGCGTAAATGGCGGTGATGGCGGGAATATCTTCGTCTCGGGCGGAGCGTATGGTTGGCATGTAGAAGGACGTTATAATTGAAGGCTTTTCAGCGTGTCACTGGCTAGGTGGCCAGTTGCGTGTCTCAACGTTGGAATATATCGCTAGGTTCTTACGTCAAGTTGGGGCCTGGTACATCGGTTGAAATGGTTCAACCATCCCGAAGGATAAATCATGGTCGTTATTCGACTCGCCCGTGGCGGTGCAAAAGCACGCCCGTTTTTCAATATTGTTGTGACCGACAAGCGCACCCGCCGCGACGGTCGTTTCATTGAGCGCATCGGTTTCTACAACCCTATCGCTACCGCCAATGAAGAAAGCATCCGCATTGCCCAGGACCGTTTGACCTACTGGCGCGGCGTTGGTGCACAAGCTTCCCCCACGGTGGAACGCCTGATTGCACAAGCGGCCAAAAAAGCTGCTCCTGCTGCGTAATCAACTGTATTTGGGCCGGGCAGGATCGCCAACGCGGTCATGCCTGCCCTGCAAAATCCCATGATGCCTCTTTTAGATACCGCTGAATTGCCGGCGGATGCCGTCGAAGTGGGGCGCATCGGTGATGCATGGGGTGTCAAAGGCTGGTTCAAAGTCGTCTCCCATAGCGCCGCACCCGAGGCGCTTTTTTCTTCCAAACGTTGGTATTTGCTCCCCACCGAACGCGGGGCCAAGCACTTTGAAGGCGCTCGTCTGTTGCGCGTGGCTGAGGCCAAAGAACATTCCGGCGGCGTGGTGGCCCAGGCGCATGAAGTCGTGGGACGTGATGCTGCTGAGGCTTTGCGTGGCTCGCGCATTTTTATTGCGCGCGCCAACTTTCCAAGCGCTGCGACCGATGAATATTACTGGGTCGATTTGATCGGCCTGGACGTGCTGAACCGCGAAGGTGTGGCACTTGGGCAAGTTAAGGAATTGATGTCTACTGGCGCGCAAACCGTGCTGGTCGTGGCCTACGAGGCCCTGGATGCCGCAGGCGTTGCGCAGACCTTGGAGCGCATGATCCCGTTCGTAGCGGCCTATGTAGACAAGGTGGACTTACCCACGCGCTGCATCACCGTGGACTGGCAGCCGGACTACTAGGCGGTAAGGCGCTGCGTATGCGGTTCGACGTCATCAGTCTGTTTCCCGAGATGTTTTCGCCGTTTTTGACCAGCGGCATTGCCCGGCGGGCGTTCGAATCCGGTCTGGTGCAGGTACGTCTCTGGAATCCCCGTGATTTTGCCGATGGCAACTACCGCCGTGTCGATGACCGTCCGTTCGGTGGTGGGCCGGGCATGGTGATGATGGCGGAGCCTCTGGCGCGCTGTTTGCGAGCGATCCAGGCGGATCGTGCCGATGCCTTGCAGGTGCCTGTGGTGCTATTTTCCCCTCTGGGGCAGGCCCTTAATCACGCAGCGGTTGAATCCTGGTCTGCCAGCGCCGGTGCTGTGCTGGTGTGCGGGCGCTACGAGGGCATCGACCAGCGTTTCATTGACCAATTTGTGACCCACCAGATTAGCCTGGGCGACTTTGTGCTGTCCGGCGGCGAAATCGCGGCCCTGGCTTTGCTTGATGCGGTGGCGCGCTTGCAGCCCGGTGTGTTGAATGATGAGGGTAGCCACCAACTGGACAGCTTCAACCCCGCCCTTGACGGCCTGCTGGACTGCCCGCACTACACCCGGCCTGAAATATGGGAAGAGCACCCGGTGCCGGATGCGTTGATGTCCGGCCACCATGCACAGATTGACCGCTGGCGCCGAGACCAGCGTCTGCAATTGACGGCGCAGCGTCGCCCTGATTTGCTGGAGGCGGCGCGTGCTGCTGGACGCATCAGCCGGCAGGATGAAGCTGCTTTGAAGGCCGTGCCTCGTCCCTAAACGGCGCTGTTGGGGTGAAATGCTATAATCAAAGGCTTTTCGATCCTCTGTCTGGCCGCTTTGCCATCCCGGTAAAAGCATTTTTTAGGCGCATGCATGATCACTAGAGGAAAACCATGAACTTAATCGAAATCCTGGAGCAAGAAGAAATTGCCCGTCTTGGCAAGACCATCCCCGCTTTCGCCCCTGGCGACACGGTGATCGTTAGCGTCAATGTGGTTGAAGGTTCGCGCAAGCGCGTGCAGGCCTATGAAGGTGTTGTGATTGCCAAGCGCAATCGCGGCCTGAACAGCGGCTTCACCGTGCGCAAGATCTCCAGCGGCGAAGGCGTGGAGCGTACGTTCCAAACCTACAGCCCGCTGATCGCTGGTATTGAAGTCAAGCGCCGCGGTGATGTCCGCCGTGCCAAGCTGTACTACCTGCGTGACCGTAGCGGCAAGTCTGCTCGTATCAAGGAAAAGCTGCCTAACCGCGTCAAAGTGGCCGCAGCAGCAACAGCCGCTTAATTCGCACTGTTCTCCTTGGAAAAACCGCCCAAGCGTCAAGCTTGCGGCGGTTTTTTCTTGGGGCGTACCATCGCTTTCGTGTCCCAGCCTTCCCCCATTCCTCTGTCCAAGCTGCCCAACTTCGATCCGCGCCTGGTGCCGGTGGTGGGTGGCGACGCGCATCTGCCTGCGGTTGCTGCCTCGGCATTGCAGCCGGATGCCTTGCGCCAGCGCTTCCAGTTTCCGCCGTCCTGGCAGCCCGAGGTGCGGGCCGAGCCGCGCTTTACCGAGCGGGCGCCGGTGCACGCCTCCGTGTTGATCCCCATCGTGCTGCACCCCTCAGAGCAGGGCGGCCCTAGCGTGCTGTTGACCCAGCGCACCACGCGCATGTCTAACCATTCCGGCCAGATCGCCTTTCCGGGCGGCAAGGCCGATGCGACCGACGCGGATGCTGTCGCCACGGCCTTGCGCGAAGCCTGGGAAGAGGTGGGCCTGCCGCGGGCCTATGTGCAGGTGATAGGCGAGCTGCCTGTCTACCTGACCGGCACGGCCTTCATCGTGACGCCGGTGGTGGCCTTGGTGCAGCCCGGTTTTACGCTGGTGCACCAGCCGGAGGAGGTGGCCGATGCGTTCGAGGTGCCATTGGCATTTTTGATGGACCCGGCGAACCACCGGCGCCACCATTTCGACTGGGAGGGCGGGAAGCGCGAGTGGTTTTCCATGCCCTACCAGGATGCCCATGGCGAGCGCTTCATCTGGGGTGCCACCGCCGGCATGCTGCGAAACTTCTACCGTTTTCTGTCGGCGTGAAGGCGCGTCGCTGCAGGTCGTTATGATCGTGGGATGAGCTTTTTCGCGATCATGTTTGCGCTGCTGCTGGAGCAGGTCCGCCCCCTGGCCCGAGACAACCCCATCCACGGCATGCTGCGCGCCTGGGTGCGCGGCTGCAGCCGTAATTTCGATACCGGCACGGCCCAGCATGGCTGGCTAACCTGGCTGCTGGCGGTGGGGCTGCCCAGCCTGCTGACTTTGGGCTTGCACTGGGCCCTGGTCTGGCTCGCGGGCTGGCCATTTGCGGTGGTGTGGAACGTGGTTGTGCTCTATGTCACTTTGGGTTTTCGCCAGTTCAGCCACCACTTCACCGAAATCCGCGACGCCCTGGAAAGTGGTGACGAGCCCCTGGCGCGTCAGCTGCTGGCGCAATGGCAGCAGGTGGACGCCACCGAGCTGCCGCGCAGCGAAATCGTGCGCCATGTGATCGAATATTCGGTGCTGGCCGCACACCGCCATGTGTTCGGCGTACTGGCCTGGTATTCCATTGGCGCAGCGCTGGGCCTGGGTCCGGCCGGCGCAGTGTTTTACCGCCTGGGTGAATTCGTGGCGCGTTACTGGCGCTACAAGGACCCGCAGCAGCTGGCCAGCGCGGCTTTGCAGCAGGTAGCCAATGGAGCCTGGATTTTGATCGACTGGCTGCCCGCGCGCATTACGGCGTTCGGTTTTGCCGTGGTCGGCAGCTTTGAAGATGCCATCGACGGCTGGCGCAATTACGCCCAGCGCTTTCCCAACGACAACGACGGCGTGGTACTGGCTGCCACCTCGGGTGCCTTGAATGTGCGCCTGGGCGGCGAGGCGTTGAAGACCACTGAACCCCTACAGTCTGGCCACGGCCTGCCACTGGAGATGGATGTAGATACCGAATCCACCCCTGGCCGCGACCCCGAGCTGGGCCATCTGCGTAGCGTGGTGGGCCTGGTGTGGCGCACTGTTGTCCTGTGGATGGGCTTGCTGGCCCTGCTGACCCTGGCGAATCTGCTGGGTTAGTCTTTATAAAAAATCGGGCTCTGGTGCAGGTAATACCTGCGCTGGCAGCTATGAAAGTAGTAGCATTTTGACTTCTTCCCCACCGTCTTTCTGGAGCCCGGTCGTTGCCGGGCTGGTGCCCTATGTGCCGGGCGAGCAGCCCAAGCTGCAAAACCTGACCAAGCTCAACACCAACGAGAACCCGTACCCTCCGTCCCCCAAGGTGCTGGCCGCCATCCAGGCTGCGGCACAGCAGGGCTTGCAGCTGTATCCCGACCCAGAATCCACGCTGCTGCGCGGCCGCATCGCCGAGCAGTACGGTCTGCAGGCAGATCAGGTGTTTGTGGGCAATAGCTCCGACGAGGTGCTGGCCCATGCCTTTTTTGCGCTGTTCCAGCATGGCGACGCACCGCTGGTGATGCCGGATGTGACCTACAGCTTCTACCAGGTGTATTGTGGTCTGTACGGCATCCCTATGCATGTGGTGCCGCTGGACGAAGCGTTGCGCGTCAATGTGGAAGCCCTGGTTGGTCCTGGTGAGGTGGCCGGCGTGGTGGTGGCGAATCCGAATGCGCCCACCGGCATCGGCCTACCGCTGGACCAGATCGAGCGCTTGCTGCAGCTGCATCCACAGCGCGTGGTGCTGGTGGACGAGGCCTATGTGGATTTTGGCGGTGTGTCTGCCGTGGGCCTGATTGACCGCTATCCAAATCTGCTGGTGACCCAGACTTTGTCCAAATCGCGCTCGCTGGCCGGTTTGCGGGTCGGCCTGGCCTGTGGCCAGCGGCATCTGATCGAGGCGCTGGAGCGGGTGAAGAACAGCTTCAACTCCTACCCCCTGGGCCGCCTGGCGCAGGCCGGTGCCTTGGCTGCGTTCGAGGACCAGGCCTACTTCGAGCAGACCTGTGCCGCCGTGGTGCACAGCCGTGAAGGACTGACGCTGCAACTGGAGGACATGGGTTTCGAGGTCTTGCCCTCACAGGCCAACTTCGTGTTTGCCCGCCACCCCCAGCACGATGCAGCCGGGCTGGCGGCGGAGTTGCGCAAGCGCGCGGTACTGGTGCGCCACTTCAAGCAGGAGCGCATTGCCCAGTACCTGCGCATCAGCATAGGCACGCCGGCGCAGTGCGATACGCTGGTGCAGGCCCTGGCGGAGATCCTGGGTTAGGCCCTGGGTTAAAACTTCGGGGCGTTCAGCTCGGCGAACAGGTCACTATATATTTTGTAGCGCCTGTCGCTGATACTGCCTGCGCTGCCGTCACTTTTGACTGCTGCCATCACGCCGCAGCCGGGCTCGTGCAAGTGGGTGCAGTTGTAGAACTTGCAGCGCTCCACAAAGGGTTTGATGTCCGGCATCAGGCCTGACAGATGCCGGGCGTCGATGTGGTGCAGGCCAAACTCCTGAAAGCCGGGCGAGTCGATCAACGCGGTGTTGGCGTCCTTGTCCACCCAGTACCAGGTGGTGCTGGTGGTGGTGTGCTTGCCGGTGTTCAGTGCCTGCGAAATCTCGCGCGTGGCAGCCAGTGCGCCGGGCACCAGATGGTTGGTCAGCGTGCTTTTGCCGGCGCCTGACGGGCCCAGTACCAGCGTGGTCTTGCCGGCCAGCTCGGCTTTCACAGCCTCCAGGGTGCCGCCGCCGTCTTTCAGCGACAGCGGCAGCATGCGGTAGCCCATGTCGCGGTAGGCGGCCAGCCAGCCCCAGGCGCGCTCGAAAGGCACGGTCAAGTCTTGCTTGTTCAGCACGATCAGCGGGGTGATGCGCTCGGCCTCGGCGGCAATCAGCGCGCGCGAAAGCTGGGTCTCGGAGAACTCGGGTTCGGCGGCGATCAGGATCAGCACCTGGTCTAGATTCGCGGCAAAAGACTTGGTGCGGATCTCGTCCTGGCGGTAAAACAGGTTGCGGCGCGGCTCTAGTTTCTCAATAGTGCCGTCCTCGCCCTGGCCGGCAGCCGCAGGCAGCCACAGCACCCTGTCGCCCACCACGGCGCTGCTCTTCTTGCCACGTGGGTGGCAGATCAGACGGCTGCCGTCCGCGCGCTCCACCATGCAATGCCGGCCATAGGTGGCGACCACCAGACCTGGGGTCAGGGCAGGGTGTTTGCTCACAGGGCCAATAGCCCGTTGATACGTGCCGCGCAGTCGAAGTCGGTAGTTGAGAGGCCGCCTACGTCATGTGTGTTGAAGCGTACCGTGCAGCGGTTGTAAGACACCTGCAGGTCCGGGTGGTGGTCTTGTGCGTGGGCCACCAGGGCCAGTGCGTTCACAAAGGCGATGGTTTCAAAGTAGTTGGCGAAGCGAAAGGTCTTGGTGATGGCCACCTCGGCGCCGTCGCCGTCCAGTTGCCAGCCCTCAACGTGAGACAGCTTTGCTACGATTTGTGCAGCATTCAACGCAGACCGCTTCTGCGTCGCCCAGTCTTTTTTCTTTAAATCGGAGGTCATGCCGATGCTCCTTGTGCAGCGCCTTGCGCCATGCGTGCCAGCCGCTCGGAGGCGGGTGGATGCGAGTAATAGAACTTCACGAACACCGGGTCGGGGGTGAGGGTGGAGGCGTTGTCTTCGTATAGCTTGAGCAGGGCGGTAGACAGGTCTTGCCCACTGGTTTGCTGGATGGCGTAGGCATCGGCCTGGAACTCGTGCTTGCGCGAAACCTGGGCCGATAGCGGCGCGATGAAGAAGGTCAGCACCGGCGTGGCCAGCATGAAGAGTAGCAAGGCCACTGCGTCGTTCGGTGCGCCCGACATATTCGGGATCACGCCTAGCCCGGTGTAGAACCAGGCCTGGGCCGACAGCCAGCCCAACAGCGCAAAGCCCACGAGGCTCAATGCAAACATAGTCACGATGCGCTGCACGATGTGCTTGTGCTTGAAGTGGCCTAGCTCGTGGGCCAAAACTGCATCCACCTCGCCAGGGGCGAGCTTGGCCAGTAGCGTGTCGTAGAACACCACCCGTTTGGCCGCGCCAAAGCCAGTGAAATAGGCATTGGCATGCGCGCTGCGCTTGCTGCCGTCCATCACGAACAGGCCCTTGGCGGCAAAGCCGCAGCGCTGCATCAGGGCGGTGACGCGGGCCTTCAGGGTTTCGTCTTCCAGCGGCTTGAACTTATTGAACAGCGGCGCGATGAAGGTTGGGTAAATCATCAACAACAAAAGGTTGATAGCCATCCAGGCACTCCAGGCCCACAGCCACCACAGATGGCCGGCGCTGCCCATCAGCCACAGGATCAGCGCGGCAATCGGCAGGCCGATAACGATGCCGACCAGGCTGGACTTGAGCATATCGGCCAGCCAGAGCTTGAGGCTGGTTTTGTTGAAGCCGAAGCGCTCTTCGATCACAAAGGTCTGGTACAGCGCCACGGGGATGTCGATCAGGCCACCAATCACTACAAAGCCGGCCAGCACCGCCAGCTGTTGCAGCATGCCGCCGCCCAGCCAGGCCAGCAGGCTTTGGTTCAACCAGTTCAGGCCGCCCAGCAGCGTCCAGCCCAGCAATACCGTGGTGCTCAAAGCCATCTCCAGCAGGCCAAAGCGCGCCTTGGTCACGGTGTAATCAGCCGCCTTTTGGTGGGCTTCCAGAGTGATGTTGCTGGTGAAGGCGGCGGGCACGGCGTTGCGGTGGCGAACTACGTGGCGGATCTGGCGCGTAGCCAGCCAAAACTTGACCCACAAACCAACAATCAGGAGGGCGGCAAAGCCCAGCGTGAGGGCGGCCGAGGGCGAAAAAACGGCGGTATCTTGCATGGGCGGGAGTGTAGGCCATCGGCGACAATGTGATTTATGGCTGAAATCAATACCCCATCCCCCGTGTCATCAGCGACCTTGCTCGCAAAATCGGACCACAACCTGATCTGGCTGGACTGTGAAATGACCGGTCTGGACCCCGAGGTGGACCGCCTCATTGAGATCGCTGTGGTCGTCACCGGCCCCAGTCTGGAACCGCGTGTCGAAGGCCCGGTTTTCGTGATCCACCAGTCGGACGCGCAACTGGACAAAATGGACGCATGGAACAAGGGCACGCATGGCAAAAGCGGCTTGATCGACAAGGTCAAGGCCTCCACCACCACCGAAGCCGAGGCCGAGGCGCAGTTGATCGCCTTCCTGTCCCAGTACGTGCCCAAGTTCACCTCACCTTTGTGCGGCAACAGCATTGGCCAGGACCGGCGCTTTCTGGCCAAGTACATGCCCAAGCTGGAGGCCTTCTGCCACTACCGCAACCTGGACGTGAGTACGCTCAAGGAGCTGGCCAAGCGC
>JAPLPK010000107.1 GCA_026400275.1 Burkholderiales bacterium
AGAGGGGGCAATACCGGCGCGAAAGCCGCGCGTGTCCCCGCTTTACTCCCTCGCCCCTGTGGGGAGAGGGTTGGGGTGAGGGCATCGCGTGCGACGCGATGCCCGGCGCAGCCGGGCTGGCTGTTTGGCTGTCCGCTCCCACGCCGTGTGGCGTCGGCGAGTAGCGCAGGGCTGGGCGGATCAGGGCCCGCGATTGTCTGAGGCCGTAGGCCGAGTTCGAGCGGGACCCCGGCCAGACCGAGCAACGCAGCGTACCCGGAGCGCAGCGCAGGGGCGACGACTTCGGCTCGCCTTTCTTTGGGTTACGGCTCGACGGCGACGCAAAGAAAGGTGACTGCGCCGCCGGGCGCACTTCCCGGCCGGGGATGCTGGCAGCACCAAGTAAATCCAAAGGTTCAAGCCAAATCACCCGCTAGCGCAGGAATTACATGCGTAAGCAGCTCCTATTTGTATAGCAAGCTACCCGAGATTTCAGAAGGCGCACATGGCCTAAATCTGCACCACCAGCCCCGTGCTGGCCGCCTCCGCAATGGCTTCGGTCACCCGCAGGTTTTGCACACCGTCGCGGGCGCTGACCAGGGGGGCGGCTTTCCCTTCTATGACGTCGGCGAAGTGGTTCATCTGGTGCTTCAGCGGGTCGTCGCGCACCATGCCGATGGTGCCTACCTCAAACTCCTTCCACCACGAACGGTCTTCCGGGCGGGGGTAGGTTTTGATGCGCATGGTGGGCACGGCTAGGCTGCCCTGGGTGCCGGCAATAACGTAGCAGTCTTCGTCGGAATAGGTGGTGTAGGCCTTGTTTTCCTGGCTGGTCTGCTCCCAGCTGCGGGCGCTGGCGGCGGTGTCGCTCAGCATGAAGCTGCCCAGCACACCGTTGGCAAAGCGCAGGTTGATGGCCACCGTATCTTCCACCGCGAAGCCGCGCGTGGCGTTGCTGGCAAAGGCTTGCACGGCGCTGATGTCGCCGCACAGCATGCGCAGGTTGTGCACCTCGTGGATCATGTTGAGCAGGATCGGGCCACCGCCAGCCTGGGCGCGCCAGGGGCCGCTGGCAAAGTATTCGTCGGGCTTGAAGAACTGCGCACTGCCCATCACCGTGACCAGCTTGCCGAGCTGACCCGAATCCACCACTTCCTTTGCCTTGGCCATGATCGGGCTGTGCGCCCGGTGGTGGCCGATCAGCAGCTTGGCGCCGGTTTCTTCCACCACTTTGACCAGCTTTTCGCCCTCGGCCAGCGTCGGCGCCAGGGGCTTTTCCAGCAGCGCCGGCAGGCCGGCGGCAATGCATTGCAAGGCTTGCGGCACATGCAGGTGGTTTGGCGTGGCAAGGATGATGGCGTCGGGCTTGCCGGCGGCCAGTAGCGCGTCCAGCGAGGTGTACAGCGGCACACCGGCCCGGGCCGCAATCGCTACAGCGCCGGGGGAGGGGTCGACGATGGCCGACAGGGTGCAGCGGCTGCTGCGGGCCAGCACTTCGATGTGGGCTAGGCCGATGTAGCCGGCGCCGGCAATGGCGATTTTCAACGGGGTCATGGTGTCTCTTTATGTATGGGATGCGGCATGGTACTGACAACCAATCTATTTGTAATTAGTGACAAAGATGATTCACAATTAACCAATGGTGAACAATAAATGCTGAATGCCCAGTGGGAACTGATCGACCTGCGGGTCTTCGTCTGTGTCGCGCGGCGCAGCAGTTTCAATGCGGCGGCGGTGGAACTGGGGATCTCGCCGGCCTACGTCAGCAAGCGCATCTCGGGGTTGGAAAAGGCTTTGGGCCTGGCCTTGTTTCACCGCACCACGCGCCGGGTGTCGATCACCGACGAGGGTGAGACCGCGCTGCTGTGGGCGCGCAAGGTACTGGACACGGCGGACAGCCTGACTCAGGAGGTTGGGCGTACCCGGGCCACGCCATCTGGCACGCTGCGCATCAGCACCAGCCTGCGCTTGGGCCGCAACCACGTGGGCCATATCCTGGCGCAACTCAAGCGCCTGTACCCGGCCCTGGATATCTGGTTGGAGCTGGTGGACCGCCGGGTGGACGTGTTGGGAGAGGGCTTTGACATCGATATCCGCGTGGGCGACATCAGCGAGCCCTATCTGGTGGCGCACCCGGTCGCCAACAGCGTGCGTGTGCTGTGCGCCGCGCCCAGCTACCTGGAGCGGCGCGGCACACCCAAGACCCTGGCCGACCTGGCCCAGCACGACTGCCTGCTGTTCCGCGACCGCGACCAGGCCTACGGCGTTTGGCGCCTGGAAGGGCCGCAGGGCGTGGAGTCGGTCAAGGTGACCAGTACCCTGGGCTCGAACCACAGCGATGCGGTGCACAACTGGGCCGTGGACGGGCATGGGATCGTGCTGCTGTCCAGCTGGGACGTAGCCGCGCGTCTGAAAGACGGCAGCATGCAGCGTGTGCTGCCGGCCTACTTCCAGCAGGCGAATGTATGGGCGGTGACGGCCACGCGGTTGGGCAACTCGGCCAAGCTGAAGGTCTGTGTGGACTACCTGGTGCAGCAACTGCAGAAGGGTGAGTTTGCGCTGGAGGCGTTTGGGGCGTGAGTAGGCGCTTTGTTCGGTGCAAACGCCTGCAGGTTAGACCCGGTTTCCGGCCGCGCCCTCGGCCCGGTTACGGCCAAGGCGCTTAGCCGTATAGAGCGCTTCGTCTGCGCGCTGCAGCAGGGCATCGGCGGTGTCGGCTGCCATAACACTTGCCACTCCGCAGCTAATGGTGATTCTGTTTTCGGCCAGCAAGGGCTTGGCGGCCACATGGGCACACAGCGCCGTGGCTTTGTGTATCGCCTCTGTGAACGAGGTTTCCGGCAGGATCACCACAAACTCTTCGCCGCCCCAGCGCCCCAGCGTGTCAACGTCGCGCAGTTCTTCGGCGGCGCGTTGCGCCAATGCCACTAGCGCGGTGTCGCCCGCACTGTGGCCGAACTGGTCGTTGATGGACTTGAAGTGGTCGATGTCGATCAGGATGATGGCGAAGGCGTGGCCATATCGCGCAAAGCGCAGCAACTCGGATTCGATGGCCTCGGACATGCGGCGGCGGTTGGCCAACTGGGTGAGTTCATCGGTATTGGCCAGGCGCGCCAGCTGGTCCACGGTGAGCTGGGCAATCTGGAAACGGTGCTGGTAGCTGGAGAAAAAATACAGCGCCGCAATCAACACGGCAGACACCATGTGCAGCTGGACGGTGAAGTTGCCGTAGCCTTCGTCGAAATGAAAAACAAGATAGGGCAGGCTGATCACGATGAAGATTGCCAGAATAGCCAGCGCCAATTTCAGGCTGGATGTGTGGCCCATCTGCGTGAAGGCAAATACGTAGATCACCGGAATCCACAGGTACAGCGGCTGCAGGTCGATGCTGGCGCCAAAAACTGGCGCGTACAGCCGCAGGGCCATGCAGGCAGCGCATAGGCCGACTGCAAATAGCAAACACGCCACATCGACCACACGCTGCGACAGCAGCTTTCTCCAGAGGATGATGAACATGACCGGGTGGAACAGCATGTTTGCACCAAACACTCCGCGCAAGACGGTCGATGACACACCGCGCAACTCCATGGCTGCCCAGCCCGCAGCCGAGCCGACCCAGCTCAGGGCCAGAATCGCCATCAGTGCATTGCGTTTGAGGTTGTGGCTTGGCTGCAGCACGGAGTCGATGTGCTTGAAAGGTTGGGCGACACGCTGCACATAGTGGCTAGTAATGCAGGTGCAAATCGAAGTATTTCAATAGTATACACATTTTGTAACAACTCATGGCGGTATGCCCATGAGCGGCGCGGGCGCGGCTGGCGGATGCTGTAAGCCGGCTCGAATAGGCAAGGTGAAAGGCCCCGTAGGCTGCAACCAAGCGTGCTGGCCCCTGGATGTTGGTGCTATTGAATAGAGAGCGTATTACGCACGTGTAATAAGCGCTAGCAGGGTATTTGATGCCAAGGCGTGGGCGCTCGTGCAGCCTGCGCCTCAACGCGGGTCGCGCACGCAATGAGCCATCAATACAACCGTATCGCCATGTCGAAGTACCAGGTGCGGCGGATTTCGATCACGTCGAATTCGCGGGCCAGGGCGGGCTGGAAGGCCTGGTAGTTCGCCTGGCCGTAGATGATGCGGCGGATCGCCTCGTCGATGGCTGGTACGCCGCTGGAGATGACGAAGCTCACCGACTCCACCGAACCATCGCTTCGCACCGCCACCAGCACCAGGGGATCGGCATGGGGCTGCTTGACGACTTGGCGGACTGCAGCATCGAAGGCCATGGGGGACTCGATTTTTCGGGTCCAGGCTTCGGCGTAACGCACCATTTCCTCGTTGGTGTCGATGCGGCCGAAGATCCTGCCTCGGCGTGCGCTGCTCCACGACGATGGCAGTGACGAGGAAGCGCGTGCGGCATCTGCCGCCGCACGCTTGTCGGCCTCTTCGTTCAGCTGCCGCCCTATGGCTTTGAGCTTCTCTTCGCGTTGTTCGGCCGCCAAGCGCTTGGCTTCTTGTTTGGTGGCCTCGGCCCGTGCGGCATCCTGGCGGGTGGCGTTCTGGCGGTCGGCTTCGGCCTTTGCGGCGTTGGCAGCCTCCTGCTGGGCCGCTTCTTGGCGCGCAGCAGCCTGCCTTGCGGCCTCCTGCTTCGCGGCCTCCTGCTTCGCGGCCTCCTGCCGCTCAGCCTCCTGTTTGGCCTCTTGTTTGGCGGCTACGGCCCTTGCCGCTTCTTGCTGCGCAGCCTGGCGTTCTGCCTCGCGCCGCGAGGCTTCTGCTTTGGCGGCCTCCTGGCGTGCAGCTTCCTGCTTGGCGGCTTCGGCGCGTGCTGTTTCCTGGCGCGCGGCTTCTTGTTTGGTTGCCTCGGCCTTTGCTGCCTCCTGGCGTGCGGAGGCCTGGCGTTCGGCCTCGGCCCGGGCGGCCTTGGCGGCTTCCTGCTGCGCGGCTTCTTGCCGTGCTGCAGCTTGCTTTGCCCCAGCTTGCTTTTCCGCCTCCAGGCGCTCGGCGTCACGTCGCGCGGCTTCTGCCTTGGCGGCCTCGGCCCGGGCGGCTTCTTGCCGGGCTGCGGCCTGGCGCTCCGCCTCTTGGCGCGCGGCAGCTTGTTTGGCGGCTTCCAGGCGTTCGGCTTCTGCCTTGGCGGCGGCCTGGCGTTCAGCCTCCCGCGCGGCTTCTATCCTGGCGGCCTCTTGGCGTGCGGCCGCCTGCTTGGCGGCTTCCAGGCGCTCGGTTTCCTGCTTGACGGCTTCGGCCCGGGCGGCCTCCAGGCGCGCAACTTCCTGGCGTGCGGCCTCTTGACGTTCGGCTTCGGCGCGTGCTGCCTTGGCGGCATTTGCGGCTTCTTGTTGGGCGGCCTCCAGCCGTGCGGCGGCTTTCTTGGCGGCTTCCAGGCGCTCAGCTTCTTGCTTGGCAGCCTCAGCCCTGGCCGTCTCTAGCCGCGCAGCATCCTGGCGTGCGCTGGCCTGCCGCTCGGCGTCTTGGCGTTCACGTTCCTGCTTTGCGGCTTCGACCCGCGCGGTTTCCAGGCGCTCGGCTTCGGCCCGAGCGACGGTCAGGACCTGCTGTTGCGCCTCGGCCTGCCGTGCGGCTTCTGCCTGCGCTGCCTCCTGGCGGCTGGTTTCTTGGCGTAGCGCCTCCAGGCGCGTGGCCTCGGCCCGGGCTGTGTCCTGGCGCAAGCTCTCTTGGTGTTCTGTCTCCAGCTTGGCCGTTTTGGCGCGTGCTGCCTGGGCTTCTTCCTGATGTGTGGCGGCGAGGGTGGCGGCTTGTTGCGCAGCCTCCAGGCGTGCGACTTCTGCGCGGGCCGCTTCCAGGCGGGCCGTGGCCTGGCGCTCGGCTTCTTTTTGCCGCGCCTCTTGCCGACGGGCCTCGGCGACTGCTGCGGCCTGGCGGGCAGCCTCTGCCCGGGCTGCTTGGGCTTCCTTTCGTTTGGTCTCTAGACGCTCTGCTTCTTTCTGGGCGGTCTCAGCGGCGGGCGTGGGCAGTGCGACCCAGGTGGCGGCGCCATCGAAGGGCAAGGCCGCAGCTTCGCCGCTGTCGGTGGGTTGGGGGGCTGGCGTGGACGTGGTGTTCGGGGCGTCTGCGGTGCTGGCGCCGGCGTCTTGCGACGGCTCCGTGCCCGTGGGTTCGGCGCTGGCCGGTTCCGCCGGGTCCAGCACCACGCGCACGGTTGGTACCTCGGCGCGCCGCGCCTGCCAGGGGAAGTCGAAACCCGGCAGGCCATCGCCCTGGCAGCCGAAGCTCAGGCTCAGCAGCAGCGCATGGAACAGCAGCGACAGCACCAGCCCCACGGGCAGCCGTGCCCGGGCAGGGACTGCGCTGGGGCTGAGCCACTGCGCATCGCCGGGTTCGTCGCTGGGGTTGGTGGAGGGTGGGGCCGCTTCGGTTGTCACGGGTAAATGGAGGCTACGGCTACGTGAAGATCGCCGGGTATGGTGGAGTGACGAATGTAGCCGCTGTTGCGGGCATTGCCCCAGGGGCGAGCCAATCCGTCTCAACCATCTGCCTTGCACCGTGGGCAGAAATGCGGCAGCAATATGCTATCAAATTAAAAGCATGTTGCGCAGGTATTGTCTGCGCCGCAGGCCTATTTGATGCTGAACCTCAGGCCACCCAGCCCAGCAGATGGTGCATGGCCCACAGCAGGCTGCTGATGGTGAAAAACGAGCTGACGGTGGCCACCAGCAGGGCGGCGGCAGTGAAGCCTTCCAGTCCGTATTTCTGCGCTACCACCGGGTAGATGCTGAGCATGGGCATGGCGGCAAACAGCACGGCGGCGACGCGCAGCTCGGGTGCCACCACCAGCCCGGCGGGCAGCAGCCACAGCATGGTGAATACGGCCAGTGGGTGCAGCAGCAGCTTGCCGCAGGCTACCCAGGCCAGGTCGCGGCGCACGCCGGCCAGCTTCAGGCCGACCAGGCTGCCGCCGATGACGAACAGCGCCACCGGGCTGGAGGCAGTGGCCACGATTTGCACGGTTTGCGCCAGCACGGCAGGCAGGTGCAGACCCGACAGCGAGAAGCCGAAGCCGGCCAGTATGGCCAGCACCATGGGGTTTTTCAGCAGGTTGCGCAGGCTGACAGCCAAGGTGTGGTGCCAGCGCTGGGCGGCGTCCTGGCCTTCGTTGTCGGCCATGGCGAAGCACAGGGGCAGCACCAGCAGGTTCTCGACCACCATGGTCAGCGCCAGGGCCACGCCGGCCGTGGGGCCCAGCAGCTGCAGCACGATGGGGTAGCCCACAAAGCCGCTGTTGGATGCGGCCATGCCCAGGCTTTGCATGGTGGCCAGGGGCATGCTTTGGCGGCGCAACCGCAGGCCGACCAGCATGCCGATCAGCACCACGGTTAGCGAGCCAGCGGCGTAAGCCAGCAGGTAAGGGCCGTTCAGCACTTCGCCCAGCGGGCGCTTGGACAGGGCGTTGAAGATCAGCGCCGGCAGGCAGAAGTTGATGACAAAGCGGCCCAGCACCCGCATGTCGGGCTTGTTGAACAGGCCAAATCGCACAGACAGATAACCTGCTGCGATGATCAGGTAGATCGGCGTGGTGATGGCCAGGATTTGCAGCATGCTTTGGGTGGTGTTGCGGTAGGGGACTTACGGGCCGGGCATGTCAAAAAGTAGACAGACCCAGCCTGTGCAAGGGCGTTCAGTACTTCAGCGTGGCGACTTCGCGCAGTACCTCTGCCGTGGTGCTGGGCAGGCCGAAGAATTCCAGATAAGCCGGAATCTGCTCGAACAGCATGTCCGTGCCCACCTGCACCCGGCAGCCACGCGCCTGGGCAGCGGCCAGGAAGGCGGTGGTCTCGGCCTTCATCACCACCTCGCCCACGAAGGTGGTGGGGGCGATGCGGTCTACGTCCATGGGCAGGGGGTCGCCTTCGTTCATGCCCATGGGCGTGGCGTTGACCACCAGGTCGCAGCCGGCGGGGTCGTTGGAGCCGGTTTCCACCAGCAAGGCGGGGTAGTGCTGGCGCAGGCGGCCGGCAAGGCCTTCCATGGAGGGTGTGTAGGCATCGAACAACTGCAGCGTGCTGACGCCCGCCGCCGCCAGCGAGGCTGCGATGGCCGAGCCCACGCCGCCGCAGCCCACCACCAGGGCGCGGATGCCGGTCAGGTTCTGGCCCTTGCGCAGCACGCCGCGCACAAAGCCTTCGCCGTCGAACATATCGCCGACCAGGCGGCCGTCTTCGGTGCGGCGCACGGCGTTGCAGGCACCGGCGATCTGCGCCGTGGGCGAGACCTCGTCCAGCAGGCCGGCGGTGGTGACCTTGTGCGGCATGGTGATCAGCGCGCCACGGATGTTCTGCAGGCTGAATACGGCACGCAGAAACGTGGGGTAGTCCTCAGTCTTGCAGCCCATGGGCACGACCACGGCGTCAATGCCGGCCTGGTCGAAATAGGGGTTGTAGATCATCGGCGCCTTGAAGGCGTGGGTGGGGAAGCCGATGTGGGCGATGAGCTCGGTTTTGCCGCTGATCATGCTGCGTCCTCAGGCCTTTTGTGCTGCCTGGGCAGCGGATACGCCGGCACGTAGGCCCAGCAGATAGCTCTCGGCCCCAAAGCCGCAGATCTGGCCCTTGACGATTTCACCGAACACCGAGTGGTGGCGGAACTCCTCTCGGGCGTGGATGTTGGACATATGCACCTCGATGATGGGGCAGGCCAGGATGGCCAGCGCGTCGCGGATGCCGTAGCTGTAGTGTGTCCAGGCACCGGCGTTGATCAGCACCGCGTCCACCTTGTCGGCATAGGCCTGGTGGATGCGCTCGCACATGGCGCCTTCGTGGTTGGTCTGGAAGTGCTCTACCGTCGCGCCCAGTTCCTGGCCCAGCGCCACCAGGCTGGTGTTGATCTGGTCCAGCGTGGTGGTGCCGTATTGCTTGGGGTCGCGTTTGCCAAACATGTTCAGGTTGACACCGTGGAGTACGAGGATGCGCATGGGAGTTCCTTGGGTTGAGGGGCCGGTCGGGCGGAAGAGGGGGCGGGTGTTGAACCCCGCATGTTATCGCTAGAATGGCTCGAAATGTACTAAATAGTTCATTTTCAAAATAAAGGGTTTACCCTCGGTTTTACCCAAATGTGCCAGGTTAAGCCCTCCAAATACAGCAAGGTGAAGGAGATGACGATATGACCACCAGCCCCGCCAACCCGTACGCCCAGCCCAGGGTGGATTGCCATGTGCACATATTTGACCCTGCGCGCTTTCCCTTCCAGCCCGACACTGCCTACCGGCCCTCGGGCCAGGAGCTGGCCACGGCTGAGCAACTGGACGCGGTGCTGGACGCGCACGGCGTGCAGCATGCGGTGCTGGTCGGCCCCAACTCCGGCTACGGCCTGGACAACCGCTGCCTGCTGGATGCGCTGGCGCGGGGCCAGGGCCGCTACAAGGGCGTGGTGGTGCTGCGTAACGACGCCAGCCTGGGCGAGCTGCAAGATCTGCAGGCCCAGGGCGTGGTTGGCGTGGCCTTCAACCCAGCCTTGCTGGGCGTGGACTATTACCTCGGCATAGGCCCCTTGCTGGAGCGCCTGCGTTCGCTGGGCCTATGGGCCCAGGTGCAGGTGCAGCAGGACCAACTGGTAGCGCTCAAGCCCATGCTGGTGGACAGCGGCGCGCGCCTGCTGTTCGACCACTGTGGCCGGCCTAACCCGGCGGCGGGCGTGGGCCAGGCCGGCTTCCAGGCTTTGTTGGGCCTGGCTGAAACGGGACGCGCCTGCGTCAAATTGTCCAGCCTGGTGAAAAGCTCGGGCCAGGCTTTTCCGCATGCGGACATGTGGCCTTTTGTGCAGGCGCTGCTGCAGGCCTATACGCCACAGGCCCTGGTCTGGGCCTCGGACTGGCCGTTTCTGCGGGCCCCGGCGCGGGTGGACTACGGCCCCTTGCTGGCCCTGTTCGACAAGCTGGTGCCCGACGCGGCGGCGCGCCAGGCGCTGATGTGGGACACGCCCCGGCGCCTGTTCGGCTGGGACGCAAGCTCCAGTTAATTCGCAGCGGTGGGCGGCAGCCGCCAGGCGGCTTCTTCGTAGCCGCCTACAAAGCTGTCGGGGCCGTTGTCCAGGTTGCGGTTCACCAGGCGGCGGGCGTACATAGGGTGGCGCATGCTGCGCACCTCGTGCTCCAGCGTGGCCAGTACGCGGCCGTTGTCCAGGTCGATGATGTCCTGGAAGCGGTACTGGCTTTGGTCGCTTTCCTCCGTCACTAGGCCGCGCGCCAGCAGGCGGCGGTGCACCCCTGAAAAATCTGCCACGCTGATCTGCACATGGTGGCCGTCGTAAGGCGGCAGGCTGCGTGTGGTTTCGCGGAACACCAGGCTCTCGGCCAGACCTATGGGAATGCGCGCAAAGTTGCCGTCTGCATCCGAGCCCAGCGTGGCAGGAGCTGCCAGCACCTCGGTATAGAAGCGGGCAATGCCGGCCACCGTGCCGGGTGCGCAGTCCACCTCCACATAGGGCATGCCCAGGCGCAGCGGGCCGAAGCGCGCCGGGTCCGGGGCGTGCACGCGGATGCGGTTGCCCCAGGGGCAGACGGTGTCCACTACATCGCCACGGCGTTCAAAGCGGAACTGCGTGCCCTGCAGCAGCGGGGCCACGGCCTGCAGCCGCTGCACCAGGCTGTCCAGCTCCGGCAGTACCAGGCCAACCACGCCGCGCAGCACCTCGGTCTTGCCTACCGGCAGATGGAACTGGCAGCTGCCCACGTTCATCCAGGCATTGCTGATGCCGGTGCGCTGGTAGGGGTCGCGGGTCAGACCCAGGCCCATGCCGTAGAAGATGATGGCCTGCTGCTGGTTGGCTACGCGCACATTGACGTGGCCAAACTCGACGATATTGCCCACGTCTTCGGTGGCGCGGTTGTAGGGGGTGTGCATGTTGGGGGCGTTTGGGCGGAGGAACTCGCATTTTGGCAGTGTTTGCCTGCTGCCGTGTGGTCCGGTCTTTTATATGAAATGAGGCTCTAGCGCAGGTACTGCCTGCGCGAGCTGCTATCAAAATTGCATGGGTGGCCCTCCAGACCGGGCTAGACCAGGCTGATCAGATCCGTATCGCCCACGTCCACACCTTGCTGCGACAGCAGAGTGGTGACCTGGCCCCGGTGGTGGGTCTGGTGGTTGAAAAAATGCGTTAGGGCCTGCCACATCGGGTGCTGGCGCTGCGAGCCCAAGGTGTTGCTGTAGCGCATGGTCCAGCCTGCCATGTCGGGTGGTGCGCTGGCCAGCCAGGCTTCGATGGCTGCGTCCAGCACCTCACGCCGGGCCATGAGCGTGGCCCAGTCGTCGTACAGCGGCTGGTTCAGCTGGTAGCCGGGCGGCAGGTGGATGGCGCCGCTCAGCGCGGGCCAAGCGCTGGCATGGTCGGCGCCGCATTGCACAAAGCGCTGCAGCCAGACCTGGTCGCCCACCAGCACGTGGTTCAGCGTGCGGTGGATAGAGCCAAAGAACGCACCGCTGTTTTGCTTGCGTGTGGCATCGTCCAGGCCGCTGCAGCAGGCGTACAGGCGTTGGTTGAACCAGCGGTTGTAGCGCGCCAGAAATTGGTAGTTATCCATCATGCTGTTGTCCATGGCTGGATGTTGCCACACGACCGTATTGGCTTTTTAGCGCCCGTAGATGGCCGTCAGCCGGGTCTGAGCAAGGGTGTTGGCATGGAGCATGAAGCCGACCATGGCGGCACTGGCATCGGCGGGCAGGTCGATGCGCGGAACTTTCAGCGCGTACAGCGTAAAGATGTAGCGGTGCGGTTGGTCGCCGGCTGGCGGGCAGGCGCCACCGTAGCCTGGCGCGCCAAAGTCGGTGCGGCCCTGTACCGTGCCCGCTGGCAAACCTGGCTGGCCACTGCCGGCCTGGGCGGGCAGGCCGGACGTGTTGGCCGGCAGGTTGTAGACCACCCAGTGCCACCAGCCGGAGCCGGTGGGTGCGTCGGGGTCGTACACCGTCAGCGCCAGGCTTTGGGTGCCGGGCGGCACGCCCTGCCATTGCAGCGCGGGTGACTGGTTGCCGCCACTGCAGCCAAAGCCTTGTAGCACCTGGGTAGCGAGCAGGCTGCGTCCTTCCGTGATGTCGGGGCTGGTGAGGGTGAAGGGTTCGGCCTGGGCGGCCAGGCTGGCGCAGCACAGAGCAGCTGCAGCGATAGGTGGGATCAAGCGTGGGATCAAGCGGATAAACATACGACTCCTTGTAGACAAGGCCTTACTGTCACCGCAGACCCGCCAAAGCTTTAGCCCGCGCCGTGCAGCAGCTATGCCGTTTCGCGCAACAGCGAAGGGGCAAAACCAAAGCGTGTCTTGAAGGCCGCGCCAAACCGGCTGTGCGAGGTGTAGCCGCATTGCTGCGCTATTTCGCCCACTGGCAGCGCGCTGGACTGCAGCATGTTCAGCGCCGTCTCCAGCCGCAGAGCACGCACGGTTGCGGCGATGCTGCTGCCTTCCTTGGCCAACTGGCGACCCAGGGTGCTGGGGCTGGTGTGCAGCGCCTGGGCGATCTCTTCGGCTGTCCAGTCGGCGTATAGCCGCCCTGCAACCACGCGGCGGACCCGCTCTGTGGCGCGCAGCGTGCCGTTCGGCGGAAATGCCCAGCCGCGCTCGGCCAGCATCAGCAGCACCTCGGTTGCACGGTGGCGGCGGACCGAGGCTGGAAACTGGCCCCTGCCGGCGAGTGCGTCTGCAGCGGCCTGCAGAGATTGCCCCAGGCTGTCGTCCACCGTGAGCAGGCTGGCCAGAGCGGTGCGTGCATTCCCTGCCAGGGCAGGGTAGCGCTGGCTGAAGTCGGCCACCATCTCGGGGGCGATCTGAAGTGCGCAGGCCTGGTAGCTGGCGTGGGGTGTGGGGTCGTTCACCACGTCCCATACGCTGCCTTGTGCCAGCATCAGCAGTTGGCCCGGGCCACAACGGTGGCTGCCGCGCGCATGGTGCACGGTCTTGCTGCCGGCCTGTACCCAGATCAGCAGGTCGGCGTGAACAGTCAGGGTGGCCACCCTGTGCCGAGCCCGCGCACTGATTTGGCAGGAAGCGCCAATGCTGTGCAGGGCGTCGTCCGGGGCGGTTGGGGCGTCGGTTTGGAGGGACATGGGGCTAGGACTCTAGCGCAATCCGCGCGGCGCGCCACAATCGTCGCCAGTCTCTGTTCGTTTCCCTTTGGAGTTGTATGCCCACCACCCCGCACAGTTCCGCACCCAATGTCCCGCCCTTGCACATTCTGCTGACCGGTGGCACCGGCTTTCTCGGCCAGGCGCTGTGCCGTGCGCTGTTGCTACAGGGCCATAGGCTCACGTTGTGGGTGCGCAATGCCGAAAAGGCCGAAGCGCTCTTTGGTACGGCGGTGCGCCATGTGACCAGGCTGGCCGACGTGGCGCCAGACGATATGCCGGATGTGCTGCTGAACTTCTCGGGCGAGCCAATATTGGGCCCGCGCTGGTCGCCGCAGCGCAAGCAGCAGCTGCATGCCAGCCGCAGCGGTGTGACCCAGGCCCTGGTGGATTGGGTGGCGGCATCGGCGCGCAAACCGCGCCTGCTGCTGAGTGCTTCCGCCATTGGCTACTACGGCATACAGGCGCCGGGCGACGCGGCCGCGTTGGGCGAGGATGCGCCGCCGCAGCCTATCTTCATGTCCGAGCTATGCCAGCGCTGGGAGCGCACGGCCCAGGGCATGGCCGCCCACGGCGTGGCGGTGGCCTGTGTGCGGCTGGGCGTGGTGCTGGGCCTGAAGGGCGCGTTGCCCGAGATGCTGCGCCCGTTCCGCCTGGGTGTAGGCACGCGCATGGGCCGGGGTGACCAGGTGTTGACCTGGGTGCATCTGGACGATGTGGTGGCCGGCGTGTTGCATCTGCTGGCCCAGCTACACCAGTCGCCAGATATGCCGCCCAGCGGCGCCTACAACCTGACCGCACCCCATCCGGTGAGCCAACAGGAATTCACCGACACCGTCTGCCGGGTATTGCACCGCCCGCTGGCGCTGCCCGTGCCGGCGGCCTTGCTGCAGCTGATGCTGGGCGAGCAGGCCTGCCTGCTGACCGAAGGCCAGCGCGTGGTGCCGCGGCGCCTGCTTGCAGACGGCTACCATTTCCGGTTTGAGCGACTGGAAGCGGCGCTGCAAGACCTGGAACGTAAAAGAAAGAACTGAGAAATGCCCATGGCGACTTTAGACACTGCACCCCCCGTACTCACCGACCCCGTCCCGCAGTTGCTGCAAATGCTGCGCACGCCGGGGCCGCGCCGCCGCATCGTCGGGCTGGTGGGACTGCCTGGTTCGGGAAAAAGTACCTTGGCTGACAAGTTGGTGGCTGCGGTGAATGCCGAGGCGGGTGCAGGTACGGCGGTAGTCTTGGGCATGGATGGCTTCCACCTGAGCCGGGCGGTCCTGGCGCGCATGCCCGACCCGGAGGCGGCCCTGGCCCGGCGTGGATCACCCTGGACCTTCGACCCGGCCGGTCTGGCGGACCGTCTGCGCGCGGTGCGCAACGCGGCTGTTGATGCGCCCCCCGTGCCTTGGCCCGGTTTCGAGCACAGCGTGGGTGACCCGGTGGAGGGCGCAGTGCAGATCGATGCGGCTGTGCGCCTGGTGCTGGTGGAGGGGCTTTACCTGCTACACCGCGAACATGGCTGGAACCTGGACGGGCTGCTGGATACCTGCTGGTACCTCGATGTGCCCATGGACGTAGCCCTGCAGCGCTTGGTGGCGCGCCACCAGGCGGCCTGGGGTTTCAGCGTGGCCCAGGCGCAGGCACGGGTGGCCATGAACGACCAGCTGAACGCCGAGATCGTGCAGCAGACCCGTGCCCGGGCTGACGCGCTGGTGGCTTAGGCGCGGCGGCGGATGAACACCAGGCCCGCCAAGCCCAGGCCGATCAGGGCCAGCGAGCCGGGCTCGGGCAACTCCACCGCCATCTGGTAGGGGCCAAAGCCGGCCAGTGCTGCCGTGTCGTTGGGGCTGACACCAAACGCGGCGCTGTAAGACGATTCACCGGCCACACCCAGCGCGGACAGGTCGGACGAATACGACCACTGGACCGCATTCGGGTCGGCTGCGGCGATCTCGATCCAGTAGGTGGTATTGGCCGCCAGGCTGTAGCCGGATGCCAGCGAGAAACGGTAGGAGCCGAATCCACTAGACGAGATGGCGTCGCTAGACAGGCTGTCGAAAGTCGCCAGCAGGCTGCCAGGGGCGCCGCTGTTGCTGGACAGCAGGCTGACCTGCAGGTTGGAGCTCAGGTCCGGGCCCAGGTTCATCAGCAGTGCCTGGATGCTGTTCAGTGTGCCGCCGTAAGTGCCGGTGTTGAACGAGTTGGCAAGCGGGCCGGTGCCGTACACCGCATCGGAGCCGCTTTGTACGGCGTCAAGGTTGTTGTAGACCACGGTGGCTTGCGCGGGCAGGGCCATGGCGAAGCACAGGCAGGCGCCAGCGGACACGGCAGCCTGGCGGAAAGACATTTTCAATGGGGAAAACATAGCTGTTCCTGACATCTAGAAATTGAGGGTGCTCAGAGCAGCGGGTCGCTGACGCCGTGCTTGCCGGTTTCCACATGGCCAGCGCATTGGCAGATAAAGCTGGCGTCGGTGCTGGCCGTGACCACCAGGTCGTACCAGCGCGCGCTGGTTTGCAGCGTCCAGTCCGAGCGAAAGCTGGCACCTGGGGCTACCGTTTGGTGCGACGCGTTCTTCATGTACTGATCGGTCACGGTGACGCTGGTGGAGACGGTGCCGATGTTGGTGACCACCAGCGAAATACCGCCGCCAATGGTGTCGTACACGGTTTGCACGGTCAGCTTGGCCGCCGATGCGCCGGTGCCACCTGCGAATTTGCGGAAGAAGCCATTCGGGCCGTACACCGACAGGTCATAGGCGCTGGTGCCCGCAGCGGGTGTCCAGGTGTCGGCCAGGCTTTTGCCGGCCTCTACCGTATAGCTCCAGGGGCCGGTGCTGCCGCCGGCCACGGTGCCGTTGGCGGTGCGCACATGGAACCAGGCGCCAGCGCTGCCAGTATTGCTGAAGCTGATGCCAAAGCTCTGGCCCGCCGCGTTCGCCACGCCCAGGGCCTGCAGTTGGTAGGGCAGGGCACGCGCCAGGCGGGCACCGGGTTCTTGCGACGGCATGGTCTGGTTGGCAGGCGGCGTGACGGCCAGGTTGGGGTAGGTCTTGCCGCTGGTGACGTCGCTTGCCGGCGGCACATAGGCGGCGGTGCTGGGCAGGCGCGAGGCGGTGGCGCTGGCGATGGAGAAGTCCAGTGCCGAGCTGAGGTCGCCGCACACCGTACGGCGCCAGGGCGAGATATTCGGCTCCATCACGCCAAAGCGTTTTTCGATGAACTGGACGATGGAGGTGTGGTCGAACACCTGGGAGTTGACCCAGCCGCCCTTGCTCCAGGGCGACACCACCAGCATGGGCACCCGTGCGCCCAGGCCGTAGGGGCCGGCGGGGTAGCTGGCCGTGCCGTTGCCGGGGTAGATTTCGTTCACAGTGCTGACGGTGGATTTGCCCTGCGCGGCTGTCATGGGCGGGGTGGGCGGCACCACGTGGTCGAAGAAGCCGTCGTTCTCGTCGTAGCAGATGATCAGCACGGTGCTGGCCCAGACGGCGGGGTTGGCGGTCAGCGCGGCCAGTACGTTGTTGACGTACCAGGCACCGTAGTTGGTGGGCCAGTTGGGGTGTTCGGTGTAGGCCTCGGGTGCGGCGATCCACGACACCTGGGGCAGGGTGTTGTTCATCACATCGCTGCGCAACTGGTCGAACAGGCCGCCGTTGTTGAAGGCGCCGTTGTTGTAGATGTTGGTGCCGCTGCGGGCGCGGTCATACAGGGGCTGGCCGGGCGTGGAGTTCTGGTACTGGGTGAAGTACAGCAGCGAGTTGTCGCCATAGTTGCCGATGTAGGGCTGGCCGGTCCAGCCCCAGTAGCCTTCGGCGGTCAGGCCTACGCCGATGTCCTGGTAGATCTTCCAGCTCACGCCAGCGTTTTGCAGGCGCTCGGGGTAGGTGCGCCAGTTGTAGCCGGCTTCGGCATTGGTCACCACCGGGCCGTAGGGCGGCACGCCATTGCCATTGCCCGCCAGGGCCACGTTGCCAGGGGTGCTGCCGGTGGCGCTGCCATCGGGCGTCAGTGTGCCGTTCTGGCCGGCCCAGCCGCTCCACAGGTAGTAGCGGTTGGGGTCGGTGGAGGCCATGATCGAGCAGTGGTAGGCATCGCACACGGTGAAGGCATCGGCCAGCGAGAAGTAGTAGGGGATGTCCGAGCGCTGCAGGTAGCTCATGGTCTTGCTGGTCTTGTTCGGAATCCACTTGTCGTAGAGGCCGTTGTTCCAGGCGCCGTGGGCGTCTTTCCAGGAGTGGGCCAGGTCGGCCAGAAATGCCAGCCCCAAGTCGGCGCCTGCGGGGCGGAAGGGCAGCAGCGTGGCAGGGGTTTGTGTGACGCCGGACGAGTTCACATTGGGCTGCTGGAATACCGAGTTTCCCGACCCGTAAAGGCGCACGGCGCGCGGGTCGTTGAAGCCGCGCACGCCGCGCAGCGTGCCGAAGTAGTGGTCGAACGAGCGGTTTTCCTGCATCAGCACCACGATGTGCTGCACGTCCTGGATGGTGCCGGTCACCGCGTTGGCGGGGATCGCCAGGGCTTGTTTGATGGCGTCAGGGAAGACGGTGGACAGGCCAACGCCGGCCGCACCGCGCAAAAGGGCGCGACGGTCAATGGAAGTCATGGGGATCTCCTTGTTCTAGGGGCTGGAGGGAACGTTCGGTAGGCGACGTGCATCTTCTGGCTCAGATGTGACATCGCTATGTCAAGGGCCGCGCTATGTGGGTCGTGTGGGCGTGGGATTGCGCAGTCTCGCTCGCGCTCTGGCCCTGTCGTCTGTATGATGATTTTTATGCCGCATCCCGCTTGCACCGACCCGATCGCGCAGCAGCTGCTGATGGCCTACAACGACTCGCCGTTGTTGGTTGCGCTACTGGACGCGGGCGACCACCTTCGCTACGCCAACCCTGCTTTTCGCAGTGCTTACGGTTTGGATGCCGATGAACTGATCAGCTGGAGCGAGCTGATGCGCCGCAACCATGCGCTAGGCAACGGCGCGTATATCGAAACCCGTGACATCGAAACCTGGCTGTCCACCGTTCGTTCGCGCCGGGGCAAGCTGCCGTTTCGCGCCTTTGAGGCCGATTTGTGCGATGGCCGCTGGATTTGGATGACCGAGACCTTGCGCGCCGATGGCTGGATGCTGTGTGTGGCGTCGGACATCACTGTGCTGAGAGGCAGCGAGCGCAGCATGCGCCAGCAACGCGACGTGGCCTTGCGCGCCGCGCAGACTGACGGGATGACCGGCATCAGCAACCGCGCGCACATCATGGAACAGCTGCGCGACTCCATAGCCGAGCGGCAGCAGCGCGATACGCCTTGCGGTGTGGTCTTGCTGGACCTGGATTATTTCAAGCGGGTCAACGACAGCTATGGCCACCCGGCGGGTGATGCCGTGCTGAAGGACTTTGCCCATACGGTGCAGCGCTCGCTGCGGCGCGACGATAGTTTTGGCCGGCTGGGCGGAGAAGAGTTTTTGCTGCTATTTCGCGGCATGTCTCCCAAGAACCTGGGCAGTGTGGTGTCGGTTTTATTGAATGTGGTGCGCCAGCGCCATCCGTTGCCAGCGCACCCGGATTTTGGCTACACATGCTCGGCCGGCATGACCGAGCTGCGGCCGGGTGACGATGTGCGCAGCGTGTACAAGCGCGTCGATGAAGCCCTGTACCAGGCCAAGGGTGCCGGTCGGGATCGCAGCATGTGGGCCGTTTAGTTTGCTATTTAATCGATAGCTGCTGGCGCAGATAGAATATGCGCTAGAGCCATTTTTTATTCATAATACCGGTGCCCAGTCTGCACCTTTTTTCTACCGCCCCAATGAGGTATTTCCGCGCATGAGCCTTGCCGTCTGCACCATGGTGCTGGGCACCACCAGCGGGGCTGGCAAAAGCTGGCTGACCACCGCCCTGTGTCGCTACTACGCCCGCCAGGGGCTGAAGGTCGCCCCCTTCAAAGCGCAAAACATGAGCAATAACGCACGTGTGGTCGCTGCCGCGCCGGGCCGCCCCAAGCAAGGCGCGACCCCCTCGGGGGGCAGCGCAGTACACGCAGTGACAAGCGTGGGGGCAGAGTTCAGTGGGGAAATCGGTAGCGCCCAGTACTTCCAGGCGCTGGCGGCCAGGGTTCAGCCCGATGTACGCATGAACCCCCTGCTGCTCAAGCCCGAGCGGGACACCCATAGCCAGGTGGTACTGCTGGGCCAGGTCAGCCCCGAGTTGACGGGCCTGGACTGGCGCAGCCGCAGTGCCAAGGTCTGGCCAGTGGTAACCCAGGCATTGGACGCATTGCGTGCCGAAAACGATGTAGTAGTGATCGAGGGTGCGGGCTCTCCTGCCGAAATCAATCTGTACGACAGCGACATCGTCAATATGCGTGTGGCCCGCCATGCAGATGCGCGCTGCCTGCTGGTCACAGACATTGACCGTGGGGGCGCGTTTGCCCACCTGTACGGTACCTGGGCCTTGTTGCCCGAGGCGGATCGCAAACTGCTGCGCGGCTTTGTGCTGAACAAGTTCCGCGGCGATGCGCGTCTGCTGGCGCCGGGCCCGCAGCAGCTGCAGGCTTTGACTGGCGTGCCGCTGGTGGCCACGCTGCCCATGTGGTGGCAGCACGGCCTGCCCGAGGAAGATGGTGTGTTTGATGACCGCAGCCATAGCAGTGGCACGGTGACGCGCACCATCGCCGTGGTGGCCTACCCGCGCATCAGCAATCTGGACGAATTTCAGCCCTTGAAGAACGTCCCCGGCGTGCGCCTGGTGTGGGCGCGCAGCCCGGCAGATCTGGCGGGTGCGGACTGGGTCATCCTGCCGGGCTCCAAGCACACCAGTGGCGACTTGGCCTGGCTGCGCCAGCAGGGCCTGGACGCGGCGGTGGCTGCCCATGCCGCGCGGGGTGGTGCCGTGCTGGGCATTTGCGGCGGGCTGCAGATGCTGGGCGAGGCCTTGATCGACACGCATGGCATAGACGGCAATGCGCCCGGTCTGGGCCTGCTGCCCCTGGTGACGCAGTTTGAAGAGCGTAAGACGGTGCAGCACCGGCAGAGCTGTTTTGCCGAAGGTATGGTCGGCCCCTGGGCCGCCTTGGCCGGCGTGCCGGTGGCGGGCTATGAAATCCACCACGGACAAACGCTGCAGCACAGCGCCATGGCCCAGGCAGGCGACATAGCCCATGCTGTGCTGCCCGATGGCCTGGGTTGGCAGAATGCCGCCGGCAATGTGCTGGGCCTGTATCTGCACGGCATGCTGGAAGACCCGGCCGTGCTGCGTGCCCTGTTTGGTGCCAGCGTACCCACCCTGGACGCGGTGTTTGACGGCCTGGCCGACTACCTGGAGCCGCATTTTGAGCCGGGTTTCCTACAGTCCCTGATCGCCAGGCGCTGAGTACACTGGGCCATGCGTTTTCAGCACTTTCGTCAATACGGGTGGGCTCAAGCCCTGGCTTGGCACGACGTAAAACCGTCTCCCGAGCAGGCCAAGGCCTACCGTGGGCGCCAGTTCCGGGCGGTGCTACAGCGCATTCCATTTAGCAGCCTGGGCATGATGGTCTCGGCGGTGGTGCTGGTGCTGGCCTTTTGGCAAGAGGCGCAGCATGGGCTTTTGATGGTTTGGCTGCTACTTGTGGCCGTGTCGTCGGGCGTGAACCTAGCCCTCTGGTGGGGGCACCGGGCAATGCATGCGGCGTATGAAGTACCGCAGTTCAAAGGCTGGACGCTGGCGATCTCCATCGCGGCTGCCGCAGTATTGTTCTCCTGGGTATTCTGGTACTTACTCAGCTTAAGCGATGCGGACGGGCGTGCATTTCTACTCGCGACGGCCGCCTGTTTTGTCGGCACCGGCAGCTGGATGTTTGCCTATCTCCCTCTGGTGGCTACGTCCTGGGCGCTAATTCTGTGTACAGGCGTCGGGTTTGCGCTCGCAGTGCGGCCAGAGGCGGTATACGCTTACATGATCGGCTTGCTGTGCTTGTATGCCTTTGTCATGTTGGGGACCATAAAGATTACCGCGCGTATGTTCCTGGATGGCTTGCATGCCGAAACCGAGATCGAGCGACAGAAACAGTTGGTCGGCCTGCTGCTGAACGACTTCGAGGAAAACGCGAGTGACTGGCTGTGGGAAACAGACCGCAATGGCCGGCTGCGCCATGTGTCGGTGCGCCTGGCGGCGGCCATGGGCGTGGCACCCGCAATGCTGCACGGGCGCAACCTGGTCGAGATGCTGTCGACCCAGTTTCCGCAGCTGCGCGACGAAGAACAGGACATGTTTTTGCACCTGCAAGCTTGCATGGCCCTGGACACGCCTTTCCGCCAAGTGGTAGTGCCTGTGATGGTGGGGGAGCAGCTGCAGTGGTGGTCCCTGACCGCCAAGCCTTTGGTGGGGCCCGCAGGGCTGCTGCAAGGCTGGCGAGGCGTGGGCTCTGACATCACCGCAGCGCGTTTACGCGAGATGGAAATGGTGCGCCTGGCCCACCAGGATGCGCTGACGGGCTTGGCCAACCGATTGCAGTTTGGCAATGCGCTGGAGGCCTATTTTTCGCCTCCAGGATGTGGTGCTGCCTGCACCTTGCTGCTGTTCGACCTGGACAACTTCAAGACCGTGAATGACTCTCTGGGCCATGCCGTGGGTGATCTGCTGCTGCAGGAGGTAGCCAGGCGCCTCACGGCCGAGGTGGGGCCACGTGAGCTGCTGGCGCGCCTGGGCGGCGACGAGTTTGCGCTGATCGTGCCCGGACAGCTGCCCCGGGCGCAAGCGCAGGCCTATGGTGAAAGGCTGCAAGCTGCGTTGGGCCAGGCGTGGTCGGTGAACAGCCACCGCATTGAGGTGCGCGCCAGCATAGGCATAGGGTTTGCGCCGCAGGACGCGCACAGTGCGGAGCAGTTGCTGAAGGTTTGCGACATGGCTTTGTATGCCGCCAAGGCGGCCGGCCGCCACACCTTGTGCTTCTTCGATCCAGCCATGGACGCGCTTGCGCAGCACAAGCTGAATATTTTGAGCGACATGGGCCACGGCCTGGTGCGGGGTGAGTTTGTGCTGCACTACCAGCCGCAGATCGACCTGTTGAACGGTACTTTGGTGGGCTTTGAGGCTTTGGTGCGCTGGATGCACCCCCAGCGCGGCATGGTGTCGCCGGCCGAGTTCATTCCGGCGGCCGAGGAGAGCGGTTTGATCGTACCCCTGGGTGCCTGGGTGCTGCGCCAAGCCTGCACGGATGCCATGCGCTGGCCGCATCCGCTGCGGGTGGCGGTGAATTTGTCGGCCGTGCAGCTGGCGAATGTGGATGTGCTGCCCATGGTGGAAGAGGCCTTGTCGCATAGCGGTTTGCCTGGCGAGCGGCTGGAACTGGAGATTACCGAGTCCACATTGATGCAGGACAGCCAGACCGCACAGGCCATTTTGCGCAACTTCCGCCGCAAGGGCATACGTATCGCCTTGGACGATTTTGGAACCGGGTATTCCTCGTTGTCCTATCTGCGCAGCTTCCCGCTAGACAAGCTCAAGATCGATCGCTCGTTTGTCAGTATTCTGGATGCGACTGAGAGCGATGCCAGCGCGGTGGCCATTGTGCAGACCATCATTGCTTTGGCCCAGGCTTTGGCGTTGGAGACCACCGCGGAAGGGGTGGAAACCGCCGCCCAACGCCATATTTTGGAGCGCATAGGCTGCAGCCATGGCCAGGGTTATCTGTTTGCCAAGCCCATGGATGCCGAATTGGTGGGGGCTTTCACCGCAAACTGGACAGAGAAGCAGCTAGCCTGATGGGCCCCAGGCCAGGCGGAAGCCGCTCACCAGCTCTGCACCGGCTGCCAAGCTCGTGCCGCCCACATGGGCATCTTGTGGCCGGTTCAGCCAGTCGGTGCAGTTGCTCACCGGTTCGGCACAAAAATGGTCTGCACCCTGCGGACAGAACAGCACGAAGTAGTCCAGTGGTGCATCGGCCGTCAGGCGCAGATGCCGGCGCTGCTCCGGCCAGTCAATGCTGAACTGCCGGTCCCAGCCGGTGAAGTTGTTGTCCAGGTTCAGTTCGCTCAAAGGCATGCCGTGGCACAGAGCCGGCAGAAAAGCTGGCTGGCTGCGGCGCAGCGGCAGCATGTCGGTATCCGACTCCCACATGGCATCCACCGCGCAGCGCAGCCGGGTGCCAGCCCGGTGCGGAAAGTAGGGGTGGTGCCCCAGTGCAGCCGGCATGGTTCGCAGGCTGTCGTTGCGCAATGACATCGCGCAATGCAGGCCGTCGGCCGCCAGCGTGAAACTTTGCTGCGCCGTGAACGCCCAGGGCCAGGCCCCGCCGGGGTAGGCATATTCCAGCGTGGCGCTGTGCTGCGTGTGGGTGATGGTCTCCCAGGCATCTTGCCAGCCCAGGCCATGGATGGCGTGGTCCATGCTGCCAGGCGAAGGTAACTGCAATTGCTGGCCATTTACCTCGGCCCGGCCATCTCGGATGCGGTTGCACCAGGGCACCAGTGGAAAGCTGGCCATGCCCAGCGGGTCGCGTGCCTGCAGCGCCGCAACGCTTGCCGGGCGCAGCCAGTGGAAAGCCCCGTAGGGGTCGAGCTGCGGGAGGTCGGTAGCCGTATCGGCGGTATACAGCGCGGCGATGGAGCCACCCACTTCAGGGGCCAGCGCCATATAGGTGTTGCCGGCCTGCAGCCAGAGCAGGGGGGCGGGTTGGGCTATCGGCATCTAGTAGGCGAATTGCCGGTAGTTATCGAGTGGCGCGCCGTTGTCCGAAACGATGGGGTTGAAGCGCAGCAACTGGCGGCTTTGTGCGGGCAGGGTGTCCCAGGTGGCTTGTGGCACGCGGATATGTACTTCAGGCCGGTACAGCCAGCGCCGGCTGTAGCCCAGAACCACCATCGGACGCGGCTGGTCGGTCTGGTTGGGCGTGCCGCGGTGGATCTGGCGCACATCGCGTATGAGCACGTCGCCCAGCTGCATTGCTACGCTTTCTATAGCTGTCTGCGCAGAATCTATCTGCGCTAGAACCCTATTTTTCTCAAGAACGTGGGTGCCTAGCGTGGTTTCCAGTGGCCCGTTTTCCGGCGTCACGTCGCACAGCGGAAAGTTCACCGCCAGTTGGAACGACGGTGTTTCTCGGCCCCATTCTTCGAACAGCGGCGGTGTGTCGCGGTGCCATGGCTGGTAGTCGGAGCCGCGCAGCGGCGTGTCGCTGGCCAGTTGGCACAGCACGGGGGCGGTGCCAGCGACGCGTTCGACAATCGCCAGTACATCGGGGTCGGCGTGGATCGCCGGGTCGGCAAACAGGCCGGCAAAGGGCAGGGTGACATAGTGCCGCTGGGTGCCACGGTTCGGCTTGTCGTGTTCGCTGGCGATGTGCGCCTGCAGCAGCGGTTCGAAGGCCGCGCGCCAGGCAGTCAGCACGTCTTTGGAGAAGTGGCCGCGCAGCATCACCATGCCGTCGCGGTTGAAGGCCGCCACATGGGCGTCGAGCTCTGAACTTGTCAGGCGCATCAGCGGCTCCTTTTCTTCATTAGGTGGGCCTGGATCAGCACCACGACCAGCAGGAACACGCCGCGCACCACCGATTGCCAGTAAGACGATAGCGTGAACTGGCCCAGGCCGTTCTCAAAATTCAGCAGGTTGAACACCAAGCCCAGCAGCACCACGCCTACCATCGTGGCCGCGATGGAGCCGGCACCGCCGCTGAGCAGGGTCCCGCCGACCACCACCGCCGAAATGGCGAACAAATCCCAGCCCATGCCTTCGTTCGGCTGGCCCGAGCCCTGCGCCGCCAGCAGCACGCCGGCCAGGCCGGCCAAAGTGCCCGACAGCGCGTAGACCAGCAGCAGGTTTTTATGCACGTTCAGGCCCATCAGCTTGGCTGCCTCTTCGCTACCGCCGATGGCCAGCGTGTGGCGCCCAAAAGCGCTGTACACATGGGCCACGCCGACCAGCGCAAGCACCACTAGCAAGATCCACATCGGTACCGGCACGCCCAGCAGGTCGCCCTGGCCGACTTCGGTAAAGCCGGTGTCGTAGGACGGGGACACCGCCTGATTGTCCGCCAGCAACAGCGCCAGGCCGTGGGCCGCCAAGGTCATCGCCAGCGTGGCGATGAAGGGCTGGATGCGCATGCGGGAGACCACCATGCCATTGACCACGCCGCACAGCGTGCCAGCCAGAGTGCCGGCGATGACGGCGCCGATGGCACTGTGCGGCGACAGCAGCGCCGACACCACCGATGCCAGCGCCGCCACGGTGCCGACCGACAGGTCGATGCCACCGGCCATGATGACAAACGCCATGCCGATGGAGATCAGCGCAAACATGGCGTTGTAGCGGCCGAATTCCAGCAGGTTGTAGGCGCTGAAGAAGTTGTCATACCGCAGCGTGCCCAGCAGTACCAGCAGGATGACGGCGCTGGACACACCTAGAAGTTCTTTGTTTTTCATCATTTTTTCTGCACCCATACGGCGATAACAATGATTGCCGCCTTGGCCAGCATGGCCGCCGCGTCCGGCACGCCGTGCGCCAGCAGGGTGTAGCGCATGAGCTGGATGATCAGTGCACCGACCAGCGTGCCAAAGATGTTGGCCCGCCCGCCGGCCAGCAGCGTGCCGCCCACCGCGGTGGCGGCAATCGCGTCCAACTCCATACCCAAGCCGTTCTGGTTTGCATCCGACGAGGCGTTGATCGATACCGTAATCAGCCCGGCCAGTCCCGCCAAGGCGCCGCACAACGCGTAGACCAGCACTTTGATGCGCGCAGCCGGTATGCCAGCGAGGTGTGCGGCCCGCGCATTCGCACCGGTGGCAACGATGAAGCGGCCAAACACCGTACGCCGCAGCACCCAGGAAGCCGCCAGCACGATCACCAGCATCAGCAGCACCTGCACCGGTATGCCCAGCAGCTTGCCCTTGCCCAGCACCGCGAAGCCCTCGTTGGCGAAGGCCAGCAGATTGCCGTTGGTCAGCACCTGCGCCACGCCGCGCCCGGCAATGAACAGCACCAGCGTCGCCACAATGGGCTGGATGTTGAAGCTTGTCACCAGCCAGCCATTGAAGCAGCCGCAGGCGGCCGCCACCAGGATGGGTAGGACGATGCCCAGCAGCAAGCCCAGCGGGCCGGGCATGGCCTGGAAGATCAGCGGCGCCAGGGTGCCGGCAATCGCCATCAGCGCACCGACTGACAGATCGATGCCGCCGGTGGCAATCACTAGCGTCATACCGACGCCGACAATCACGATGGTGGTGACCTGGGTCAGGTTCACGTTCAGTGTTTGCAGCGAGACAAAGCTATCGGTAAACAGCAGGTTGAAGACGACCAGCAAGGCCAGCGCCAGCAGTGCGCCGCCGCTTTGCATGTGGTTCTTCATATTATTTTTAGCCCAGTGTTGCAGCTTATCCATGCTGGGCCTCCGACGCGTGGGCGCTGCGGCATTCGGCAATAGCCGACATGATGGATTGCTCACTTAGGCCGTCTCCGCTGATCTCGGCAATACTGGTGCCATCACGCACCACCACCACACGGTCCCCCATGCTCACCAGTTCTTCCAGCTCGGAGGCTGACATCAAAATGCCCATGCCGTCGGCAGCCAGGCTGTGGATCAGGTTGGCGATATCGGCCTTGGCGCCGACGTCGATACCGCGCGTGGGCTCGTCCAGCAGCAGCAGCTTGGGTGATAGCGCCAGCCAGCGCGCCAGCAAGACTTTTTGCTGGTTCCCGCCTGATAACTCCTTGATGGGCTGCTCTGGCCCGGATGTCTTGATGCCCAGCCGGGCAATGAAGGCGTCGACGATGCGCATCTGCGCAGCACGGTCCACCACGCCGAGCTTGGCCAGCTGCGGCAGCATCACCATGGTCATGTTTTCGCGCACCGACAGGTCGGGGAAGATACCTTCGATCTTGCGGTCTTCGGACAGGTAGGCAATGCCTTGGGCGATGGCGTCGGATGGTGCATTGAAATCCACGGCCTGGTTGTTGAAGTGCAGGGTGCCGCCATCAGGCCGGTCGGCACCAAAAACCAGTCGCATGGTCTCGGTGCGGCCCGAGCCCAGCAGGCCGGCCAGACCCACGGTTTCACCCGCATGCACTTGCAGCGAGATATTGCGCAGCTTGGGCGCTGCTTGCAGTGCGTCGGCTTTCAGTAGCGGCGCAAGGCCCGCTACCGGCTTGTGGCTACCGGCCTTGCGGTGGGCCACGGCCAGCTCTTTGCCTAGCATAGTGGTCACCAGATCCAGCTTGGAGATGTCGGCCATGGCCGAGACATGCACCGTCTGGCCGTCGCGCATCACGGTGACGCGGTCGCAGATGGCATACAGCCCATCCAGCCGGTGCGATACGAACACAACGGTACGGCCATCTGCTTTCAGACGGCGGATGACATCGAACAGCACATCGACTTCACGGTCGTCCAGGCTGGAGGTCGATTCGTCCATGATCACCAGCTTGGCATCGACTGACACGGCACGTGCAATTGCCACCATCTGCTGGGCGGCGGTGGACAGCGAGGACACGGGCTTGCGTACATCGACCGACAGGCCGACAGACTCGACCGCCCGCTGGGCGTCGCGGTGGATGCGCGGCCAGTCGATCAGGCCTAGCCGGCGAGGTTCGCGGCCCAGAAAAATGTTTTCTGCCACCGAGGCAAACGGCACCAGGTTGATCTCCTGGTAGATGGTGCTGATGCCGCTTTCGCGTGCTTGCTTGGGGGATTGGAAGCGGACTTCACGGCCCTCGAACCGGATGCCGCCGGCGTCTTGCGGGCCATCCAGGTTGTACGCTCCGGTGACGATCTTGATCATCGTCGACTTGCCGGCACCGTTTTGGCCGATCAGCGCATGTACCTCACCGGCCTGCAAGCTCAGTGAGCCATTGCGTACAGCGGGTACGCCGGCAAAATATTTCTGAATGCCCTGCATGGCTAGCAGCGGCGGACTGTTGTTTGACACAGTTCTTTAATCCCTGGGGTGACTTCTTGGGCAGGGGCGCAGTGGTGACTGCGCCCCGACGCTGTGGCAACCGGCTCAGCCTGCGCGCTGCAGCTGTACCGGCGCTTCGATCAAACGCGATGAACGCTGATCAGAAGCCTTCGGCCAGATCCTTGGCCGCATTGCTGATGTCGTAGATCTTGTCTTCCACCTTGACCCATGGTGGGATCTTTTCGCCTTTGGCGGAAGCTTGTGCGGTCTTGCAGCTGATGCCGCCGAAGTACGGCGAGGATTGCACGGTGGCAACCATCTTGCCGGCGATGATGGCGTCCAATGCGTTGCGTTGGCCGTCGATGGAGACCACGAAGATGTCCTTGCCTGGCACCTTGCCGGCGGCTTCAATGGCGGTGATGGCGCCCACGGCCATCTCGTCGTTGTGGCCGTAGACCGCATTCGCTTCAGGGTGCGCTTGCAGCAGGGTCTGCGCCAGTTGGCGGCCCTTGTCGCGGTTGAAGTCACCAGACTGCGATGCCACGATCTTCATGCCGGGGTTCTTGGCGATTTCGTCGTCAAAGCCCTTCTTGCGGTCGGTCGCGGCGGATGCGCCTGTGCTGCCTTCGAGCTCGATGATGTTGGCTTTACCACCCGTAGCCTTCACCAGCGCCTGGGCTGCACGGCGGCCTTGGTCGATGAAGTCCGAGCCAATGAAGGTGATGTAGTCCACGCCTGGTTTGGCCAGCTTGTGGTCCACGTCACGGTCTACCAGGATGACGGGAATGCCGGCCTTCTTGGCCTTCATCACCGCAGGAATCAAAGGCTTGTCTTCACGGGGTGGGAACACCAGCAGATCCACTTTCTGCGCAATCAGCGAGTCGATGTCGGCGACCTGCTTGGCGGCGGAGCCACCAGCGTCGGTGAAGATCACTTGCCAGCCGCAGGAGGCAGCTACGTCCTGGAAGCTCTTGGTTTCGGCCAGGCGCCAGGGGTTGTTGCTTTCGGTTTGGGCAAAGCCCACTTTGTAGGTGGTTTTCTGGGCGACCTTGGGTGCGTCAGCGGCCGCACCAGAAAAATGGATGGCTGCCATTGCGACGGCCAGGAGTGTGTGGTGAAAGCGCATGAGTCCTCTTTTTTATGTGGTTAAACAGAGTCCTCAAACGGGGTATCGAATGAAGACAACGCATGGTATGAATAATCATGCGTTGCTTCATCGGTGTTATTACTAATATTAGTAAATATTTATTAACGGCTATCCGATAGCTAAAGTGTGCGATCGTGGTGGGCCGACCGTGCCGCGCTCAACCAGGGACACGTCCACTTTGATACGCCGCTTTCGGTGCGGCATGCCGTTGGCCTCGTCCAGCAGCAGCTCAACCGCCAAGCGGCCCATTTCGTAGTTGGGCAGCACCAGTGTGGTGAGGGGAGGGTGGGTGTGGCGGGCGATTTCCTGGTCGTCGTAGCCAACGACGGACACGTCCTCTGGCACACGCAAGCCAAGGTGCTGTAGTGCCTCCAGGCATCCCACAGCCATCAGATCGTTGGCGCAGAAGATGGCGGTGGGTGGGTGGGCTGCGCGCATCAATGACAGCGTGCAGTCATAGCCGGTGGTAACTTGCCAGTCGCCCTCGCGCAGCAGGGTGTCGTCAAACGCGATGTCGGCACTTGCCAGCGCGCGGCGGTAGCCCTTGAGGCGGTCTTTGGCCGCGTCCATCCAGGGTTCGCCATTGATGAAGGCAATGCGTCTGTGGCCTGCCTGGATCAAATGTTCGGTCGCGGTAGCACCGCCGACCACTTCAGAAGGGACTACCGACGAGAAGTGGGGTTCGCCGCCTTCGGGCACATAGCAATTGAGCAGCACCGTGGGCACGGATGCAAGCACCGCAGGTGCCACTGCCTGGCGTGTGAAGATGGTGGAGTAGATCACCCCTGCCAGCAGCGGGTTCGCCAGCATCGATTCGAGTACAGCGGACTCGATGTCGGTGTTGGAGCGTGTGGCAAACACGGCGACCAGCGTGCCCTGGCTCCACGCTTCGTCTTTCGCTCCATCCACGGATACCACAGGGTGCGAACTGGTCGAGATTTCATCGACGAGATACAGCACCAGCCGGCGGCCGTCCCGTGGCGGTACCGACGCGGTGGTGGCAGATCGGTCTGCTATCACGGTGCCCGCTGGCTTGCGCCCTTCGGGAAGCCGGTAACCGAGTTCTTCGGCTATGCGCAATACTTTCTGGCGGGTTTCGCTTGATAGCTTGGTGCCGGTCATGGCGTTCAGCACCAGCGATACGGTGGACTGTGACACCCCGGCTTGCGTGGCGATGTCGGTCATGGTCACTCTTTTGGATGCCTTGCCTTTGGGCTTGGTGGCCATGGTCTTGGAGGTCGTCATAGTCGTGAGTTGGATTTGTTATGACTAATAAATAAGTATGCAAACAATTTATTAAATCATAAGACGCGTCCGGGGTAACCCACGGAGCTGTATTCGCAAAGTGAACACGCCCACCACCCAAGTAGGCAATGCCTTGGCCCGACCGGGTTTCCAGGGCGAAGGGTGGTGGCTCTGCGCTACTTCAAACTGCCCGACAAGAACTGCTGCAGCCGCTCGCTCTTGGGCTGGCCCAGCACCTCGCGCGGCACGCCTTGCTCTTCGATCTGGCCCTTGTGCAGAAAGATCAGGTGGTTGGCCACTTCGCGCGCAAAGCCCATCTCGTGCGTCACCACCACCATGG
>JAPLPK010000101.1 GCA_026400275.1 Burkholderiales bacterium
GCTGGATGGCGGCTGTACCCTGCGTTTCACCCTGCCTGGCTAGGGCGCGATAATCACTTTTTCAACCGAGAGCCAAATATGAAAAAATCTATCCTTGCAGTTGCCCTGTTGGTGGTGGCTGCGATGGCCCAGGCAGAGACCAGCTCAGCCAAGCAAGAGTTGATAAATAAGGTGCTGCAGTTGCAGCAGTCTGCTATCGATGTGGTGTCGCGTCAGTTGGCAGAAGGACCAGCGATACAGCTAATGCAGAAGGCAGGCCCTGTCGTCCAGTTCAAGATACCGCCTGAAAAACGTGAAGCCGTGGCCAAGGATATACAGGCAGACCTGAAGAAGTACGTGGACGAGGTGACCCCTTTGGTGCGTGACCGTGCTACCAAATTGGCACCGGTTTCAGTGGGTACGTTGTTGGATGAACGGTTCAGTGAGGATGAGTTGCGCCAGTTGATTTCCGTAATGGAGTCGCCTGTGCTGCGCAAGTTTTCACAGATGAATCCTGAGTTCCAGAAGGTGTTGGTCGATAAGGTGATTGCCGACACGAAAGGACAAATCGAACCTAAATTGCGCGCTTTGGAGGCATCTCTTAATAAGCGTGTGACCGCTGCAACCGCAAAGTAAGTTCACAGATTTTGGTGTTAAAAATAGCCGCCAGCGCAGTATCTACCTGCGCTGGCGGCTATTTATTTGATAGCGAATCCTGCGCGCAGCTTTAGGCTGGCACAGCCTCCCGCGCCACCGAACCCGCATAGGCTAAACCGGCCGCTACGCTGGAGAACCGGTCACCCGCCACCAGGCGGGAGTGGGGGAACAGGGCTTGCATGGCCTGCTGCAGCGGTGCCAGGGCGGATGAGCCACCCGTGAGGTAGACCACGTCTGGCTGGGCCAGCCCAGCCATATCCACGCAGGACTGGGCTGTTTGCACCACGCGGGCCAGTTGGGCCTGCAGCGCCTGGGCCAGGCCTTCAGGGGTGAGCAAGGCCGTCAAACCACGCTCTATGCAATCCAGGTCCATGGTCGCCTCCGCCCCGGACAGCGAGCAGGCAATCTTGCTGGTTTCCACATTGGCCAGGATGTGGTGGCCCACGCGCTCTTCCAGAACGTGTATCAGCCGCCGGTGCAGAGCGCGGTCCGTGTAGTCGTCGCGCAGGTCGGTGGCCTGGGCTAGGCTTTTGCGTGAATACGACTGGTGGATCAGGTGCCAGGTGGACAGGTCGAAAAAGATGCCGGACGGCACCTCGCGCCCGCTGGGGCCGGTATGGCCCAGGCCTAGCAGCGGCATGGCGTGGCGCAGGTTTAGTAACTGGTCGAAGTCGGTGCCGCCGATGTGCACGCCGGTGGTGGCCAGGATGTCGCTGGCGCGGTCGGCGTGCAGCTGGCGGCCTGGGCCGACGCGTACCACGGTGAAGTCCGATGTGCCGCCGCCAATGTCCACCACCAGCACCGTGGTCTCGGTGCTGACGCGACGCTCAAAGTCGAATGCGGCCGCGATGGGCTCCAGCTGGAACTGTACATCCTCAAAGCCCGCCGCACGGGCGGCCTGCTCCAGCGTGGCCTGGGCCAGGGCGTCGCGCTGGGCGTCGTCGTCCACGAAATGCACCGGGCGGCCCAGCATGGCGTGCTGCACGGCGTGGCCCAGATGGGCTTCGGAGCGCTTTTTCAATTCCTTGAAGAACAGCACCAGAATTTCGGTGTAGCTGATGAGCTGGCCGTTCACCACGGTTTTCTCGTCCATCAGCCGGCTGCCCAGCAGGCTTTTGATGGAGCGCATCAGCCGTCCCTCGGTGCCCGCCAGGTAGGCCTGCATAGCGGCGCTGCCAAAGCTGGTGTGCTGGTCTTCGTAGGAGAAGAACAGCGCGGTGGGCAGGGTGGGCTTGCCCGCGTCCAGCGGGATGGTTTCCAGGCTGCCGTCCGCCCGCACCAGGGCCGCTACGGTGTTCGAGGTGCCAAAGTCGATTCCCAGCATCATCCCTGTGCCGCTCCCAGAACAGACTTCAGGAAGTTGCTAATGTCAGCCACTTCCTGGGGGTGCACGCTATGCGGCATGGGATAGGTGTGCCACTGCACTGGGTGCCCCAGTGCGGTCAGCGCCTGACGTGAGCCTTCGGCGCGGGCCAGGGGCACCACCGGGTCGGCCGTGCCGTGGGCCATGTAGATGGGGGTGTTGAAGTTGGCGGGGTGGCGCTCGGTCGCCAGGGTGTCGGCCAGCGGCAGGTAGCCCGACAAGGCCATGATGCCCGCCAGCCGTGCCGGATGGCGTAGCCCGGTGTGCAAGGCCATGGCGCAGCCCTGGGAGAAGCCGGCCAGCACGATGTTTTGGGGTTTGATGCCGCGTGCCACTTCGTGGGCGATCAGGGCCTCGATGGCGCGGGCCGAGGCGTGGATGCCGGCCGCGTCTTCCTGGCGCACCAGGTCCACATTCTTGATGTCGTACCAGGCGGGCATCACGTAACCGTTGTTGATGCTCACCGGCATGGTGGGTGCGTGCGGGAACACGAACCGGATGGGTGCACAGCCGCGCAGGTCCAGCTCGGGCACGATGGCCGCAAAGTCGTCACCGCTGGCGCCCAGGCCGTGCAGCCAGATCACAGCGGCGGTGGGCTGGGGCGCGCTTTCAATTTCAATGCGTTGCAACAGGGCATTAAACGAGGCATTAACGGGAGAAGTCATGGGAGTCCATACGGGTAAACCGCGGGTTTGCGGCATCAGAAGGGGGTCGATTCTAAAGACCCGGGCCTACTGCCGCCTCCAAGGCAGGCAAAATCACCGGGTGCTCTATCTCCGCATCCTTATTCTGTTGTCTTTTTGCGCCAAGCTGGGCCCGGCCTGGGCGCAGCCCGCAACCAGTCTGCCCGCCAGCAAGGACATGCAGATCGTGCAGCGTATTGACGATGTGCTGGTCGGCGTAGACGCAGTTTCGCTACAGATCGTGGACCGTAACCATGTCAGCGGCAGCTATTTCCTGATCAATCTGCACCAGCCCAGTCCGGTCGCTGGCAGCGCCGAGTTTGTGGTGGACTGCCAGGGGCCGCTGCGCATTGCTACGTTGGAGTCGACCCTGCCTTCGGGCTCCCTGAAGGCCGAGACCCCGCCGCTGCAGCGGCGCAGCGGGCCGCTGGACATCGCGCAGCTGGTGTTTGCGCCGGTGCACATGCTGGACGGCACCTGGCTGGTGGCTGAATTTGCCTGCCGCAGCAGCAGCCAGCCCGGCCGGGCGCGCCAGATCGCGCGCCAACTGCTGGAGCAGGGCGGGCCGCCCGACACGCGCACCCTGTACTGCGATTTGCGGGCCGATGGCAGCACCCAGGTGCGGCGCGGTGTGGAGCTGCGTTTCAGCGAGCAAGAGGACGCCGTGGCCGTGAACCGGCAGTGGCTCAGCTCCGGCTTTGTGGACAACAAAGAGGTGGTGTTTGGCAGCGGCGCCCAGTGGATCGTGGACCGCCAGGCCAGCCGCGCCCGGCTGGTGGCACCGGGGGGTGAAGTGCTATACGCCGGCAAGTGCGATAGCCGGGCCCCTGTGCCGTGAACACGTTCTGACGGCTTAGCTCAGCAGGGCCTGCGCAAATTCGCGGGCGTTGAAAGTTTCCAGGTCTTCCAGCTTTTCGCCCACGCCGATGAAGTACACCGGAATGGGCCGCTCCTGGGCGATGGCGGCCAGCACGCCGCCCTTGGCCGTGCCGTCCAGCTTGGTGACGATCAGGCCGGTGAGCTGGATCGCATCGTCAAAAATCTTCACCTGGCTCACCGCGTTCTGGCCGGTGTTGCCGTCTATGACCAGCAGCACCTCGTGCGGCGCTGTAGGGTCGGCCTTTTGCACCACCCGGCGGATTTTCTTCAGCTCTTCCATCAGGTGCAGCTGGGTGGGCAGGCGGCCGGCGGTGTCCACCAGCACCACGTCGCGGCCACGGGCCTTGCCAGCGCTCACCGAGTCAAAGGCCACAGCGGCCGGGTCGCCGCCGTCCTGGCTGATGATTTCCACCGTATTGCGGTCGGCCCAGACGCCCAGCTGCTCGCGTGCTGCGGCGCGGAAGGTATCTGCTGCTGCTAGCAAAACGCTAGCGCCTGACGCAGATAGATGGCGCGTCAGCTTGCCAATGGACGTGGTTTTTCCGGCGCCGTTGACACCGGTGACCATGACCACCGTGGGCGTGTGCTGGCCGATCACCAGGGCTTTTTCCAGCGGCGCCAGCAGGGCGGTGATGGATTCCACCAGCAGGGCCTTCACGGCTTGAGGCTCGGTGGCCTTGGCGGCCTTGACGCGCTGTTTCAGGTCGGCCAGCAGGTGCTGCGTGGCTTTGACGCCGGTGTCGGCCATCAGCAGCGCGTCTTCCAGCTCCTCGTAGAGCGCGTCGTCGATCTGCGTGCCGGTAAACACAGTGGTGATGCTGGAGCCGGTCTTGCGCAAGCCGTTCTTCAGCTTGTCCAGCCAGCCGGCGCGGGGTGCGGCGGGCTCTGTGGCAGCGGCTGGTGCCCGCGCTTCTGCAGGCGCGGGTTTGGCTGTAAATGGGTTGCGTAGCCAGCCTGCTGCAGGGGCTTCGGCGGCCGGGCTGGGGGGCGCCACGGGGGCGGCGGTATCGGGGGCGGGAGGTTTTTTCTTGA
>JAPLPK010000003.1 GCA_026400275.1 Burkholderiales bacterium
GCGCAATGGGCCGTGACGCCCGGCCAGTCGGCCGTGCTGTACGACGGCGAGGTGTGCCTGGGTGGCGGCGTGATCTGCGCAGAATAATGGATGTTTTAGGCCTCTAGCGCATATATTACCTGCGCTAGCAGCTACAAAATAAATAGCAAATCAACCGGCCCATTAAGCCGACTGCTTGAACGCCATCACCGCCTGGTTACGCAGGGTGCGTAGCAGGGCAAGCTCTTTTTCGTCCACCACCAGGCCACCGGGCTGGTCGGTGTCGGCGTAGACCAGGCCTAGCGGTCGGCCTTTGATGGCCAGGGGTAGCAGCAGGAACGTGGGGGCGTGGAACTGCTGGCCGTACCAGGCGGGCAGTCGCTCGGCAATGCGGGCTTCGGTGGCGTCGTTGATCAGGGTGTCGGCGCCCTTGAGGCAGACGGCGGTGAACAGGTCGGGGTTGTCACTGGCCTTGAGCGGCACGTGGAAGGATTTGGCCAGGGCTTCAACGCCATCGCCCAGGCCGAAGCGGCCGGTCAGCGCGTCGGTCTTGGTGTCGCGCATGCAGAAAATAATGCGCTGAAAGCGCATGGCGCGGAACATGGTTTCCAGGATCATGCGCAGCACGTCGCTGAGCTTGAAGTCTTCCACCATGGCGTGGGTGATGTCCAGGATGCCGGCGGTCAGGATGTCGGCGGCGCTGGGCTCTGGCGCGGCGGCGGTGGCCTCGGCCGGCTCCACGGGGGTGGCCTGCAGCGCCATCGGGGCCAAAGTGTCGGTGAAGTCTTCGGTGGGCAGGATGCTGTCTTCGCTGGGCGTCTTCAGCAGCTGGGCCGAACCCGAGCTGGCCGGCAGCTGGATCTCCATGGCGTCGGCCATTTCAATTAACTTTTTGCGGGCCAGCAGCGTGGCCTTTTGTACCGCTTCCGGGCTCAGGCCCAGGGTTTTGGCGTAGCGGCGCGACAGCAGGGCCAGGCGTACCGGCAGGTCTTTGGGGTCGGCGCGCTGCAGGGTGTCGGCGATGTCGTTGGCGGCGGTGGCGATCCAACGCAGCCGCTCCTCCAGGCCGACCGGCGGGCGCAGGGGAGGTTCACCGCCGGGTTTGCGCATGCAGCGGCGCATGCCCTCGGGCAAGCCCCAGGATTGGGCCACGCCCACGCCCAGCGCTTCAAAGCTCAGGCCCAGCACGCTGGTGGATGCGGCGGCTTCGGTCAGGTGCTGCTGCGGCGCGGCCAGCAGGCTGCGCACGGCGCGCGCCTCCTGCGGGAAGTACAGCTCGGCCAGCATGCGGCCCAGGTTCTGGAACATGGCGCCGATGAAGGCTTCTTCGCTCTCGTTGGACGCGGTGCACAGCTCGCTGGCGATGGCGCCGGCCATCAGCGAGCGCACGAACTCTTCCTTCAGCAGGCTGGCGTGGACCTTGTCGCGCATGTGCTCCAGCAGCACCAGGCTGAGGGCCATATTGCGGATGCCGTTGAAGCCCACCAGGCTGACGGCCCGCGACACGGTGCTGATGCTGCCGCCGCGCGCTGCGAAGTGCGCGCTGTTGACCAGACGCAGCAGCTTGTTGGTGAGCGCCACGTCTTTCAAAATTTCATTGGTGACGCTGCCCACGCTTTCAGTCTCGGAGCTGGCCATGCCCTGGATGCGGATGATGGAGTCCGACATGGCCGGAAAGTCGCTTTGCAGACGCATGCGCGCCAGCAGGGCCAGCAAGGTGCCGTGGTCGGTGCCGGGCGCTGGTGCGTCGCTGGGGGCCGGGGTGGGTGGTATCAGGTCGGCCATAACGTCAAAGAATACAAGGGCAGGTGTGCCGCAACAGGTTGTCTCTTTCCGCAGTATGGCACTGCGGTTACAAATGGACGCAACATTTTGGCCGCCCTGCCCCGGTATTTACACGTACAGCGGCTCTTCCTGCATGGCCTCGATCTGTTCCGTCAGCATGTTTACCTGGCCGGTCCAGTAGTCGCTGCTGCCAAACCAGGGAAAGTTGATGGGGAAGGTCGGGTCGCTCCAGCGCCGGGCCAGCCAGGCGCTGTAGTGGATAAGGCGCAGGGTGCGCAGCGGCTCGATCAGCGCCAGCTCGCGCCGGTCAAAGCTGCGGAACTGCTCGTAGCCGTCGACCAGGCCGCTGAGCTGGCCGGTGCGCTGGGCGCGGTCGCCGCTGAGCAGCATCCACAGGTCTTGCACCGCCGGGCCGGTGCGGGCGTCGTCCAGATCCACAAAGTGCGGGCCGCCATTAGCGCCGTCGGTGGGCGTCCAAAGGATGTTGCCGGGGTGGCAGTCGCCGTGCAGGCGCAGAATTTTGGCGTCAGTGTCTTTTATGCCTCCAGCGCTTGTAGGTAGTGCGCTGGCAGCTATCAAATCGAGAGCTTCATTGCAGGCCTTGTGCCAGGCGCCTTGCACGTCCAGCGGCACGATCTCATGCTTCAGCAGCCAGTCGCGCGAGTGGATGCCGAAGCTTTGCAGGTCCAGCGCGGGGCGGTGCACAAACGCCTTTTTAGCGCCCACGGTGTGGATGCGCGCCAGGAAGCGGCCTATCCACTCCAGCACTTCGAAGTCGTCCAGCTCGGGTGGGCGGCCGCCCCGGCGCGGGCTGACGCTGAAGGCAAAGCCGGCAAAGTCATGCAGGGTGCGGCCTTCCAGCACCAGCGGGCCCACGGCGGGGATTTCGGCCTCCATCAGCTCGGCGGCAAAGCTGTGCTCTTCCAGAATCTGCGCCTGGCTCCAGCGGCCGGGCCGGTAGAACTTGGCCACCACCGCGCTGCCGTCTTCCAGGTGCAACTGGTAGACCCGGTTCTCGTACGAGCTGAGCGCCATCAGCCGGCCGTCGCCATACAGGCCGACGCTGGCCAGCGCGTCCATCACCACGTCGGGGGTGAGCGTTTCGTAAGGGTGGGCGGCGTTGGAGGAAGCATGGGGGGTGGACATGCCGCGATTGTCACCGCTGCAAAACAAAAAGCCCGCGCCATGGGTATGGCGCGGGCTTTTTAGAGAACTAACGCACTGCCACCAGGCGAGGGCAGCAAGCCCCTTCGCAGGAACCCACGGAACCGGCTTTGCCGGGCCGTCGGGTTCGCCCCCTGCGTGTCGTATCGGTTTTTCAAACCGATACGAGGGGGTTGGCGGAAACGCGCAGCGTGGAGCCTGAGGGTGAGCCTAGTTCAGACCAAAGTCAGCGTGACTTCGATGTTGCCACGGGTCGCGTTGGAGTAAGGGCACACGCCGTGGGCGGTGTCGATCAGGTCCTGGGCGACAGCGCGGTCCATGCCGGGCAGGCTGATCTTCAGCTGGGCAGCGATGCCGAAGCCGGCGGGGATGGGGCCGATGTCGATGCTGGCGTCAATGCTGGCGTCAGCGGGCACGCTGATCTTCTTCATACCGGCCACGTGCTTCATGGCGCCCATGAAGCAGGCGGAGTAGCCAGCGGCGAACAGCTGCTCGGGGTTGGTGCCGTTGCCATTGCCACCCAGGGCTGGTGGGGGAGCCAGGGTCACGCTGAGCTTGCCGTCGTCGCTGACTGACTTGCCTTCGCGGCCGCCGGTGGTGTGGGCGTGGGCGGTGTAGAGCACTTTGTCGAGTTTGGTAACCATGGTGTTTCCTTTAGGGGTGGGTGAAAAAACGGGTTTGTCAGGCGCGAAAACTCGTCAGTCGCTCGCGCAGGGCCTGTACTTGCTGCGTGAGTGAAATCAATTCGGGCAGGGCGCACTGGCTTGCATCCAGGATGCAGCCGGGTATTTTTTCGGCCTGGGCCTGCAGGCTACGTCCGGCAGATGTCAGGCGTATGGTGACGCGGCGCTCGTCTTGCGCGTCGCGCTGGCGGGTCAGCCAGCCGGCCGTTTCCATGCGCTTGAGCAGCGGGGTCAACGTGCCGGAGTCCAGGAACAGGCGCTCGCCCAGGGCGGACACCATCAAACCGTCGTTTTGCCATAGCACCAGCATTACCAGGTACTGGGGGTAGGTCAGCTCCAGCTTGTCCAGCAGGGGCTTGTACATCTTGGTCATGGCCAGCGAAGTGGAATACAGCGCAAAACACAGCTGGTTGTCCAGTTGCAGCATCTCGGATGCTGTGTAAGTGGTGGGTTCTGTGTGTGCCATGGGTTGAATTATAGCGAGCAATTAAATTGCGTGCAACTTAATTGCAAAAAGTTGTATCAAGCCACCGACAAGCCAAAGCACACATCATCGACATACACGCCATCGGCCACCCGTACATGCTCGCGCAGCCGGCCCTCCTCCACGAAGCCCATGCCCTGGTACAGGGCGATGGCGGGGTGGTTGCTGGCGCGTACCCAGAGCTCAATCTTGCGCACCTCGGGGCGCTGGCGTGCCCAGTCCACCAGCGCGCTCAGCAAGGCTTTGCCATAGCCGCGCCGCGACTGGCCGGGGTGCACGCAGATGTCCAGCGTGACCACATGGGCGATGTTGCGGCGGGGCAAGGGCATCAGGCTGGCATGGCCGACCATGCGGCCGTCCACCTCGGCCACCAGGTATTTGCCACGCCCTCCAGCACCTTCCGCCAGGAAGGCGATACGTTTCTGAAAGCTGGCCACCAGCAGTTCCTCGGGTTCGGCAATCAACCGGCCGGCGGCCGCAGCGGCCGTGCTGCGCTCGGCGGCACACAGCCGGGTGGCGTCCGCCACCCGCGCATCACGAAATATCGGTAATACCGGCAATACCCGCATGCCCGCCATCAGTAGGTGTAGACGCCCTGCTTGGTCTTGCGGCCCAGCCGGCCGGCCGCCACCATTTCTTTGAGCAGCGGGCTGGGGCGGTATTTGCTATCGCCAAACTCGTTGAGGAACACCTCCATCACCGCCAGGCACACGTCCAGGCCAATCATGTCGGCCAGCGCCAACGGGCCGATGGGCTGGTTGCAGCCCAGGGTCATGCCGGCGTCGATGTCTTCCGGCGTGGCCACACCCTCGGCCAGCACGAAGAAGGCCTCGTTCACCATGGGCATGAGGACGCGGTTCACCACAAAGCCGGGGCCGTTCTTCACGGTGATCGGGGTCTTGCCCAGCGCCAGCGCCATGGCGTGCACCGCATCATGGGTGGCGTCGCTGGTCTGTAGGCCACGGATGATTTCCACCAGGGCCATCAGCGGCACCGGGTTGAAGAAGTGCATGCCGATGCAGCGGTCCGCCCGCTTCGTCACCGCCGCCAGCTTGGTGATGGAGATGGACGAGGTGTTGGAGGCAATCAGCACCTCGGGCGCCAGCAGCGCATCGAGCTGCTGCACGATCTTGACCTTGAGCGCGTAGTTCTCGGTAGCGGCCTCAATCACCAGCTGGGCGGACTGGAAGTCTTCGTAGCGGGTCGAGCCCTGGATGCGCGCCAGGATGGCGGTCTTGTCGGCGGGCGTGAGCTTTTCCTTCTTGATCAGCCGGTCCAGGCTGCCGGCGATGGTGGCCAGGCCCTTGGCCACGGCTTCGTCGGAAATATCGACCATCACCACGCTCAGCCCCGCCGCCGCGCAGGTCTGCGCAATGCCGTTGCCCATGGTGCCGGCGCCGACGACGCCGACGGTGCTGATGTTGAAAGTGCTGGTCATAGCAAACTCCTGACAGATAGGTAATTGAAGGGCTGATGGGGTAAGAGCGTGTTTACGATCTAAGTTACGCTCCATCATAGAAGCACTGAATACGCAGAAGCTGCGCCACCTCCATGTTCGACTACATCATCATCGGTGCCGGCACCGCAGGCTGCGTACTGGCCGCCCGCCTGAGCGAAGACCCGCACGTCAACGTGGCGCTGATAGAAGCCGGCCCCTTGGACGCCAGCCTGCTGTCGCGCTGCCCCGCCGCCGCGCCATTGTTAGCGCGCCGCACAGGCCTGCACAGCACACCCCAGCCGGGACTGAATGGCCGCGTAGCCAAGCTGCCGCACGCCCCCATGCTGGGCGGTGCCAGTGCCAGCAACGCCATGCTCTACAGCCGGGGTCACCCCAGCGACTATGACCACTGGGCCGCAGAGGGCAACCTGGGCTGGGGCTTTGCCGACCTGCGGCCCTTCTTCCAACGGGCGGAGGACACGCTGGCCATTGCCGACGCGGCGCCCGCCCAGGCCTGTAGCCAGGCCTTTGTGGACGCCGCCGGCCAGGCCGGCTGGCCGCACCTGCCGCACTTCCACAACCCGCAGCCCGAAGGCATAGGCCTGCACCAGGTGCTGCGCCGCGCGGGCGAGCGCTGCAGCACGGCGGCGGCCTATGTACTGCCACAGCTGCAGCGCAGCAACCTGCACCTGTTCACCCACGCGCACTGCACCCGCGTGCTGCTACGCGGCGCGCGCGCCACCGGCGTGGAATTTGCGCAGGACGGCCTGCTGCAACAGCTGCACACCCAGGGCGAGGTGCTGCTGTGCGCCGGGGCCTACCACTCGCCACAGTTGCTGATGCTGTCCGGCATAGGTCCGCACGCGCACCTGGTGGCAAATGGCATCGCCACCCGCCACGCCCTGCCCGGCGTGGGCCTGCACCTGCACGACCAGGCCACCGTGGCCCTGGTGTTCGACGCACCCCGCGCCAAAGACCTGCTGGGCCTCTCACCCACCGGTCTGCTGCGCCTGGCGCGGGCCGCCTGGCAGTGGCGCCAGACCCGCAGCGGCCCGCTGACCAGCAATTTGCTGGAGGCCGGCGGCTACGTGAAAAGCCGGCCCGACGAAGCCATTCCCGACCTGCAGCTGGGCCTGGGCTGCGCCAAGCTGCTGGACCATGGCCGCCAGATCCTGCCCGGCCTGGGCTTCACCCTGCAGGCCACGGTGCTGCGCCCGCGCAGCCGAGGCACGGTGCTGCTGGAGGGCAAAGACCCCTTCCTGGCGCCACGCCTGGACCCGCACCTGCTGGGCGAACGCGAGGACGTGGAATGCCTGCAGCGCGGCCTGGGTCTGCTGCGCCATATTGCCACCCAGCCGGCCATGGCGGCCCTGGGTGCGCGCGAAACCCGCCGCTCAGCCGCGCAGCAGGGCGAATTGCAAACCGAATACTTCATCCGCGACCATGCCACTGCCGCCGGCTACCCGGTAGGCAGCTGCCGCATGGGCAACGGCCCGCTGGACGTGGTGGACAGTCAGTTGCGGGTGCACGGCATGCAGGGCCTGCGGGTGGTGGACGCAGCGGTCATGCCCAGCACCGTGGGCGGCCCCACCCAGGGCGCTGTAGCCATGCTGGCCGAGAAGGCCGCCAGCCTGTTGCGGACGGAAATGTCTCTGCTATGAATTTTGAAAAAATAGTCTGACGCACTGGCCGCCAGGTCCAATAATGGTGCACCGCCGCCTGCCACCCGCTGCCACGCACCGCACCGCACCGCATGAACTTCATAGAACGCCCCCGGCTGAATGCCGTAGCCGGCCCCATCTTTGGGGAGTTTTTACTGGGTTACACCGTGGTCATCGGCGGCCTGTGGCTGGCATCGCACACCTCGGACGGCGCAGCCGGCAGCCTGGGCCTGGCAAACCAGGTGCTGGAGTCGCTTTACGTGGTGTTCCGCGTGTTGGCCATCGGCATGGGCGTGGTCATCACCCAGCTGCTGGGCGGCAAGCAGCTGGAACTGGTGCGGCGCACCGCGCTGGCCGGGCTGGGCGCATGCACCTGGGCCGGCGCGCTAGTGGTGGCCATTCTGGTGCTGGGCAACGACGCCATCCTGGACCTGCTGAACGCGCCCGACGAAATTCTGCCCCTGGTCAGCCCCTATCTGCAGCTGCTGGCGCCGGCCGCGCTGCTGGACGGCTACAACCTGACCATGGCGTCGATCCTGCGCGCCCACTTGCATGTGCGCGACTCGCTGAAGGTGATGGTGGTGATGCACAGCACGCACCTGGCACTGGCCGTGCCGCTGATGCTGGGCATGGGGCCCTGGGAAGGCCTGGGCCTGTACGGCTTTGCGGTGGCGCTACTGATCAGCCGGGCCCTGGGCCTGGCGCTGCACCTGGTCCTGTGGCGCAAGCGCATGGACCTGGTACCCAGCGCCCGCCATTGGTGGGTGCTGCAACCGCGCATGCTGGCGCCAGTGATGCGCATCGGCGTGCCGGGCGCCAGTGCCGAGCTGGGCTACCGGGTGGCCTTCATGGTGTCGCTGGCCAGCGCGGCGCGCCTGGGCGTGGCAGCCCTGGCCACCCATGCCTACACCCTGCAGCTGCTGCGCTATGTGCTGCTGATCAGCCTGGCCATCGGCTGGGCCTGCGAGATCATGGTGGGCCGCATGGTCGGCGCCGGCCAGTTCACGCAGGCGCACATGCTGGTGCGCAAGGGCCTGCGCAACGGCATCATGGCCTCAGGGGGCATGGCGTTGATGGCGGCACTGGCCTCGCCCTGGCTGATGCGCGTCTTCACCAAGGATGTGCATGTGATCGAGGCCGCCCACACCCTGCTGTGGATTGCCGTAGCGCTAGAGACCGGGCGCGCCTTCAACCTGATCATCACCGGCGCCCTGCGCGCCACCGGCGACGTGATCTACCCGGTGGCGGCCAGCCTGGGCTCGTTCTTTCTGGTGCTGGGTGCGGGCTCGTACATCATGGGCCGCAACTTCGGCCTGCCGGGCATCTTCATTGCCTATGCGGCCGACGAATGGGTGCGCGGCCTGCTGATGTGGGCGCGTTGGAACTGGCACGGCTGGCTACCGCATGCACGCAGCTCGCAGCGCCGGGTGAAGCAGCGCTAGGGGCCGGCTCTGCGCAGCTTGCAAAATTTAGAGAAAATAGGCCTCCAGCGCAGGCAATACCTGCGCTGGCAGCTACTGAATCAATAGCAACCCTAGCCCACCAACCCAAGGAAAACCATGTCCACTCCCCTGCCCGCAGCCGCCCTGGAACAAAGCTTTTTGAACGCCCGCACCTTCAGCAAATTCACCGACCAGCCGGTGACGGATGCCATCCTGCACCAGCTGTACGAGCTGGCCAAGTGGGGGCCGACCTCGATGAACTGCCAGCCTGCGCGCCTGGTCTTTGTGCGTACCCCCGAAGCCAAAGCCAAGCTGAAGCTGGCGCTGGCACCGGGCAATGCCGACAAGACCATGGCCGCCCCGGTCACCGCCATCGTGGCCCTGGACACCCGCTTTTACGACCACCTGCCAGAGCAGTTCCCGGTCATGGACGCCAAGCCCATGTTCGAAAACAACGCCGCGCTGGCCGAAGCCACGGCTTTCCGCAACAGCTCGCTGCAAGGCGCTTACCTGATCATCGCGGCACGCCAGCTGGGGCTGGACTGCGGCCCCATGAGCGGCTTTGACGCCACCAAGGTGAACGAGCAGTTCTTCCCCGACGGCCGCTTCAAAGCCAACTTCCTGGTCAACCTGGGCTACGGCGAAGTGGGTAGCACCTACCCACGCGGCCCGCGCCTGCCGTTCGATACGGCTTGCAGCATCGCGTAAGCGACGTACCTAGCGTTTAAATTTTCCGTCCATACCAATGATGGCCAGGTCGGCAAAGTCCAGGCCGGAATGGTCGGTGGGGCTGTAACTCAGCTCCAGGCCGCCCAGGTCGAACTTGGTCAAGCCCTCCAGCGCCGCCTGCAAGCGCTCGCGTGTGGGTTTACCGCCACTGCGGTGCAGCCCCTCGACCAGCACCTTGGCAGCGGTAAAGCCTTCCAGCATGGCCGGGCTGGGGTCGCCCAGGCCCTTGGCGCGGGACAGCTCGGCGCATTCCTTCACCAGACCGTAGGACGGCGACTGCGGAAACACCTGGCTGACGATGACGCCACGCGCATTCGCCCCCAGGCTGGCAATGAAACCGGCCGAGGCGTTGTTCGACAGGGTCACAAACTGGGCATTGCTGCCGGCCGCCCTCAACGCGTGGATGGCCTCCGCCGTGGCGCCACCCGAAGCCACCAGCAACACGGTTTGCGCGCCCGACTGCGCCACCGCCGGTGCAATCTTCGAGAAATCGGGTTTGCTGCGGTCGAACTTGTACTCGCCGCTAGCCGCCAGCTTGGCGGTCTGCAGGCCTTTTTGTGCGCCGGCCAGGCCGTCCAGGCCAAAGCTGTCGTCGGTGTAGACCAGGGCGATCTTGGTGAAGCCGCTGCTGACCTGCTGGGCGATCGCCTTCTCGGCCTCGCGGTGGTAGGTAGCCCGCACATTGAACACATATTTGCGCACCGGCTGGTGCAGCACCATGGCGCCGGAGGACGGCCCCACCAGCGGCACGCGGTGTTTTTCCAGCAGCGGGATGATGGCCTCGGTATGCGGCGTGCCACGGGTCAGAAACAGGGCCACCACGTTCTTTTCCTCGATCAGCACGCGGGCGTTTTCCACCGCCTGCTGGGTGTCGAACTTGTCGTCCATGGAGATCAGCTCGATCTTCTGGCCGGCCACGCCGCCCTTGGCGTTGACGCGGTCAAGGTACAGCTTGGCGCCGTCGGTGGTTTCCTTCACCCCCGCGGCCACCGCGCCGGAGAAGCCGGCGGTCTGGCCGATCCAGATCTGCGCCTGGGCCGCCAGGCCGCTGCAGGTTAACAACACGGCAAAGCCAAAAGAGTAACGAGTCTTCATGGATAGTACGGAGGTAGGAAGATGCGCAAGGCTGGGACCGTGATTGGGCCACAAGCCGGCCGCGCAGGAAAGCCCATAAAGGGGAGTCTATCGGGCCATATATGCGGTAAATTCCGCCATCCCGGCCATCAGCGCGTCCGCGCCCTGCCCTTTTTCTCTGTACGGATTTCCCCATGACCACCTTCGGTACCCCCCTGTCCCCCTCTGCCACCAAAGTCATGCTGCTCGGCTCCGGCGAGCTCGGCAAGGAGGTGCTGATCGCCCTGCAGCGCCTGGGGGTGGAAACCATTGCGGTAGACCGCTACGAAAACGCCCCTGGCCAGCAGGTGGCCCACCACGCCCGCACCATCACCATGAGCGACCCGGCGCAGCTGAAGGCGCTGATCGAGGCCGAAAAGCCCGACCTGGTGGTGCCCGAAATTGAAGCCATCGCCACCCCCATGCTGGAAGAGCTGGAAGCCGCCGGCACCGTGCGCGTGATCCCCACGGCCCGCGCCGCCCGCCTGACCATGGACCGTGAAGGCATACGCCGCCTGGCCGCCGAAACCCTGGGCCTGCCCACCAGCCCCTATGTGTTCTGCGACTCGCTGGACGAGCTGCAGGCCGCCATCGACAGCAAGATCGGCTACCCCTGCATCGTCAAACCGGTGATGAGCAGCTCCGGCAAAGGCCAGAGCAAGATCAGCGGCCCCGCCGATGTGAAGACCGCCTGGGACTACGCCATGGCCGGCGGCCGCGTCAGCCACGGCCGCGTCATCGTCGAAGGCTTTATCGACTTCGACTACGAAATCACCCAGCTCACTGTGCGCGCCCTGGGCGCCGATGGCAAGGTGGAAACGCATTTCTGCGACCCCATCGGCCACATCCAGGTCAGCGGCGACTACGTGGAAAGCTGGCAGCCCCACCCCATGCCGCTGCCAGCCATCCAGCGCTCGCGCCAGATCGCCAAGGCCGTGACCGACAACCTGGGCGGCCAGGGCCTGTTCGGCGTGGAGCTGTTCGTCAAGGGCAATGAAGTCTGGTTCAGCGAGGTCAGCCCCCGCCCGCACGACACCGGCATGGTCACGCTGTGCACCCAGTGGCAAAACGAGTTCGAGCTGCACGCCCGCGCCATCCTGGGCCTGCCGGTGAACACTGCACTGAAGAGCCCGGGCGCCAGCGCGGTGATCTACGGCGGCGTGGACGCCCAGGGCATCGTGTTCGACGGCGTGGCCGAAGCGCTGCGCGTACCCAACACCGACATCCGCCTGTTCGGCAAGCCCGAGAGCTTTGTCAAGCGCCGCATGGGCGTGGTACTGGCCTTTGACGCCGACGTGGAAGTCGCCCGCACCCGCGCCAAACAGGCCGCCGCGCTGGTCAAGCCCCGCACCGCTTGAACGCCATGCAGCTTGTCGAGCAACCAATCCGTATCGGGCACAACGGCACGCACACCAGGAACCCGTGGAACCGGCTCTGCCGGGCCACTGGGTTCGCCCCCTGCGTGTCGCATCGGTTTTTGCAAACCGATGCGAGGGGGGTTGGCGGAAACGCGCAGCGTGGAGCCTGGGGGTGAGCCATTTAATAGCCTGGGCCGACGACTCGGCGCTGCGCATTTTGCTAGCGGCGGGCGTAGTGCTGGTGCTGGCTTTGGTGCTGCACGCCATCGGCGTGGCCCTGGTGCGGCCGGTCACGCGCACCATGCCCATGGCGTCAACCATTGCGGGGGAGTGCAAAGCGCCTACCCGCTTCGTGCTGCCGCTGCTGGCCTTGCAGGCGGTGTGGCAGGTGGCACCACCCGACTTCCCGCTGATTGCCGGCGTGCGCCACGCCAACGTCTTGCTGCTGCTGGCCTGCCTGACCTGGCTGGGCCTGCGCGTGGTGCGCGGCACCACCAAGGGCCTGATCGCCATGCACCCGCTGCAGGTGGAGGACAACCTCAACGCACGCCGCGTGCACACCCAGGCCCGGGTGCTGGCCAACACCCTGGTGTTCGGCATCCTGGTCACCGGGCTGGCGTCGATCCTGATGACCTTCCCCGGTGCCCGCCAGTTTGGCGCCAGCCTGCTGGCCTCGGCCGGCGTGGTCGGCCTGGTGGTGGGTATTGCCGCGCGGCCGGTGCTGGGCAACTTGCTGGCCGGCCTGCAGATCGCACTGGGCCAGCCGCTGCGCATAGACGACGTGCTGATCGTGCAGGGCGAATGGGGCCGGGTGGAAGAGATCACCGGCACCTACGTGGTGTTGAAGATTTGGGACCAGCGCCGCCTGATCATTCCGCTGCAGTGGTTCATTGAAAACCCATTCCAGAACTGGTCGCGCCGCAACCCGGAGCTGATCGGCACGGTATTTTTGTGGGTGGACTACGGCATGCCCATGGAGCCGCTGCGCCGCGAAGCCCAGCGCATCTGCCTGGCATCGCCCGCCTGGGACGGCCGCCACTGCAAGCTGGACGTGACCGACACCGCTGCCAACGGCGTGCAGATCCGCCTGGAAGTCACCGCCGCCAATGCCGACCTGCTGTGGCGCGTGCGCTGCGACCTGCGCGAAGGCCTGGTAGCCTACCTGCAGCGCGACTACCCGCAGTACCTGCCACGCAACCGCATGGCGCTGGAAGAGCAGGGGCCGGTGGCCAGCTCCATGCTGTAACCCGCTGCCGCCACCATGCCCCAATTTGCCGCCAACCTCAGCATGCTCTACCAGGAGCACGCCTTTCTGGACCGCTTTGCCGCCGCCGCCGCCGATGGCTTCAAGGCGGTGGAATACCTGTTCCCCTACGCCTTCTCGGCCAGCGACATCGCCGCGCAACTCAAGCAGCACGGCCTGCAGCAAGTACTGTTCAACGCGCCGCCCGGTGACTGGGACGCGGGCGAGCGCGGCATCGCCTGCCTGCCGGGCCGCGAGGCCGAGTTCCGCCAAGGCTTTGCCCAGGCGCTGGACTATGCCCGCGCCCTGGCCTGCCCGCGCATCCATGTGATGGCCGGCTTGCTGCCCGAAGGCCAGACGCGTGACAGCCTGCGCCCGGTGTACGAGGCCAACCTGGCCTGGGCCGCAGCGCAGGCCGCTAGCGCTGGGCTGGACGTGCTGATCGAGCCCATCAACACCCGCGACATGCCCGGCTTCTACCTGAACCACCAGGCCCAGGCGCATGCCATCGTGGCCTCGGTAGGCGCGCCGAACCTGAAGGTGCAGATGGACCTGTACCACTGCCAGATTATGGAAGGCGACCTGGCCATGAAGCTGCGCCAGTACCTGCCGACCGGCCAGGTCGGCCACATCCAGATCGCAGGCGTGCCCGAGCGGCATGAGCCCGATGTGGGCGAGATCAACCACGACTACCTGTTCGCCCTGCTGGACCAGCTGGGCTATGCCGGCCACGTGGGCTGCGAGTACCGGGCGCAGCGCGGCGCGGTGCCAGGCGGCACATCGGCCGGGCTGGGCTGGCTGCAGCGGCACAAATAAGTACGCGGACTGCTATCGCCTCGATAGCAGTCCGCGCTTGTTACATAAGCGCCAGAGGCCTAGAAAGCCCCCAGGCTTATAGCCATCAGCTCTTGCCGAACTTGGCCTTGGCAGCGCTGATACAGCTGGTCTTGGCGTCGCCGGCCAGCACGTCGCACTTCTGTGCTGCGACGTCGTAGTCGGCGTCGTGCTTTTCTGCCGTTGCATCGGCCTTCACGTCACTGACCTTTTCGTTGGTGCGCGCATCCGCCTTGGCCTTGACTTCGATGGCCTTGGCTTCCTTCACGCACACCGACTTGTCGTTGCCGGCCTTGTCGTCGCACTTCTCTTTGGCGACGGCGTATTCGGTTTCAGCCTTGGTTTCCAGCGCACTGGTGCGGTCAGACAGCTTGCCGGTGTAGCTGTACTTCATGTCCGCCAGGGCCACCTTGTGCTTGGCTTTGGCCTCTTCCTGGCAGATGTCCTTGGTGTTGCCGGCCAGCGCGTCGCAGGCGGCCTTGGCGGTCTTGTATTCGGCGCCAACGCGTGTCTTGCCGCTGGCGTATTCGTCCTTGCTGATGTTCGCAGCCTGGGCCAGCGGCAGAGCCAGCAGAGCGGCAATAGCGAGGGAAGATTTGAGCTTGAAAAGTGAACGCATGGAGATCCTTGGTGAACAGGCAAAAGTGCTGCGGCCAGTGTGTTCCCCTGGCGATGGTGCACACAGCGGACAGGGCGTCGAATCGCTGTAGTAGATGTCCTACTGCCCGAAGCCAATTGCTACACTATTCATAGCTGTCAGCGCATATAAAACAAGCGCTAGCGGCCAATTTGGCTTATAGGGCTTTGCAGTTTTTCACCCGGAGTACATACGCAGCGCAGGGCTGCCGGCCTAGCATCAGCGGCTGAATTCACAGCCCGAAAGTGTATTGATGCAGCTCTTTGCCCCGGCCTCCCAGCGACCTTCCATGCGCCCGCGCCGCACCTGGCTCAGCCTGCCCTTGCTGGGCCTGCTGGCAGTGCACAGCAGCTGGGCCCAAGCCCCCGGCGGCATGGGCGGCGGCCGCCCACCCGGGGGGCGCGAGTCGGACAGCAGCAAATGCGCGTCCAGCGCGACCGAGCCGGCGGGCAGCATGCTGATCAAGCTGTATGCCGAGGAAAGGCTGCGCACCCTGCCGGAAGAACTGGCGCTGGTGCCGGCCCAGCTGCCGCTGTTTGAGCGCTACGCGCAGGCCCTGCAGCGCCTGATGCTGGATGAAAACAGCTGGGCGGTACGCGCGCCGCTGGCAGAAGCCAACCCGATCGCCAGCATAGGCGCGCAGATCGACCGCGCCAACAACCGCAGCGCCGCCTGGGAAGATGTGCTGGACGCGGTCAAGCCCCTGTACGCCCAGCTGAGCGCCGGGCAGCAGGCCATTGCCCGCAAGCGCCTGGTGGTGTCGCTGGAGCCCAGCGCCTGGCCTGCGCAGGGCGCAGCACGGCCCGGCAGCCTCCGGTCGGGCGACGCGCCGCCCTCCCGTCCCTAAACTATCAGCTATTTATTTGATAGCTAGCCGCGCATATAACACCTGCGCCACAGCCCTTAAATGCTTGTAGAAATGTAGCCAGAGACAAGACGGGGACAGCCCCCCTTACCCAGCGCGCACCAGAGCCAGGCCCAAGCCGGTCAACGCTGCCACCTGCTGGTCGGTGGTCTGGGGCTCGACTACCAGGCCGGTGGCTTCGGTGCAGGCGGCGATCACATAGGGCGAGGCGGCGTGCAGCTTCTCGGCCGAGGCCAGCACCCAGGTCTCGGCCGCCTGGGCCATCAGCGCGCGTTTCACATGGGCTTCCTCCATATCGCCGGTGCTGAGGCCGGCGGTGGCGCTGACGCCGGTCACGCCCATGAAATACAGGTCAGCGCGCACCTGGCGAATCGCCTCTATAGCCGCCGCGCCCACCGCCACCACCGAGTGCTTGAACAGGTGGCCGCCGCTCAGCTGCACCTCGACCAGCGGGTGCTCCACCAGGGCCAGGGCGATGGTGGGGCTGTGCGTAACCACGGTGGCCCGCAGCGTGGGCGGCAGGCGCTGCGCCAGCTGCTGGCAGGTGGTGCCTCCGTCGATGAACACCACCTGGCCGGGCTGGACCATGGCTGCGGCCGCGGTGGCAATCGCCTGCTTGCCCGGCATCTGCAGCTGGCTGCGCACAGCGAAATTACCCACCGCAGGCGATGCCGGCAAGGCACCGCCGTGCACGCGCTGCAGCAAGCCAAGTGCGGCCAGGGCGCGCAGGTCACGGCGGATGGTGTCTTCGGACAGGGCGAGCTCCGCGCTCAGGTCGGCGGCGACGATGCGGCCGTCACGGCGCAGGGTGTCCAGGATCAGTTGTTTACGTTGCTGGGTCAGCATGGGTGGTCAATCTGCACGAAGTTGCTCGTTTTGCATGATTTTGCACGACTTGCTAGACTGTGGGCAAATCTACCCCCCTGGAGCCCGCATGCAAGCCCTGCCAAACCTGCGCGTTATCAAAGAAGAAGTCCTGTCCAACGACTGGTATGTGCTGAAGAAAACCAGCTTCGAGCTGCGCCGGCGCGACGGCAGCTGGCAGCGCCAGAGCCGCGAGACCTATGACCGGGGCAACGGCGCCACCATCCTGCTGTACAACCCGGCGCATGGCACGGTGGTGCTGACGCGGCAGTTCCGCTTCCCCACCTATGTGAATGGCAATGCCGACGGCATGCTGATCGAAACCTGCGCCGGCCTGCTGGACCAGGACGACCCGGCCACCTGCATACGCCGCGAAACCGAGGAGGAAACCGGCTTCCGCATCCAGCAGGTGCGCAAGGTGTTCGAGGCCTATATGAGCCCCGGCTCGGTGACGGAAAAGGTGTTTTTCTTCGTCGGCGAATACAGCGCTGCGGACAAGGTGTCCGACGGCGGCGGGGAACACCACGAGGGCGAAGACATCCAGGTGCTGGAGCTGCCCCTGACGGAAGCCGTGCAGATGGTGGCCGATGGCCGCATCTGCGACGGCAAGACCATCCTGCTGCTGCAGTACGCGCAGCTGCAGGGCTTGCTAAAAAACGTCTAAGCGCGCGGCTCGCCCTGGCGGTTTACCGTGATGGTGGGGCCGGGCTGGGTGGTCATCTGCACGCGGTGCTCTTGGCCCCGGAAGTTGTAGCTAACGTCCCAGTAGGCGGGGCGGGCTGAGGCGGGCACGCTGCTGCAGCGTTGCACATCTTGCGTCTGCGGGGCGCCATAGCCACCGCCCACGCCATACCCGACCGCCGCACCGGCCACAGCGCCGCCGGCGGTGGCAATGTCCTTACCCCGTCCGCCGCCCACCTGGTGGCCCAGTACGCCGCCAATCAGTGCGCCGACCAAGGCGCCGGGGATGTTCGCCCCGCCGCTTTGCTCCACCTGCTGGCGCTCGGTCCAGCAGCGCTGCTGCGGCGTACCCATGATGGCGCGCACCGAAGTCACCGGGACCTGGAACAGGCGCTCGTTGTCGCGGCGGCGGTTGTCGTAGGCAGGCTGCGGCAGGGGCGCGTAGCGGTGACCACCCGCGCGCTCATTGCCGCGCAGTGGGCGCTCGGAGGAGATGCGGTCGTTCAGGCCAATGGCCGCCAATGAGGGGTACTGCCCAGGCAGCAAGACCACGCAGCGGCCGCCGTAGCGCACGTCGTCGCACACCTCGCGGCGCTCACCCAGCACCACCACCGACGAGGCCCGGTCATTGAAGCCCAGGCTGCGGAAGTCCTCCACAGGCTGTTCTACGGTAAATGCCCGGCCCTGGAAGCCTTCGTTTTCGTAAAAGGTCACCTGGGCGGCAACATGGCCGGCCAGCACCAGGGTGGCCAGGGTGAAGCCGGTTTTGAAGAATGTGTGCATGCTTGCCTCTCGCTGAATGAAAGATGTGCGGATAGGACTCCGCCTCTCATCCAGTGTCTTACAAGCCAGTCGGCGCAACCAGCAGACGGTGGCTTGGCCGGGGGTAGTAGAAATCCTACAAAAAAACACGGCACTGACAGCCGCGTAGGAAAAGTCTTACAAGTAGCTGCGCGTATGCCCGATGGTGGCACCAAGCTGGTGACAGGCATACTCCAGCCATCGTTTTTAAATATATCTACTGTGAGCTGTGGACCCCACTCCACCCCTGATGCGCTCTTGCAGAGCCACTACGCAGGTTCTGGAGCCAACGAAAGTATTGCCACCGCCATGCCACCGCTCAAAACCTATATCGTCGAGGACAGCCCGGTCATCCGGGAAAGTCTGATCGCCACACTGGAGGAGCTCGTCCCCGTCCAGGTGATAGGCACGGCGGAAGACGAAAGCACGGCAGTACAGTGGCTCACCGATGCCAGCCACGCGGTGGACCTGGTGATCGTGGATATTTTTCTGAAATCAGGCTCGGGACTGGGGGTTTTGCGGGCCTTGCATACGCCCACGCTGCACCACAAGCTGGTGGTGCTGAGCAACTACGCCACCCAGGACATGCGGCGCAAATGCCTGGACCTGGGCGCCGACCGGGTGTTTGACAAATCCAACGATATTGACGCGCTGATCACCTACTGCGACCACCTGGCCAACGGTGGTACCGGCCCCGGCGCGCTGGCATGAGCCCGCGCAAGCGGCTTACTGGATCAGGCCGTTCTTCAGCGCGTAGTAGGTCAGGTCGCTATTCGACTCCAGCTGCATCTTTTCCATTACCCGGGTACGGTAGGTGCTGACAGTCTTCACGCTGAGTGACATGCTGACGGCCATATTGCCAATGGTTTCGCCCTTGGCCAGTCGCAAAAACACCTGCAACTCGCGTTCGGACAATTGCTCATGCAAGGGCTTGTCGGTGTCGCCACCCAGGCCGTCTGCCAGGCGCTCGGCCACGGCGGCGGTAATGTACTTGCGGCCACGGTGCACGGTGCGTATGGCCTTGACGATCTCTTCGGGGTCGCAGTCCTTGTTCAGGTATCCGCTGGCACCCTGGCGCAGCAAGGTGGTGGCGTAATGCGCTTCGGCAAAACCACTGAGTATGAGCACCGGCAGATCCGGCTCGCGGGCCTTGATGGCGACCAGGGCGTCCACGCCGCTGTGGTCGGGCATGGAGATGTCCATCACGATCACATCGACATCGCCCCTGCGGACAATGTCCAGCGCCTCGCGGCCATTGGTAGCCTCGGCTACGACGGCGAAGTCGATCTGGTCCGCGAAGAACTGGCGCAGTCCAGCACGCACCATGGCGTGGTCATCAACAATAGCAATTCGGATCATGGTATGGAGCAGTACTTTCTGCTGCATGATCCCACATTTTTGGCAAAGGGATGGAGATGAGATTCCTCACGGTCGTCAAACGCAACCGCATCGTGTTTGTACTGGCTTGCGCCGTGGCCTTGTCCATGGTGTTGATCAGTGAGGTTTCCTACTTCCAGTCGGTGGACCGTCTGGACACGCTGACCACCATGTCACAGGCACGCACCAATATGCAGATCCTGTCCCAAAGCCTGGTGGATGCAGAAACCGGGCAGCGCGGCTATTTGCTGACCGGTCGCAAGGAATACCTGGCGCCCTACGACGGTGCGCTCAAAAAGATCAAGACCGCGTTCAATTTCCTGGACCAGTACTACAAAGGCAGGCCCGAGCCAGAGGCCATGATGGCCCAGCTGCATGCGGTGTCGGAGACCAAGCTGTCCGAGCTCTCCCTGACCCTGCATCTGTATGAAACCGACAAGCTGGATGCAGTCAAGGAAGTAATGCTGAGCGGTATTGGCAAGGAGCAGATGGATGCGTTCCGCCTGCTCTGCAGCAGCCTGCATGAATACGAGCTGAACAACATCACGCAAAGCCGTAAAAGCATCTACACCACGCTGATGTTCAACCGCCTAGGCGTGGCCGCGCTGACACTGCTCAGTCTGGTGGCCCTGTTCATGTACCTACGCCAGATTTTCCTGTTCGGCCTGCAGCAGCAGGAGTTGCGGCACATGGTGCAGGTAGAGCGCGACCGGCTGGAGGTCGAAGTGGTGCAGCGCACGGCGCAACTCACCGAGCTGACCCACCACCTGCAAAGCGCCCGCGAAGACGAGCGCAACCGGCTGGCGCGCAATCTGCACGACGACCTGGGCTCGCTGCTGACCTCGGCCAAGCTGGATGCGGCCCGCATCAAGTCGCGCATCAGCGCCACGTCACCTGAAGCGCTAGACCTGCTGGCCCACCTGGTCTCCACCATCAACAGCTGCATCTCACTGGGCAGGCGCATCATCGAAGACCTGCGCCCGTCCGCCCTGAGCAACCTGGGCCTGGTGGCCACACTGGACATCCTGACCAAGGAGTTTGCCGAGCACTCCGACGTGGCAGTGCACTGCACGCTGGATGCCGTGCAGCTGACAAAGTCCGCCGAGCTGGTGGTCTACCGCCTGGTGCAGGAGGCCATCACCAACATCACCAAATACGCCAACGCCAAGAACATCTGGATCTCCCTCTCTGCCCAGGAAGGCCGTGTAGAGGTTTCTGTACGCGACGATGGCGCGGGCTTCGACACCAGCATCAAACCCATCTCCGCCTACGGCCTGCTGGGCATGCGCTTTCGCGTGGAAGCCGAAGGCGGCGTGCTGACGCTGAACTCCGCCCCGGGCCTGGGCACGCGCATCCACGTCTCGCTGCCCGAGTCGAAAGTCCTGGCGACTTAAAGCACCACGGTTTTCAGCCCAGGGAACCATTGAACCGGCATTGCCGGGCCACCCGATTCGCCCCCCTGCAAGGGGGGTGGCGAAAACGCGCAGCGTGCAGCCTGGAGGTGTGCCGTCCTCCTGTCAGCAACGTCCTACGCGGGCAGTCGCCCTCTCCCGACATCGCTGCGGCAACGCCGCCTATGGGCCGCAAGCGCCCCCCGGTTCACACTCAAGGCATCGCAACGTGACAGGCTGCGACAACATTGAAACCCCAGGGCCTTGCGGCCCCTTACCAGGAACCAAGCCATGTTGCATTACGCCGTCGTCTTCTTTGTCATCGCCTTGATTGCAGCCCTGTTCGGCTTCACCGGCATCGCTGCCAGTGCCGTGGGCATTGCCAAGATTTTGTTCGTCGTCTTTGCCGTCATGGCAGTCGCCAGCTTCTTGTTCAGCCTGATCAAGTCGGGCTAAGCAATCGCACGCCCCACACAGATATCCAAGCCGACCACACCGTTTTATCCACTCTGCAAAGGAAACCCCATGTTTAACAACAAACTCTCAGACCACACCAGCACCCTGGCCGACGAAGCTGCTGTGTCCGCAGAAAAAGCCATCCAATCCACCCGACGCGCGGCCAACAACGCCCTGGACGGCCTGGCCGACACAGTGGACGATTTGCACGGCCAGAGCACCCAGGCCTTCGACCGTGCCGCAGCCAAAGCCAGCGCCCTGCTGCAATCCAGCTCGGCAGCACTGCATGACAGTTCTGAGAAATTGCGCGCTCAGGCACGCCGGGCCACCGACCACACTATCGACTACATCAAGGAGCAGCCAGTCAAGTCGGTAGCCATTGCGGTAGCCGCAGGTGCCCTGCTGACCGTCTTTGCCGGTCTGGCGCGCCGCTCCAGCCAGCGCAACTAAGCACGTGCCGGAGCACACCATGCGCACCGCGAACGCACGCCCCACTCTTAGCAGCTATATCTACTTTGGCGCAGCCATACTGATGGCAGTGACGGCGGCCACCGCGCAGGTGAGCATGGACGCCTCGGGGGACTACCAACAGGAAGTCTTGGCTTGCAACAACGGCAAAACCCAGCAAGACAAGGCAACCTGTTTGACCGAGGCACGCAGTGCCCATGCGGTGCCTAAGCAAAGCCTGAGCACCGCCGCCCAGGCAGATCTTCAAGCCAATGCCTTGCAGCGATGCGACGCTCTGAATGGAGCCGATAAGGCTGCCTGCCGGGCTCGCATCGAAGGCCAGGGAACGGCCTCTGGCAGCGTAGCCGGCGGCGGCATTCTGCGTGAAATGCACGAGGTGGAAATCATGGCACCCGCATCTCCTACCGGCAAGCCCTGAGTACCTGCCTGACCAAGCTCCCATCCTTGGGCAGCCGCGCCACCCATTCGGATGACGGGGAGGTCCCGCACTGCGCTAGGTTTGTACCGCCCTCACTTGTTTTTTTAACCAGGAGATGACCATGGGCTTAGGCACCATTTTATTGATCGTTGTGATTCTGATGCTGATTGGCGTTTTGCCCACTTGGCCGCACAGTTCGGGCTGGGGCTATGGGCCCAGCGGCGGGCTGGGCTTGGTGCTGATCGTGCTGATCGTGCTGCTGCTAACCGGCCGGCTATAGAGTCTTGCGACACAGCGTTTCAGTCGGACGCGGAAGCCGTGCTCCGCGTGGCCAATGGCTACGGCGCACGGCTTGCGCGCGCACCCGGCAATGTATGTTGCAGCAGCTTCAACGACTCCACGCACTCATACACGCAGGCACGCACCGACGCATCGACGCGCTCGGAGGCGACTGCCGCGCATAGCCGCTCCAGTACGGCACGAAACAAGACATCCCAGTCCTCTGCGGGCACAACCGCCTCTGGCGCAAGCTGGGGCGCGTTATCTGGTGGGTAAGATACTTGCATGTAAGCGGAATAGAAGACCAAAACTGCAATGTAGGTGTGCTGGTGCGCAAGCCATGTGTCATAAGACATGACGGCACACCAAACAACACTGCCGACCACGAGGCCCCCATGAGTGAAACCCATTGCAGTGCCTGCCCTTTGCGGCAACTTCCTCTGTTCATCCCCCACAGCGGCGACGAGCTCGACTTAGTCCAGTCATTGAAGCGGCGCGAGGTTCAGTTGGCTGCGGGTGAGACGCTGATCCACGAAGGTCAGACCGATGCACCGCTGTACACCTTGCTGACGGGCTGGGCCTTTCGCTTTAAAACCCTGAGCGACGGGCGGCGCCAGATCCTGTCTTTTTTGCTGGCCGGTGACTTTGTGGGTGTACAGCAAAAGATGGGCGACGCATCGGCCCACGGCGTGCAGACCCTGACCGACGCCAGCCTGTGCGTGTTCCAGCGCGATGCGCTCTGGGAGCTACACCGCCGCTCGCCCACCATGGGCTTCAATATCACCTGGCTGACGGCCCATGAAGAGTCGCTGGTGGATGACACCCTGCTGTCGGTCGGGCGGCGCAGCGCAGAGGAGCGCATTGCGACGTTGCTGATACTGCTGTTCAAGCGGGCCGCTGCCTTACAGCCGGATGGTGGTGCGCATGGCGTGCCATTCCCCCTGACGCAGCAGCATGTAGCCGACGGGCTGGGCCTGTCGCTGGTGCATACCAACAAGACACTGCGCAAGCTGGAAAAACGCGGGCTGCACCGCATCGACAATGGGCGCCTGTACCTGCGCGACGTCAAGGCACTGACCCGGCTTGCCGACCTGTATGGCGACGGCAAGCCGCCCCCCAGGCCGCTGGTGTAGGCCTACCTTACCTACTTGGCCGGCTTCTTCACCAGTGCCGTAGTGCGCTGGCGCAGGCCCTGGCAACCGGCAGCCCCCTGCTGGGCCTTCTCACTGTCACCCAGGTCCATCAACGGAATCAGCGCTGCAAACGGGTTGATCAAGCCCAGCAGCACGGCGCTGGCGGCCTTCAGGCCCAAGGGGCCTTTCTCCAGCGACACATCGGGCTTGCTGAAGCTGCCACTTACGCGGATGGGAGTGCGCAGGGCCAGCGGGCTGAAATCCTTGGGGCTGACCACCAGGCGCAGATCCATGGTCTCGCTGGCCAGCGAGAGTGAGCCCTCCGTCCACACGGTCGAATTGTCAGTGTCCACCACCATCACCTTGGGACGGAACACGCCGCCCGCGGCCGTCAAGTCGGCCACCGCACAAGACACGGGCAGCGCATCATCTCCCTTGATCCAAACCCCCAGACTGCGCGCCAGATCCAGCCCCAGCAACTCCACGCCCAGGTGCGACACCGCGCCATTGCGCAAGTCCATGCGCAGCTGTCCCTGCAGGCTGGCCAGAATCTCGGCGGTGGAACGCCCCTTGCCCTGCAACTGGGCCTGGCCCTGCAACTGGCCGCTGACATAGGGTGGCTGGCCCTCGTCCCGCGTCTGGCGCAGCCAGTGGTCCAACTGCACACCGCTCCAACGCAAATCGGTCTTCCACAAAGCCTCGTCCGCCCGCCCGTCCAGTGAAAACGCGCCCATGACTTGGCCCTGGGCCGTACGCGCCACCATATTCTGCAAAGTCAACAAGCCGGCCTGCAGCTGCAGATGGCCGCTCAGCGGCTGCAGTGGCTCCAGCAGACGGGAATTCAGGTCCACCTGCTGGATGTCGATCAGCACATTCGCATCCATGACCCGCATAGCCGCCAGGTCGAACGGGCGGTTTGGCAACACGCGCCCCTTGCCGCGCGTCGCTGGCACGGTCACGCTGGCGTCCTCGCTGGCAGCCATGGTGGCCGGCGTGGTCCCAACCACCGGGCCCAGGTCGGCCAATTGCAGGCGTTTGCCGCCCAGGCGGCCGGCCAGCAACGGCACAGGGCGCGCGGTCTCATAGGTGAAAGCGCCGTTCAGACTGCTGGTGCCTACGGTGGCATCGCCCACCACCACGCTCCAGGTTGTTCCTTTGCGGGCGATGGCACCGGTGGTACGGAACGCTGATGTGGTCGGCAGCGTCACGCCCAGCGGGTCGCCCACGGCGGCCAGTGACGGCCCCTGGACATTGAAGTTACCCTGGAAGTCGCGGGGCTGCAGCACGTCCGCTGCGCGGCCCTTGAAATGGATCTTGGCGCGGCCCACGCTGAGGTCCAGTGCCAGGCTGACCGGCAACGTGGGTGCAGCACCTAGCTCGGAAGGCAGCACACCCGAGGACTGCACCTCCAGCTTCAAGGGCAAATTGCGGTAACGGCCATTGCCCTGCAGTTGCAGCACGCTGGCCACCGGCCCCTCCGCTTGCGCGGCCCGGCTAGGAGCCAGCGAAAGCTGGGCTTTCAACGCCAGGCCCAGCGGTGCGTCGTTAACACGCACAGCGCCCTGGTCTACCTGCAGATGGCCAAACAAAGGCAACTGTGCCAGCCTATTAGACGGCTTGGTCGCGGGTTGTGCCGGCCCGAATTGCCAGCTGGCCCGGCCATCGGCCAGGCGCTCTAAATCACTGTCCAGCGTGCGCGCCTGCAAGCTCTGGATACGCAGGGGCTGGCCCTGGTAGGCACGCCACAGGTCCAGGTAACGCAGCTCCAGGGCCAGGTCTTGCGCCAGCAGCATATGCGGCGTCTTGCTCCACTCCGGCGCTGCCACTTCCAGTAACGGAGTCTGCAGCCTCAGCCCTCCCACGAAGCGGATCTGAAAACCCTGCGGAGCCAGCACCACACGCCGCTGCATGGAATCCCCCAGCATGCGCTGCAGCGGCGCCGCCAGAAACGGCCAACCCCACCACTCGCCCAGCGCAACGCCCGCCAACAATACGCAAACGACTGCGGCAGACCAAGGCCTCCAAGGGAAAGACGCCGTACGCGAAACTACAGGGCGCGCCAAAGGTTCAGAAGGAGCGCTAGTGGGCATGCGTGTAACAACCTTATCCATGAAACAAAAACAGAGATGCGGGACATCCAACTGAACCCCAGTGTATCGGCGGCACCCATTACGGCCGCATCGCAAAGACCGCCACACAGGCAACATGGACATACACCGCGTGTTGTCTTACAGGGCGCAGCCTGCTCTCCGACATACAGCCGCCTCCATGCGGCCTACATTGAGGTTGCCGCTTGGTTACACGTGGCCTGCACCGCGGGCCCGCCAAGGCGTTCCCCCTTGAAGCACATGCGCAACACGTGCCCCAAGGGCCGAGCGCTTGGCATAAGGAACGCCCATGAGCTGCCAGACACTTTTTACCTCGCGCTGGAGCACGTCTTCTTTTGGTGCCACCGCAGATACCTCGCCCATGGAACTCGCTGCCCTGGGCGAGCATCTGGACCATTGCCGAGCCGCACCTGGCGGCCTGTCTGTGCTGCAGTACTGCGGTGAGAGACTGCACGGCTTCGTCGCCGCAAGGTTTGTAACGACCCTATTCATCGTGACACTGCTGATGGGTGGCTGCTTGCTGGCCTTGTAACGCCATGTCTATCGCAGAGCTACAGCAACTGGTACCCGATGCACCACCGGCGGTGTGCCAGATGCTGGACGAAGCACGTGGGCCGGTGCTGGCCCCCATCCGCTCGGAAATCTTCGGCCTGCAGCGCTTCGCGCAGCATGGCCACAGCCTGGGTGCCACCCACCGCGCTAGCCGCCCTAGCCTGCGGGCCGGCAATTTCTTCCCCCGCCTGCGCGACAATATCCACACGCTGCAGGAAGCCCACCGCTACATCGGCGCTCAGGCCGCCACGGGTTACGACATTAGCCCTGCGGCCGAGTGGCTGTTGGACAACTTTCATCTCATCGAGGCCCAGCTCGAAGAAATCCGCACGGGCCTGCCGCGCAGCTATTTCCGCACGCTGCCCATTCTGGAAGATGAACCGCTGGCGGGCCTGCCAAGGATTTACGGCGTGGCCTGGGCCTTCGTGGCGCACACCGACGGGGCGTTCAACGAAGAGCTGCTGCAGCAATTCCTGACTGCCTACCAAGATAGCCGTGAACTGCATCTGGCCGAAATCTGGGCCCTGCCCACCACCTTGCGTGTGGTGCTGGTGGAAAACCTGCGCCGCCTGGCCGAACGCGTTGCGACCAACAAGGCTGCACGCGAAGTGGCCAATCTGTGCTGCGACAAACTTGAGCTCTACTCCCCGCAGAGCCTGGACAGCTTGCTGCACTTGCTGAACCAACGCGGTGTTGGCCGCGTATTTTTGGCCCAGATGGCACTGCGCCTGCAGGAGCGCCAAGGCAGTGACGACGGGGCGTGCACCAGCTGGCTGAACCACGCACTGCCCGATGCAGCTGCGGCCCACACGCAGCACAACGCCGACCAGGCCGCCGACAACTTGAGTGTCAGCAACGCTGTCAAATCGTTGCGTGCCATTGGCGACGCCGACTGGCCGGACATCATCGCCCAGGCCAGCGTGCTGATGCAGCTCATGCTGACTTCTGCCGCATTCGAAGCCGAGCACCCCAGCACGCGCGACCAAACGCTGCACGGCATCGAGCGCTTGGCGCGGCGCAGCGGCCGCAGCGAAGCCGCCGTAGCCCAAACGCTGCTGGGCCTGATGCGCAAGTCAGCGGACACTGACGCCGCCAGCACGGTTGCCAGCTACTGGATGCGCGGCGCAGGCCGCCCCACACTGTCCCAAGCTCTGGGCCTGGGCCTGCAAGAGCAGGCATCGGAACTCTGGCGCAGGGGACGGCAGCGCACAGCCTTGCCGGTGTATTTGTTGTCGCTATTGCTAGGAAGTGCCGGTGTCGTGGCCTGGCTGCTGCAACGACCGCATGTGGCCACCCTAAGCGTCCAGAACAACAATGGCTGGATGTGGCTGGCAGCCGCGTTGATGGTCTGGCCTGCGTCCGAGGCCATCGTGGCGGTCATCAACCGCCTGGTCAGCGAGTCCGCACGGCCCCGGCCGCTACCGCGCATGGGTCTGGTGGACGGAATTCCGGCGGAGCACCGCGTCTTGGTGGTCATACCGGCACTGCTGACCGATGCCGCCTCCGTGCTGGCCCTGGTACGCCGACTGCATTTGCACCATATTGCCAACCCGGAAACCGAAGCGCAGTTCGCGCTACTAAGCGACTACGCCGATGCAGACGCCCAGCACCTGCCGACTGATAACGCATTGGTACAGCTGGCCATAGAGCAGCTGGCCACGCTCAACTTGCGCTACCCCGTCGCGGCGGGAGCAGCACCCCGCTTCATCCTGCTGCACCGGGAACGCAGCTTCAGTGAAACCGAGCAACGCTGGATAGGCTGGGAGCGCAAACGCGGCAAGCTGGAGCTGCTGGTGGAAGCCATGGCCACTGGCGAGCGCCAAGCCTTCATCGAATGGGGCGAAGCCTCGCGCATTGCAGCCGACACGCCCTACATACTTACGCTGGACAGCGACACCCAGCTCCCCCCGGGACGCCTGCGCGACCTGGTCGGCGTAGCCGCCCACCCCTACAACCAGCCGCAACTGGACGCCACCGGCAGGCGCGTCGTCAGTGGCTATGGCATCTTGCAGCCACGGGTCTCCACACCGCTGCCCGCCCCCAAAGACTTCACGCTCTACCACTGGCTGTTTGCCGGGCAATGCGGCATCGATCCCTACAGCACGGCCTCGTCCGAGATTTACCAGGATGTGTTTGCCGAAGGCACCTTCACAGGCAAAGGCCTGCTGGTGGTACAGGCCCTGCACGCCGTGCTGGTCCGTCGCCTGCCTGAGGGCGCGGTGCTCAGTCACGACCTGCTCGAAGGCTCGATGGTGCGCTGTGCGGCCATCAGCGACATCACGCTGATCGAAGACGCGCCCTTCCACGCCGATGTGGCCGCCTCCCGCGTGCACCGCTGGATGCGGGGCGATTGGCAACTGCTGCCGTTTCTGCTGCGGCCACGGCTGTTCCACCTGCGGCCCATCCACCTGTGGAAGATGTTCGACAACCTGCGCCGTTCGCTGGTGGCCCCCATGTCGCTGGGCCTGCTGCTGCTGGCCCTGGCCACCGGCAGCATACCGCCCGGGTGGACGCTGGCACTGGTCATCGCAGCATTTGCGGCCGGCCCATTGATGGGGGCCATTGCCGGGCTCTCGCCCAGCCGTGACGACCTGGCCAAACTGCACTTTTACCGCCACGCCGGCGCCGACCTGGCGCGCGCATGCTGGGGCGGGCTGTGGCATCTGGCCCAACTACTGGCGCAAGCCATGCTGAATCTGGACGCGATTGCGCGGGCGCTGTACCGCATGGTCTTTAGCCACCGCCATCTATTGCAATGGACCACGGCCGCCACCGCACAGTCCCAGGCCAGCACCCATCTGCCCGCCTTGCTACGCGCCCATTGGCATATCCCCGCAATGGCCGTACTGCTGGCTGGCGCACTGCTGGCCGGCGGCACACCCTACCCGGTGCTGAGCCTGTGCCTATGCGCTCTGTGGGCCGCGTCCCCAGTATGGACATGGTGGACCAGCATGCCGCGTCCACCGCGCCGCGACTCCGTGCTGCCAGACAAAGACCGCGCCATTCTGGAGAGCACCGCGCGCGCCACCTGGCGTTTCTTTGAACGCTGTGTAGGCCCGGAGGACAACCACCTGCCACCGGACAATCTGCAGGTGCTGCCCCACGACATGGTGGCCCACCGCACCTCGCCCACCAACATTGGCCTGTACCTGCTCAGTGTGGCTTGTGCACGCCAGTTCGGCTGGATCGGCACCCAAGACCTGCTGGAGCGTATGGAGGCCACGCTGGCCACACTGCAACGCCTGCCGCGCCACCGTGGTCACTTCCTGAACTGGTACGACACGCAAAGCTGCGCAGCCCTGCTGCCAACCTATATCTCCACCGTGGACAGCGGCAACTTGAGCGGCCATCTGCTGGCAGTCGCCCAGGCCTGCCAGGAACTGGCAACCGCACCCTACGACGCCAGTGCAACACAAGCCGCCCTGCAGCAAGTGCGCCAGCGCCTAACACCCTTGCTGGCCGAGCGCACAACCCTGACGCCGGTGCAGCGCCAACAGCTGCAATGGCAGTTGGCCGACCACCGGGCCACCCGCATATCGGGAGCGCGGGATACCCAGGCCCATGCCAGCAACCACCTTGCAGCCGAACGCCTGCACGCACTGGCACTGGCATTCGAGGCGCTGGCCTGGGCGCCGGACTACCGCTTTCTGTACCACCGCAGGCGGCATTTGCTGCACATTGGCTACCGGGTGGCTGAGCAGCAGCTGGATGCCGGCTTCTACGATCTGCTGGCGTCCGAATCGCGGCTGACCAGCCTGCTGGCCATTGCCAAGGGTGATGTGCCAGTGCGCCACTGGGCCTCGTTGGGCCGGCCATTCTTCGCCGTGGGCACCGACACCGGCCTGCGCTCGTGGTCTGGCTCCATGTTCGACTACCTGATGCCCACCCTGGTGCTGAACGAGCCCCCGGGCAGCGTGCTGCAAGAGGCTTGCCACGGCGCGCTGCGCGAGCAAATCGCCTTCGCCAAAAGCCGCAAAGTACCCTGGGGCATCTCCGAATCGGCCTATGCCGGCCGCGACTACACCCTGGCCTACCAGTACGCGCCCCAGGGCGTGCCACGGCTGGCGCTGCGCCGCACGCCCCCCGACGAACTGGTCATCGCACCCTATGCCAGCGCCTTGGCCGCACAGATTTCACCCCACCAATCCGCTATAAATTTAGAAGCGCTCAGCGCAATCATGGCAAGCGGCCGCTATGGTTTTATCGAGGCACTGGACTACACGCCCGAACGGCAGTCAGACAACGCAGTGTTCACCCCCGTGGCAACCTTCATGGCCCACCACCAGGGCATGACGATCGTGGCCCTAGCCAATGTGCTGCTGAACGGCCCGGCGCAGCGCTGGGGCATGGCGAATGTGCATATCGAAGCGGTCGCATCCCTGCTGCACGAGAGCCCGCCGCGCGAAGTGGCGCTGCTGCACACCCCGCCCGCGCGCCCCACGACGATGGGTATGCAGAACAGCCGCCCCAGCCTGCTGCGCGAACTCATCCCCGGCGCCACGGCACTGGAGCCCACCCACCTGCTGTCCAACGGGCACTACCACGTGGCACTGCGGGCCAATGGCGCGGGCTGGAGCCGCTGGCGCACCACGGGCATCACCCGCTGGCGCGACGACGCGCTGCGTGACGCCTTCGGCCACTTCTTCTACCTGCGCTGGAGCGGGCACGCCCAGCCGGTGTCCATCACCCAACACCCGGCACCCGACCCGGCTGCGCACTACCAAAGCACCTTCCACGCCGACCGGGTCTGCTTCGACGCCAGTTGGCCCGGGATGCAAACCCACACCACGGTATGGGTCAGCCCCGAGGACGATATCGAATTCCGCCAGGTGGAGGTGCGCAACCTGGGCGACCGCCCCCTGGAGATCGAGTTGCTGTCGGCCTTCGAAGTCACCTTGAGCGATGCACGCGCGGACGAGGCCCACCCAGCCTTCGCCAACCTGTTCGTGCAGGCGCAGTGGGAGGACGAAGACCAGGCGCTGCTATTCCAGCGCACACCGCGCCTGCCAACGGAGCAGGCCTTGCAGGCCGCCCACTTCCTGGTCGATACCGATCCCCAGGTGGTAGGCATACGCATCCAGACCGACCGGCAGCAGTGGCGGGGCCGCAACCAGGACGCCAGCCAACCCCATGCAGCCATGGACGCGCGCCCAACGGCCTCCGGCCCACTGCACACCGGGCTGGACCCGGTCAGCGCGCTGGCGGTGCGCCTGCGCATCGCCCCGCTGGGCAAGGCGCGCATCACCTTTGCCACGGCCGCCTCAGACTCAGGTGCCACCCTGGGGGCAGTGATAGACAAATACCGCCAGCACAGCAATGTGCAGCGGGCTTCGCTGATGTCGGACACCCTGACCGGCATACGCCTGCGCATGCTGGGCCTGACGCCTGACAACCTGGCGGCCATCCAGACCATGACCACCCCGCTGCTGCTCAACCTGACTCGCATGGGGCGCACTACCAACCGGTCACCCTGGCTGGGCGTGTGCGACAAGCGCTTGCTGTGGCGTCTGGACATCTCGGGCGACCGCCCCATCCTGCTGGTCACCGCCGGCGCCGCAGAGGGCCTGGGCCTGCTGCGGGCGCTGGCCCAGGCCCTGCGGGTCTGGTCCTGGGGCGGCCTGGGCTGTGATCTGGTGGTGGTGAATACCGAGCCCGCGTCCTACCAGATGGAGCTGCACCGCGAGATCGGCATGCTGCGTGACCGCCACCTGGCCGACAGCAGCGCGGAATCCACCCCCACCGGCTTCTACCTGCTGCGCTCGGAAGAGCTCTCGGCCGACGAACTCAACACCTTGCACGCCCTGGCCCGCCTGCATTTGCGCGCCGATGGCCGCCCCCTGGTACACCACGTGCAGGCCTGGGCGGCGCTGCATGAAGCGGCGCTGGAGGAACGGCAAAACACCGCTACCGTGGCCATTCCGGTCGCTACCAGCCCGGTCACCGCGCCGGCAGCACCCACAGGCCACTTCGATGCAGACAACGGAGAGTTTCACTTCGATGTCAGCCCCCAGAAGCGTCCGATACGACCCTGGACCAATCTGCTGGCCAACCCGGCATTCGGCTGCCAACTGACGGAAGCCGGGGGCGGCACTACCTGGGCACGCAATAGCCGCATGAACCAGCTCACCGCCTGGTCCAACGACCCGGTGGCCGACCCACCCGCAGAATGGTTTCTGCTGCAAGACTGCAAGACCCAGGACATCTGGAACGTGGCCCCGCACGGCTGCGGCGGCGCCGATGTCAGCTACCAGATCTCCCATGGGCAAGGCCACAGCAGCATCCGGCACCGCCACGGCGATATCGACGTAACCACCAGCTGGTGCGTGGACATCCACAGCTCGGTCAAGCAGATACGCTTGCATATCCGTAACCGGGGCCTACGCACCGTCCAGCTGCGCGTCATCGGCATGGTGGAATGGATGATGGGAGCCAACCGCAGCGACCGCAGCAGCACGCACACGCTGCATGCGCAAATTCCTTTGGCCGGCCAACAGAAGAGTGTGACGGCCCTGTTGTGCACCCAGGCCGAGCGCTCCGCCGGCTTTGGCAACGGAACTGCCTTCCTGGCCCTGGCGGATACCGATGAGGATGCCGACGACTGGACCTGCGACCGGCGCGAATGCTTCGATGCCCGGGGCCGCCTGGTCATGCCAGACCATTTCAACCAACGCAGCGGTGGCGGGCTTGACCCCTGCGCCGCCATAGCCAGCATCATCGAGCTACCTGCGGGCGAGGCCATTGAGCGGGTGTTCCTGCTGGGCTATGCAGACAGCCCTGAAGCCGCCCAACAACTGGCCAGCATCGCCGCCGACATTCCGGCACAGCAGCGCCTGGCAGACGCCAACCAACACTGGGACCGCCTGCTGGGCGCCACCACAGTGAGCACGCCCGACCCGCTGTTCGACGCCATGGTGAACCGCTGGCTGCTGTACCAAACCGTAGCCTGCCGGATGTGGGCCAAGGCCGCCTTCTACCAGGCCGGTGGCGCCACCGGCTTCCGCGACCAGTTGCAAGATGCCATGGCCCTGGCCTGGGCCGCACCCAAAATGCTGCGCGCGCAGATCCTGGAGTGCGCGGCACCGCACCCACTTCTCGGACGACCTGCTGTGGCTGCCCCACGCCTGCCTGCACTATCTGCACGCCACGGGTGACACCAGCTTGCTGGAACACAGCCTGCCCTTCCTGGAGGGCGCGGCCATCCCCGAGGGTGCAGAAGATGCCTACTA
>JAPLPK010000189.1 GCA_026400275.1 Burkholderiales bacterium
GCTTGCGCTTCTGCCTCGTCGCGCGCCACGTAGACCTTGCCGTCTTCGTCGTACCAGGCCGGAATCTGGTGGCCCCACCAGAGCTGGCGGCTGATGCACCAGTCCTGGATGTTGTTCATCCACTGGTTGTAGGTGTTGACCCAGTTTTCGGGCACGAACCGGACTTCGCCGCTAGCTACGGCATCGATAGCGCCTTGCGCAATGCTGGTGCCGGTGGGGCCGGGTTGGGTCATGGAGACAAACCACTGGTCGGTCAGCATGGGTTCGATCACCTGGCCGGTGCGGGTGCAGCGGGGCACCATCAGCTTGTGTTTCTTGGTCTCGACCAGCAGGCCGAGTTCGGTCAGGTCGGCGACGATCTTCTTGCGGGCGACGAAGCGGTCCAGGCCCTGGTAGGCGGCGGGGGCGTTTTCGTTGATCTTGGCGTCCAGGGTCAGCACGCAGATCATCGGCAGCTTGTGGCGCTGGCCGACGGCGTAGTCGTTCTGGTCGTGCGCGGGCGTGACCTTCACCACGCCGGTGCCAAAGGCCTTGTCCACGTAGTCGTCGGCAATCACCGGGATCTCGCGGTCGCACAGCGGCAGCTTCACCATCTTGCCGATCAGGTGGGTGTAGCGCTCGTCTTCGGGGTGGACCATCACGGCCACGTCGCCCAGCATGGTTTCCGGGCGGGTGGTGGCCACCGTCAGCGTGCCACAGGAAGCCGTCTTCCTCTTCGCTCTCCACTTCCAGGTCGGACACCGCGCTTTGCAGGATCGGGTCCCAGTTCACCAGGCGCTTGCCACGGTAGATCAGGCCTTGTTCATACAGCTGCACAAAGGTTTCGGTCACCGTTTTGGACAACTTGGGGTCCATGGTGAAGTATTCGCGGCTCCAGTCCACGCTGTCGCCCATGCGGCGCATCTGGCCGGTGATGATGTTGCCGGACTTCTCTTTCCATTCCCACACCTTGGCGGTGAAGGCTTCGCGGCCCAGGTCGTGGCGGCTGATTTTTTGTTCTTGCAACTGGCGCTCCACCACGATCTGGGTGGCGATACCGGCGTGGTCGGTGCCGGGAATCCAGGCGGTGTTGCAGCCTGCCATGCGGTGGTAGCGGGTCAGGCTGTCCATGATGGTCTGGTTGAAGGCGTGGCCCATGTGCAGCGTGCCGGTCACGTTCGGTGGTGGCAGCTGGATGGCGAACGACTCCGCACCGGCTTGGGCTACGCCCGTGCCGCGGTGGCCGGCCACGCCATAACCGCGCCGTTCCCATTCCGGGCCCCAGTGCGCTTCCAGCGCGGCGGGTTCGAAGGATTTGGACAGGGATTGCAAGCCGGGCTGGGCGGGAGCGGTGGAAGCGTTGTCGGTCATGGTCTAGCAGGTTCTTTCAGGGAGGGCGCGATTTTACCGGGCGGGTACAGGGATTCTGTTTTGCTACGCTTTTTGTAGCTGCTTGCGCAGTTTTTATCTGCGCTAGAGCCCTATTTCATATAAATACATGGGGCCTGCCAAGGCGATGGCAATGGAGCGGGCTGGCACCTTTTTCACATCGGAGTATGGCGGCGGACCTGGGTTTGTGCGGGTGGTGTTGGTTTCGCGGTAGCAGGCCGTGGCTGCCGATCTGCTGGACCCGCCTCCGAGCGTGGCCGCTACCTGACGGGTGCCCACATCACGGTGGACGGGGCTTCGGCGCCTACGGTGGTGTAACGTATTCGCCTGCTGGCGTTATCTGTCCCTAGAATGGTGTGCCTCTTTTCCAAGGAGCGTCCATGATCAAGCCTGCCATCCCGCCCGATGAACCGTTCCGGCTCAGCACGCTGCGTTCGCTCAATCTGCTGGATACGCCACCCGAGGAACGTTTTGACCGGCTGACCCGCATGGCCAAGCGGATGTTTGGCGTGCCCATAGCGCTGGTGAGTCTGGTGGACGAAAACCGCCAGTGGTTCAAATCGGCCCAGGGTTTGGCCGTGACCGAGACCCCGCGCGATATTTCCTTTTGTGGCCACGCCATCTTGAGCGACTTGCCTGTGTTGCTGGTGCCCGATGCACTGCAGGACGAGCGTTTTTTTGACAACCCGCTGGTGGTGAACGCACCGCACGTGCGCTTCTACGCGGGCTGGTCGCTGAAGGCGCCCAACGGCAGCAAAATCGGTACGCTATGCCTGCTGGATACGCAGCCGCACACGCTCAGCGCCGAAGACCTGCAGCTATTGGCGGACCTGGCGGCCATCGTGGAGCAGGAGATATCCGCTTACCAGATGGCTACGGTGGACGAGCTGACGCGGCTGCAGAACCGGCGCGGCTTTCTGGCGCTGGCTGAGCATTGTCTGGGCTTGGCGGTACGCAAATCCATTCCCTGTTGCCTGGTGTTTTTTGACTTGGACAAGTTCAAGGCCATCAACGACAACTTTGGCCATGCCGAGGGCGACAAGGCCTTGCAAGCCTTTGCCGACCAGATGCGGCGCAGTTTTCGCAGTGCCGACATCCTGGCCCGGCTGGGCGGCGACGAATTCGTGGTGCTGATGTTCGACTGCCCGCATGCTCTGGCGCAGACCATTGTGGAGCGCTTGCTGGCAGCGCTGGAGCGGCGCAACCAGTTCTCCCATAGCGGTTACGCGATTCACTGTAGCCACGGCATTGTGCGGGTGTCCCTGGAGGCGCGCGAGTCGGTGGAGGCCCTGCTTTCGCGCGCGGACGGGTTGATGTATGAAAACAAGCGCAGTAAAAAAGCCTTGGCTGCGGCCGTGTAGACCGATTCCAAGAACGTCTTCAAGGACTATACGGAGCTGCAACCGGGTTGTGGGTGACGGCACCCGATAATCCCGGCCAAAGGATGTTTGCCCATGTTGTTTGTGTTGTCGCCCGCAAAGGCCCTGGATTTTGAAACGCCCGCCAAAGGCACGCCCCATACCCAACCCCTGTTCACCCAGCAGTCCACCGAGCTGATCGCATTGCTGCGGGCCTATTCGCCGCAGCAGATTTCCGAGCTGATGCACCTCAGCGACGCGCTGGCCGGGCTGAATGTGGCCCGCTACCAGGCGTGGAGCCCCCAATTTACCGCCAAGAATTCCAAGCAGGCCGCGCTGGCCTTCAACGGTGATGTCTACGGCGGGCTGGATGCCGCCACGCTGGCACCCGATGCCCTGGCCTGGGCGCAAGACCATGTCTGCATACTCAGCGGTCTGTACGGCGTGCTGCGCCCGCTGGACTGGATGCAACCGTACCGGCTGGAGATGGGCACCCGTTTGCCCAACCCGCAGGGCGCCACGCTCTACAAGTTCTGGGGTGCGCAAATTGCCGACTACCTGAACCAGCGCCTGCAGGCCGATGCCACGCCGGTGGTGGTCAACCTGGCTTCGCAAGAGTATTTCAAGGCGGTGGACCGCAAGGTCTTGCGCGCGCGGGTGGTGGAATGCGTGTTTGAAGAGCAGAAGAACGGCCAGTACAAGATCATCAGCTTCATGGCCAAGCGTGCCCGTGGGCTGATGGCGCGTTACGCCACCCTGCACCATCTCAGCCTGCCCCAACAGTTGCAGGGCTTCAACCTGGAAGGCTATGCTTACGCGCCCCAGGTGTCCGAGCCCGACCGCCTGGTTTTCCGCCGCCAAGGAACCCCGCATGCCTAAGTCCTACGCCAACACCGCGCAGCAGTCCATCACCCCCGCGCTGCGGCAATGGATCATTGCCCAGGCCGAGGCCGGCTTCACGCCCGATGTGGTGCTGAAGGCCATGCGGGATTCGGGCTGGAGCGAGGAGGTGGCCGTGGAGGCAATGGAGAGCACGCTCACCGCCCATTTGCAGGCGCGCAAACAGAGCTTGCCCGCACCGGTTGCCGTGCCGGCGCCCGACCTGTCGCAAGCCCCGCTGCAGCTGGACGTGGGCGACCGCCAGGTGCGCGTGCTGTCCGTGATGCAGAACCCACGGGTGGTGGTGTTTGGCAACCTGCTCAGCGACGAGGAGTGCGACGCCCTGGTCGAGGCCGCCCGACCGCGCCTGAGCCGCTCGCTGACGGTAGCCACCCAGACCGGTGGCGAAGAGGTGCACGTGGACCGCACCAGCGACGGCATGTTCTTCAGCCGGGGCGAAAGCCCGCTGATCCAGCGCATCGAAGAACGCATTGCCCGTCTGCTGCAGTGGCCCGTGGAAAACGGCGAAGGCCTGCAGGTGCTGCACTACCAGCCCGGCGCCCAGTACAAGCCGCATTACGACTACTTTGACCCGCAGGAGCCGGGCACGCCCACCATCGTCAAACGTGGTGGCCAGCGCGTGGGCACCCTGATCATCTACCTGCGCGAACCAGAAAAAGGCGGCGCCACCATCTTCCCCGATGTGCAGCTGGAGGTGGCCCCACAGCGCGGCAACGCGGTGTTCTTCAGCTACGACCGCCCGCACCCGGCCACCAAGACCCTGCACGGCGGCGCACCCGTGCTGGCGGGTGAGAAATGGATCGCCACCAAGTGGCTGCGCGAGCGCGAATTTAATTAGTCCCCCCAGGCTCCACGCTGCGCGCTTGCGCCAACCCTCCTTCGGCAAGCTCAGGACAGGCCTTGCAGGGGGCGAACCCGACGGCCCGGCTAAGCCGGTTCCATGGGTTCCCTGCAAGAATGCAGGCGCGTCTACGTTGTGGTGTCACGAATTACAAAGAAAATAGGCTGCTAGCGCAGGTGTCTTCTGCGCAAGGTGCTACTAAAGGTATAGCAATCATGAATACTCCTGAACAATCCCAGCTGGGCAAAAGCTCGGCCTATATCGACCAGTACGACGCGTCTCTGCTGTTCCCCATTCCGCGCGCCGTCAAGCGGGCCGAGATCGGCCTGGCTGACCGGGCCGCGCCTTTCTTTGGCGCCGATCTGTGGACTGCTTTCGAGCTGAGCTGGCTGAACCTGCGCGGCAAACCCCAGGTGGCGCTGGCGCACATCACCGTGCCCTGCGAAACGCCCAACATCATCGAAAGCAAGTCCTTCAAGCTCTACCTGAACAGCTTCAACAACACCCGCTTTGCCGACGCCGCTATGGTGCAGGCGCGCATCCGCACCGACATCAGCGAAGCCGCCTGGCGCGGCAGCGATACGCCCTCAACGGTGGGCGTGCGCATCCTGCTGCCCGAGCTGTTCGATCAGGAGCCGGTGCACGAGCTGGACGGCCTGAGCCTGGACCGGCTGGACATGGACTTTGACAATTACAGCCCCGCACCCGAGCTGCTGAGCGCCGCGCTGGACGAGGCCCCGGTGTCCGAGGTATTGACCAGCAACCTACTGAAAAGCAACTGCCTGGTCACCGGCCAACCCGACTGGGGCAGCGTGCAGATCAGCTACAGCGGCCCGCAGATCGACCAGGCCGGCCTGCTGAAATACCTGGTGAGCTTCCGCAACCACAACGAATTCCACGAGCAGTGCGTGGAGCGCATCTTCATGGAGCTGTGGACCCGCTGCAAGCCCATCAAACTCAGCGTCTACGCGCGCTACACGCGGCGCGGCGGGCTGGACATCAACCCTTACCGCACCAGCCACCCGGGCACGCTGCCAGGGAATATCCGCACGGCGCGGCAGTAGGGGGGGCACTGGTCGGTCCTTCTTGGCGCAACACGTGATGGTGGTGGCCCGGTAGATTTTTGCTCTTGAATGCATAGCTGCTTGTGCAGGTGTTTACTGCGCTGGGGGGCGATTTGGTTGAGACTTTCGCGTTGGGTTTTTCGTCCTTTGCATCCCCGGCCGGTAAGTGCGACCTGCGGCGCAGTAACGACTCTTTTGCTGCGCCAAATGAATGTCTCCCAAAGGAGGGCGAGCAGAGGGCGAGCCGAAGTTGTGGCCGTCTTCGTTGCGCTGCGGGGTCTGTTGCCTTGCTTGGTCTGCTCGGGGCCCCGCTCGAACTCTGTCTGCGACCTCAAACAATGGCGGGCCCTGATCCGCGCAGCTGTGGCGACCAAAGCACTTCCAATGGCTGTGCTTCGATACCCTGAGGCAGGTAGCTAATTAAAGGGGATCTCTGGATACTCAAGGCTGTGTAAAGAGCGGGTGTTGGTGGCTGGGCTAGGCGGTGAACATGTGTCTGCAGTACGTATGATTGGCGCCATTGCTTTACGGAGATGGTGCATGGCAGATGTTTTGAAACTGGGAGCCTGGGCTGCAGCGGCTTTGCTGGCTGGGTGCGGCGGCGGCAGTGACGGAGGTTCGGCCTCCACGAGTAACACGACTACGATCTGCACTTCGTCCGCTCTGGACGGCGTGAGCGGCGTGGCCAGGTCGGCGGCGCTGGATTCTGTGGTGCAGGTCGAGTCCATGCTGAGCCAGGGTTCCGATGTTTCGCCCATCCAGGCGCGCAGCGGCTCGGCCATCAACGCGTGGTCGGTCAGCCTGGGCACGCTGAGCCAGGCCCGCCTGGCCGAGGTGTCACAGAGCAGCAGCATCGGCGTGCCACGCCGTATCGGGCTGGCGCGCGATGTGGTACTGACCGCCAGCGTAGACAGCACGGCTGCCGTGCTGGACTGGCAAAGCACGGCCAGTGGCGGTAAGCGCGCGGCCATCAGTTTCAGCTCTGAGGACGCCAAGGGTTTGCGCCTGGGCATGCTGGTGAAAAGCCTGCCGGCAGATGCCACGTTGCGGGTCTATGCGCAGGACGCAAGCACGGCCTATGTGGTGTCTGGCCAGGCTGTGCTGGATGCCGTCCAGCGCAATCTGGGCAGCGGCGACAGCAGCGACAACGCGCGCACTTATTGGACCCCTCTGGTGGACGGCCAGGAGGCCACGCTGGAGATCGAGTTGCCCGCCCAGGTCGCCACCAGCGCGGTACTGATTGCGGTGCCCCGCCTGTCGCATCTGGTGGTGTCGCCGCTGGATTCCAGCACGGTCACCGCCCGTGCCATTGGTAGTTCAGGCAGTTGCGAGGTGGATGTGAACTGCAACAGCAGCTACAGCAGCAAGGAGAGCAACGCCGTGGCCCGCATGGTGTTTGCGTCCAGCGGCACGCTGTACCAGTGCTCGGGCACGTTGCTGAACGACACCAGCTCCGACGGCAAGCCGTACTTTTTGTCGGCCAACCACTGCATCTCTACCCAGACCGAGGCCAGCAGCCTTCAGACCTACTGGTTTTACCGCTCTGCCAGCTGCAATAGCGGTACGTTGAATGCGTCCTATACAACGCGCATCAACGGCGCCACCTTGCTGTATGCCAGCAACACGACCGACACCTCGTTCATGCGCCTGGTCGATACGCCGCCTGCCGGTGCTATGTATGCAGGCTGGGTGGTGGACCCAGCCACCATAGGCTCCACTGTGGCTGGCCTGCATTTTCCCCAGGGTGATTTGCAGAAGATCAGCACCGGTACCGTGGCCTCCTTCCAGCTGTGCAGCCAAACAAGTTCCACATCTCAAAACCGAACTTGTTCAACCTCCACCTCGGGCAGTGGCAATTTTCTGAATGCGGTGTTCAGCAGCGGCGTCACGGAAGAGGGCAGCAGCGGCTCGCCGCTGTTCCAGACCTCGTCCAGTGGCGGCCACTATCTGGTGGGGCAGCTCTATGGAGGCAATTCCAGCTGCACCAATCAAGCAGGCAGCAATATCTACGGCCGTTTCGACCAGGCCTACAGCGCAGCGCTGAGCCAGTGGCTGGGTGGCACCACCTCCAGCACGGGCAGCACCTGCGGCAGTTGATCAACGCTGGGCAGGCCCGGGCCTTGCATGCACGCCGGGTGTAAAGATAAGCAACGCGTCTGAGTCCCGTTTGTAGTGTCTTGTCGCGCTGTGATAATCGCCGCACAACAGTTTTTAGGGAGCGTACGTGGATATTATTTTGCTGATCAAAGCGACCATCATGGGCATTGTGGAGGGGCTGACCGAGTTCCTCCCCATCTCCAGTACCGGCCACCTGATCCTGACCGGCACCTTGCTGGGTATGACGGATGACAAGTCCAAGGTGTTCGATATTGCGATCCAGACCGGCGCCATTCTGGCCGTCATCATCGTCTACTGGAAACGTATTTCGGGTTCCGTGAGCGAGTTTGCCACCAGCGCCAAGGCACGCAGTTTCGTCTTCAACGTGGCGCTGGGCTTTTTGCCTGCTGGTCTGATTGGCTTCTTCGTCTACAAGAAGATCAAGGACTATCTGTTCAACGCCCCGGTGGTGGCAGCGGCCTTTATCGTCGGTGGCCTGATCATTCTGTGGGTGGAGCGCTACGCCAAGCCTAAGGCGCGTGTGAACGACATTGATGACATGACTGCCTTGGACGCCGTCAAGGTGGGCTTTGTGCAATGCCTGGGCATGATCCCCGGCACCAGCCGGTCGGGCTCGACCATCATCGGCGGCATGCTCTTGGGCCTGTCGCGCAAGACGGCGACCGACTTCAGCTTCTTCCTGGCCATCCCGACCCTGATCTCTGCGGGCGGCTACAGCTTGTGGAAAGAGCGTGCCTCTTTGTCCATGGCCGACTTCCCGTTGTTCGCCGTGGGCTTCATCGTCAGCTTTCTGGCGGCCTGGCTGTGCATACGCTGGCTGCTGCGCTACATCGCCAACCACAGCTTTGAAGTGTTTGCCTGGTACCGCATCGCCTTCGGTCTGGTGGTGTTGGCCACCTGGTGGACCGGCACGGTGAACTGGGCGGCGTAAACCGGATGGAGGCCATGCGCATAGACGCCGTCATTTTTGATGCCGACGGCACCCTTGTGGATAGCGAGGAGCCGGGCATGGAGGTGATGTTCGACATGGCCCGCGCCCATGGCGTGGAGCTGACGCGCGCGCAGGCCTTCCAGCAGTTCCGCGGCTCGCGTATGGCGGATTGCGTGGCCTGGATTGCGGCGCAGCTGCCGTCTTCGTCACCGGCCTCTTCACTGGCATTTCAGGCCGACTTCACGCTGCGGGTACGCCAACAGATGGAAGTGCGCTTTCGCCAGGGCCTAGAGGCTTTGCCCGGGGCGCTGGCGCTGCTGCAAAGCTTGCAACTGCCGTTTTGCGTGGCCACCAACGGCCCACGTGCCAAGGTGGAGCTGACGCTGGGTCTGACGGGGCTGCTGCCATTGTTGGGCGAGCGTATTTTTTGTGCTTACGAAGTGGGCTCTTTCAAGCCCGACCCCGGGCTCTTCCTGCATGCGGCCCAGGCCCTGGGCGCGCAGCCCCGCCATTGCGCGGTGGTGGAAGACAGCCTGCCCGGTGTACAGGCCGGGTTGGCTGCCGACATGCAGGTGTTCTGCCTGCACCCGCGCGAGGGCATGCCAGCGGAGATGGCCGAGCGGGTTGTTTTTATCGATGGACTGGCTGCGCTGCAGCCCTTCTTTGCGCCGCGCTGAGTGAGGCCAAGCTGAGTGAGGCCAAGCTGAGGCTTAGCCACCGCCTATGTTGCGCAGCGCTGCTTCAATAGCGGCTGCGGTGGCCAGTGGCTTTTCCATGGGAAACAGGTGGCTGCCGTCCAGCATCATGGTGCGGCCATGGGTTACTTTATGGGTCAGCGCCATGCCGACCTGGCGTATCTCGGCCGACTGTGTGCCTCCTATAAAGGCCGCTGGGCATTTCAGTGGGTGGCGGCGCAGCAGGCTTTCCAGGTTGTGTGGCAGGGTGTTGTAGATGGCGGTTTCTACCGCCCGGTCAAAGCCCAGCACGCGTTTGCCATCCAGGTCTTGCATGCCATGCGCCACGTAGTCCTGCAGCACCTGCGGGTCCCAGCGGGCGAAGGCTTTTTTGCTTTGGAAATGCTCCAGCGCCGCCTGCTGGTTGGGCCAGTGCTGGCGCCGGCCTTTGCTGATCTTGCCGGGCGACACGGTTTCCACCATATTGGTGCGCTTGAAGGCGCTCAGCGTGGTGGCGCGCCAGCCGCCTACCAGGGGCGAGTCCAGCAGCAGCACGCCACGCGCCAGCTCTGGGTGCCGTGCGGCGGTCATCAGGCTCAGAAATCCGCCCAGCGAATGCCCCACCAGAAACGCCGGCTCGCCCTGCTGGGCCACCACGTCTGCCGCAAAGTCGGCTAACTGCTGCACCAGCTGCGGCCAGTTATTGCTGACCGGGTAGCGCGGGTCGTGGCCAACTTTTTCCAGTGCGTCTACCGTGTAGCCACGGGCGCGCAGATTGTCGAACAGGACGCGGTAGGTGGATGCGGGAAAGCTGTTGGCGTGCGCGAAGATGATGGATTGCATGGCTGCCATTGTGTGCAATTTGACGGCAGGGGGCAGTCACGTATGTTTAGCACATGCGTGTGTTAGGTAAGCAACGCGCCACTCCTTCCAGGAACACCGCGGAACTGGCTTTGCCAGGCCGCTGGTGTTGCCCCCTGCAAGGGGGTTGGAGCAGCGACACAAAGTGCGCGCAGCCTGGGGGTGTGCTTATTAAATCAGCCGCTCGTTGGGCGTGGTGATCTTGCGCAGCGGCTTGCCACGGCTGGATTCCACCATCAGCGGCACATCGGTGGCTTCGCCGTTCCACATTGGGTCTTCGATGCTGTCGAACACCTCGCGCAGCTTCTTGCCCCAGCTGCTGTGCAGCATGCGGAAGTAGGGGTTGTTTTCGTCCATGCAGACCACTTTGTCGGTCTGGAATTTGTCGGCTTCGTAGACCACCAGGTCTAGCGGCAGGCCGACGGACAGGTTGGACTTGAGCGTGGAGTCCATGGACACCAGCGCGCATTTGGCGGCCTCGTCCAGCGGGGTGTCGGGGGAAATGACCCGGTCCAGCACGGGTTTGCCGTACTTGGATTCGCCGATCTGGAAGTACTGCGTTTCGTGCGTGGCTTCGATGAAGTTACCGGCCGAATAGACCTGGAACAGGCGCATGCCCTCGCCCTTGATCTGGCCGCCGAAGATCATTGAGGCATTGAACTCCACCCCGGCCTGGCGCAGCGATGCGGCGTCGCGCTCGTACACATGGCGCACGGCGGCGCCCAGTACGCGGGCCGCGTCGAACATGCTCTTGGCGTTCCAGATGGTGATGGGCTCGCTGTCTTCGTGCTCCTTCAGCTGCTCTACCTGCAGAATCTCGCGGATGGACTGCGAGATGCTCAGGTTGCCGGCCGACAGCAGCACCATGAAGCGGTCGTCCGGCTTTTCATAGACGATCATCTTGCGGAAGGTGCTGATCTGGTCCAGGCCGGCATTGGTACGGGAGTCGGACAGGAAAACCAGTCCGGCATTGAGTTTGATGGCGACGCAGTAGGTCATGGCGCAGTAGATTCGTGGTGGAGCAGCAGGTCAGCCCTGCTCGCGTTGGGCTAGTTTCTTGAGGCTGTACAGGGCCTCCAGGGCGTCGCGGGGAGACAGCGTGTCCGGATGGATGGCCGCCAGCGCCGATTCTACGGGGCCAGGCCCTAATTGCACCGGCTCAGGCGGGGCGGCGAACAGGTCTACCTGCGCCTGGCTGCCCTGGGCGTGGTCTTCCAGCGCGGCCAGGGTGTGGCGGGCGTGGTTCAACACGGCGGCCGGCATACCGGCCAGGCGCGCCACCTGGATACCGTAGCTGCGGCTGGCCGGGCCGGGCTGCAGCTCGTGCAGGAAGACGATGTCGCGGCCCGATTCGGCCGCACTCACATGCATGTTCACCGCGCCATGGTGCGAGGCGGGGAACTCGGTCAGCTCGAAGTAATGCGTGGCAAACAGGCAGAAGGCCTGGGTCTTGTCGTGCAAGTGCGCGGCAATGCCGCTGGCCAGGGCCAGGCCGTCAAAGGTGGAGGTGCCGCGGCCGATCTCGTCCATCAGCACCAGGCTGTGGGCGGTGGCGCTGTGCAGGATTTGCGCGGCCTCGGTCATTTCGACCATGAAAGTGGATTGCGCGTTGGCCAGGTCATCCGCCGCGCCAATGCGGGTGTGGATGGCGTCTATAGGCCCAAGGCGGCAGCTATCGGCCGGAACATAGCTGCCCATGCTGGCCAGCAGCACGATGATGGCCACCTGGCGCATATAGGTCGATTTACCGCCCATGTTGGGGCCGGTGATGATCTGCATGCGCTGGCGGTGGCCCATGGCCGTGTCGTTGGCGATGAAGCTGGCGCTGGAGTTTTCGGCCAGGCGCGCTTCCACCACCGGGTGGCGGCCGCCTTCGATGGCAATGCAAGGTTCTTTGACAAAGATTGGCGCGCACCAGTTCAGCGTCAGGGACCGCTCGGCCAGGGTGCACAGCACGTCCAGCGCGGCCAGGGCGTAGGCCAACTGGCCAAGGCGAGGCACAAAGGCCTGCAGCTGGTCCAGCAGCTGCTCAAACAGCCATTTCTCGCGCGACAGCGCGCGCTCCTGGGCGCTCAGGGCCTTGTCTTCGAAGGCCTTGAGTTCGGGGGTGATGAAGCGCTCGGCGTTCTTCAGCGTTTGGCGGCGCCGGTAGTCGTCGGGCACCTTGTCTACCTGGCCCTGGGTGACCTCGATGTAGAAGCCGTGCACCTTGTTGAACTGCACGCGCAGGTTGGCAATGCCGGTGCGGGCTTTCTCGCGGGTTTCCAGGTCCAGCAGAAAGGTGTCGCAATTGGTCTGGATGGCGCGCAGCTCGTCCAGCTCGGCGTCAAAACCGTGGTTGATCACGCCGCCATCGCGCACCAGGGCCGAGGGCTCGTCCAGGATGGCGCGCTGCAGCAGGGCGGCACAGCCTTCGGGTGGTTGCAGTGCACCAGCGATTTGAGCCAAATACGGCGTTTGCGCAGGTATTGCCTGCAGCAGTAGCTCTGTTTTTTGTAGCGTGTACTGCAGGGCTACCAGCTCGCGCGGGCGCACCTGGCGCAGGGCGATGCGGGCGCTGATGCGTTCCACGTCGCCGCTGCCCTTGAGCTGCTCGCGCAGACGCTGGCCCATGCCGGCCTCGCGCAGCACGCCAATGGCTTGCAGGCGCAGCGCGGCTTCGCTGCGGTCGCGCTGGGGCTCCAGCAGCCAGCGTTTCAGGGCGCGGCTGCCCATGCTGGTGCTACAGGTGTCGAGCAGGGAGAACAGCGTGGGTTTGTCCTCGCCGCGCAGGGTTTGCGTCAGCTCCAGGTTGCGCCGGGTGCTCAGCGGCAGGCTGATGCTGGCATCGCTTTTCTGCACGCGGATGGTCTGCACGTGGGATAGCGCGCGGCCCTGGGTATGTTCGGCAAAAGTCAGCAGCGCGGCGGCGGCGGCGTGGGCCTGGGGCAGGTCTTCTGCCTGCCAGGCTTCCAGGCTGGCGGCGTGCAACTGCTCCAGCAGCTTGCGCTGGCCCAGGGCGGCGTCAAACTGCCAGGCCGGGCGCGCGGTGCTGGACAGGGCCGTGGCGGACGCGCGCTTCAGCGCCTGGATGCGTTGGCTGAAGCTGGCGCTGGCGTCGGCGCTGTGCAGCAGCTCGCTGGGGGCGATGCGCGTCACCCAGGCTTCCAGCTCGTCGCTGGGGCATTCGGCCAGGTGGATTTCGGCCCGCGTCACGCTCAGCCAGGCCAGGCCGCAGCCATTGCGCGGCCCCTGGTGCACGGCCAGCAGTACGGATTCGGTCTTGTCGGCCAGCAGCTCGGCATCGGTCAATGTGCCGGGGGTGACCACGCGCACCACCTTGCGCTCCACCGGACCCTTGCCCGTGACCTCGCCCACCTGCTCGCAAATCGCCACCGATTCACCCAGCTTGATCAGCTTGGCCAGGTAGCCTTCCATGGAGTGGAAGGGCACGCCGCACATGGGGATGGGCTGGCCAGCGGTCTGGCCGCGCTTGGTCAGCGTGATGTCCAGCAGGGCCGTGGCCTTCTCGGCATCGCCAAAGAACAGCTCATAGAAATCGCCCATGCGGTAGAACACCAGGGTCTCGGGGTACTCGTGTTTGATGGCCAGGTACTGGGCCATCATGGGCGTGTGGCCAGGCGCGTTGGGCGACGGGGTTTTTTCGATCAAGATCGTGGTTCCAAGGGGGGCGGGCAGTGCACGGCGCGGGCTGAACAGGCGCAGCGGCCCGGCTGGGCAAGCGGGGGAAAAGTGTCTTGATTATCAGGGATGGTGTGGGCCGCTTAGTCGTCTATAGATGCGCTCCAGCGGTCGCCCCAAGCCTGGCCTGCCTGGTCCAGGTCGCGGCGCTGGCGCTTGGTGGGGCGGCCGTGGTCCAGGCTGTGGGCGGGCTCGGGGGCCAGGCGGCGCTGCTCTGCGGCGGCCGTGCGGGTTTGCAGGCTTTCCGGTGTTTCGGCGTACAGGGCTTGCGCTACCGGCGCCGGGCCGCGCGCCTGGCTGATGCCGACCACCACCACGGTACGAATCACGGGCCCCTGTCGCAGGGTGATGTGGTCGCCGGCCTTGATTTCACGCGCGGGTTTTATATCTTGGCCGGCTACCTGCACCCGGCCCTTGTTGACTTCTTCGGTGGCCAGGCTGCGGGTTTTGTAGAAGCGGGCGGCCCACAGCCATTTGTCGATACGTAGTTTGTCCATCGTCCTTGGTTCAGGTTGTCAGGGGCAGGCGCACACAGGCGTCCAGCCCGTCGTGCTGGCCCTGCCGGCTGCGGTTTTGCAGGCTGATGGTACCGCCCAGGGCATGCACGATCTCCTGGCAGATGGACAAACCCATCCCGGAGCCATGGTGCACGTCACCAGCGGAGAAAGGCTGGTACAGGCGGCGCGCCAACTCGGGCGAGATGCCTGGGCCGCTGTCGGCAATGCGCAGCTGGGCATGACGTCCCTCCAGGCTGAGCTGGACTTCGAGCGTGCCGCCACTGGGGCTGTATTTGATGGCGTTGTGCAGTAGGTTGCGGGTTAACTCGCGCAGCATCCAGTCATGGGCCCGCACCAGTGCGGGTTGTGTATCCAGCGCAAAGTCCAGGTCTTTGTCGGCCACCAGGGGCGACAGGTCCAGGGCCACGGCGCGCACGGCTTCGGCCCAGTCCAGCGGCTGGGCATCGTCCTGCTGGCGCAGCTGCTCTACCTTTGCCAGGGCCAGCATTTGGTTGGCCAGCGTGGTGGCGCGATCTACCGTGGCGTTGATTTCATGCAGGGCCTGCAGCGGCTCCACATCGCTGCGCAGGGCGGACTGGACCTGGGTTTTCAGCACCGCCAAGGGCGTGCGCAGCTGGTGGGCGGCGTCGCGCACAAAGCGCTTCTGGTGGTCCAGCAGGTGCTGCAGGCGGTCCATCACCTGGTTGGTGGCGTCCAGCAGGGGGCTTAGCTCGCGCGGCGCGTCGGGCGCGGCCAGGCGGGTCAGGTCGCCCTCGGGGCGGTCCTGCAATGTACGGCTGAGCTGGCGTACCGGGCCGGTAGCGTGCTGCACCACCGCCACCACTAGCACGGCAATGACCAGGATCAGCGCGGCCTGGCGCCACAGGGTGTCGATCAGTATCTGGCGCGCCAGCGTGTGCCGTAACTCTAGGGTTTCGCCGACCTGGATTACGGCCATGCCGCGTCCGGTCTGGGTGGCCACGGGCTGTAGCAGCACGGCCACCCGCACAGGCTCCTCGCCCACGCGGTCGTTGTAGAAGTCCACCAGGGCGGCATAGGGCGGGCGCTGGGGAATGCTGCCGTGCCAGAAGGGCAGCACGGTGTAGCCCGATACCAGCTGCCCGTCCAGGCTGGAGACGCGGTAGAACATTTTGCTTTGGTTGTCGGCCTCGAAGGCCTCCAGTGCGGCGTAGGGCACGGTGGCGCGCAGCACGGCTTTGTCGTCGTAGCCGTCTACCTCCAGCTCTTCGCCGATCGACTTGGCCGAAGCCAGCAGGCTGCGGTCGTAGGCGGTGGTGACGGCTTCCAGCGCCTGCTCGTACAGGCTGTAGGTGTTGATGCCCACCACCACCAGTACCGGCAGCAGAATGCCCAGCAGCAGGGTGCGGCGCAGGGAGCGGCTGGGTTTCAAGCGCTTTCCTTGAGCAGATAGCCCAGGCCGCGCAGTGTCATGAGCTGCACGCCCGTGGCGCTGAGCTTTTTGCGCAAGCGGTAGGCCACCACCTCGATGGCTTCGTACTGCACCTCTTGCGCGCCAGGGAAGACAAGTTCAAACAAGCGCTCCTTGCTGACGGCATGGCCGGGCTGGGCCATCAACGGGCGCAGCATGGCCAGCTCGCGCGGGCTGAGCTCCAGCGGCTGGTCCAGGTGGTAGAGCACGCCGCTCTCCTTTTCATAGCGCAATGTGCCCAGATTGATTGCGCTGGAGGCTGATTTTTCTTCAAAGCCCAATGCGGAGTCGCTGCTGCGCCGGGCCAGGGCGCGCAGCCGGGCTTCGAGCTCTTCCAGGTCGAAAGGCTTGGGTAGATAGTCGTCGGCACCGGTGTTCAGGCCCAGGATTTTGTCGCCTACGGTACCGCGTGCGGTGAGTATCAGCACCGGCGTACGCAGACCTTGTTTGCGGGCTGCAGCCAGCACCTGCAGGCCGTCCATGCTGGGCAGGGACAGGTCGAGCAGCACCACGTCGGGCGGCGCGGCCAGCCACAGGTCCAGCGCGGCACGGCCGTCGCCACAGGCTTGCACCCGCATGCCTTGCCGCCCTAGCGCGCGCAGCAGCGTGGTTTGCATGGCCGGGTCGTCTTCCACCAGAAGTAATCGCATAGGCGAGACTGTAAGCGCCCCTCGGGCCTAGCATTTTCCCTAGTGCTTTTCGACAGCCAACTGACAGGCTGGCTTTGCATGATCGGCGCATTCCACACATTTATAAGGAGACCGCGATGCGTCGTGATGCTTTTTTGAAGTCCTTGGCGGTGCTGGCTGCGGCTGGTGCGTTGCCCCTGTCGGCCCGCGCGGGCACCAATATCAAGATGATGATCCCCGCTAATCCCGGCGGCGGTTGGGACACCACGGGCCGAGCGCTGGGCAAGGCCATGACGGATGCCCAGGTGGCCGAGACCGTGAGCTTCGACAACAAGGGCGGCGCGGCCGGTGCGCTGGGCCTGGCGCAGTTTGTGAACGGTAGCAAGGGTGACCCGAACGCCGTGATGGTGATGGGCGCGGTAATGCTGGGCGGCATCATCACCGGCAAGCCGCCAGTCAGCCTGTCGCAGGCCACGCCGCTGGCCCGGCTGACCACCGAGTACAACGTGTTCGTGCTGCCGGCCAACTCGCCCTACAAGTCCATGAAGGAAGTTGTGGAGCAGCTGAAGAAGGATCCGGGCAGCATCAAATGGGGCGGCGGCTCGCGCGGCTCCACCGAGCACATCGCCGCGGCCATGATTGCCCGTGACGTGGGCGTGGATCCGTCCAAGATCAACTACGTGGCTTTTCGGGGCGGCGGCGAGGCGACTGCGGCCATCCTGGGTGGCAACGTCACGGTGGGTGGCAGCGGCCTGAGCGAGTTCTCCGAATACATCAAGACCGGCAAGATGAAGCCGTTGGCCATGACCTCGGGCACGCGGCTGAAAGGCGTGGAGATCCCCACGCTGAAGGAGATGGGCATCAACGTGGAGATTGGCAACTGGCGCGGCGTCTACGGCGCGGCCGGCATCACGCCGGAGCAGCGCAAACAACTGATCGACCTGCTGGTCAAAGCCACCAAGTCCAAGGCCTGGGCGGAGGCGGTGGAAAAGAATAACTGGACGCCCGCGCTGCTGACCGGGGCCGAGTTCGAAAAGTTTGTGGACGACGACTTCGCCAGCCTGCGCGCCACCATGGTCAAGTCGGGCATGGTGTAAGGCCATGGCGTTGGCTGTGCGATCTCCCCAGACCTGGATTGGCCTGGGTACGGTGGGTCTGGGGGCGGCCATGGCGCTGGGTGCGTTGGGCATCACCTCCGAGGCCGGCTATGCGGGCGTGGGCCCCAACTTCTTGCCCTGGGTGGTGGCGCTGGTGCTGTGCGTGCTGGGTGCCTGGATGGTGTGGGAGGCCAGCACCGGCGGCTTTCGCGCCATGGACGAGGCCTCGGGCGCCGAGCGGGCCGACTGGGCGGCGTTTGTCTGGGTGTCGGTCGGTATTCTGGCGAACGCGGCCTTGATCACCAGCCTGGGTTTTATTCTGAGCTGCACCCTGTGCTTTGCCTTGGCGGTGCGTGGCTTTACCACGGCCGAGGGGCAGGGTGGAAGGGGCTTGCGTGCCACCGCGCGTGACGTGCTGGTGGGCTTTTTGATTTCCGCTCCGGTGTACTGGATGTTTACCAAACTATTGGCCATCAACTTGCCTGGCCTGACGCAGACGGGGTGGCTGTAATGGATATCTGGAGCAACTTACTGCAGGGTTTCATCACCGCAGGCACGCCCATCAACCTGCTGTGGGCGCTGCTGGGCTGCACCCTGGGCACGGCGATTGGTGTGCTGCCGGGCATTGGCCCCGCGACTGCGGTGGCGATGCTGCTGCCGATCACGGTAAAGGTCGAGGCCACGGCTTCGATGATTTTCTTCGCGGGCATCTATTACGGCGCGATGTACGGTGGCTCCACCACCTCCATCTTGCTGAACACGCCGGGCGAGACGGGCTCCATGGTCACGGCCATGGAGGGCAACAAGATGGCCAAGAATGGCCGGGCCGGCGCAGCGCTGGCTACGGCGGCCATAGGCTCATTCGTGGCGGGCACCATCGCCACGGTGCTGGTGACGCTGTTTGCACCCATGGTGGCGACCTATGCCGTGCGGCTGGGGCCACCCGAGTACTTCTTGCTGATGCTGCTGGCCTTCACCACCGTGAGCGCGGTGCTGGGCAAGAGCACGTTGCGCGGGCTGACATCGCTGTTCATCGGCCTGGCCATGGGCCTGGTGGGGCTGGACCAGCTGACCGGCGCAGCGCGCTACACCGGCGGCGTGCCCGAGCTGATGGACGGGCTGGAGGTGGTGCTGATCGCCGTGGGCTTGTTCGCGGTCAGCGAGGCCTTGTACAACGTGATGTTTGAGGGCCGCGTGGCCGAGTCGCGCAACCCAATGAGCAAGGTGCATATGACCGCATCGGAGTGGAAGCGCTCCTGGCCAGCCTGGCTGCGCGCCACCTTCATCGGCTTTCCGTTCGGCACCATTCCAGCGGGCGGCAGCGAGATACCTACCTTTCTGAGCTACGCGGTGGAGAAAAAGATCTCCAAGCACAAGGAGGAGTTTGGCACTACCGGCGCCATCGAGGGTGTGGCCGGACCGGAGGCAGCGAACAACGCGGCAATTACCGCTACGCTGATACCGCTCCTGACGCTGGGCATTCCGACGTCGAACACGGCGGCTATTCTGCTGGGTGCCTTCCAGAACTACGGCATACAGCCGGGTCCGCAGCTGTTTGACACCAACGCCACCCTGGTATGGGCGTTGATTGCCTCGCTCTACATCGGCAATGTGATGCTGCTGGTGCTGAACCTGCCCATGGTGGGCCTGTGGGTCAAGCTGCTGAAGATCCCCAAGCCGCAGCTGTACGCTGGCATTTTGATCTTCGCTACGGTGGGCGTGTACGGCATGCGCCAAAGCGCGTTCGACCTGGTGCTGCTGTACGGCATAGGCCTGCTTGGGGTGGTGATGCGGCGCTTTGACTTTCCGACCGCGCCGGTTGTGGTGGGCATGATCCTGGGCCCTCTGGCTGAAGCGCAGATGCGCAATGCGCTGTCGATTGGTGAGGGTAAGTGGACGGTTTTCCTGGAGCGGCCCATGTCCGTGACCTTACTAGTGGTGGTGCTGTCGGTATTGCTGCTGCCGCGTATCGTGAAGGCGTTTGCTGCCAAAAAACAGGCTTTACCTGGCTAGCCTGGTTTGGGCATCAAAATAGCGGCTGGCGCACGTATTCTGTGCGCCAGCCGCTATTTTTTTGATAGAAGCAGGAACACGATGGGCAGACAAGACGCACAAGCGCAGCAGTGGGGGCCGAATGGGCGCCGTGGTTTGGTATTGGGCACGCTGCTGGGGGCAGCCCTGGGCTTGGCGGGCTGTGTGACGGCACCGGTGGAGGTGGCCCCGCCGGCGCCAAATCCGCCCGCCGTGAAGCGGCCGCCGCGCATCGGTCTGGCCCTGGGCGGCGGCGCTGCGCGCGGTTTCGCCCATGTGGGCGTGATCCAGGTGCTGGAAGAGGCGGGCATACGCCCCGACCTGGTGGTGGGCACCTCGGCCGGCAGCCTGGTGGCTTCGCTGTATGCCAGCGGCAAGAGCGGCGCGCAGCTGCAGCAGGTGGCAGAGACCATGGAGGAAGCCGCCTTCACCGACTGGACCCTGCCCATCTTCAGCCGTGGCATGCTGCGCGGTGATGCGCTGGCCCGCTATGTGAATGCCCAGGTGGGCAGCCGGCCGATTGAAAGCATGCCCATGCCCCTGGGTGTGGTGGCCACGGACCTGAACAGCGGCGACGCGGTACTGTTCCAGCGTGGCGATACCGGCACTGCCGTGCGCGCATCCAGCGCAGTGCCAGCGGTGTTCCAGCCGGTCAAAATATCTGGACGCGAATATGTGGACGGCGGTCTGGTGTCGCCCGTGCCGGTGCGCTATGCACGCCAGATGGGGGCTGAGCTGGTGGTGGCGGTGGATATATCGAGTGCGCCCGAGGGCAACCAGGCCAACGACACCATGCAGATCCTGCTGCAAACCTTTGCCATCATGGGCAAGAGCATTAGCGTGTACGAGTTGCGTGATGCCGATGTGCTGGTGCGGCCAGCGCTCCTGGGCGTAAAGAGTGCCGACTTCGGCGCGCGTCGCCGCTCCATCGAGGCCGGGCGTGCGGCCATGCTGCAAGCTCTGCCACAACTCAAGGCAGCCTTGCTGGCCAAGAGCCATTGACGCTTGCGTGAAATCGAACGGGCATAAAAAAAGGCCCCGTCTTGCGACGAGGCCTATAAGGGATCCCTGAGCCTGATGGCGTCGAAAGGACCCGAGGAGACAACTGGTGGAAACCGAGGTTTCAAATCAGGACTGTCCGTTCGGGCCCTGGCATGCAGCCAGGAAAGCCCTTAGCGAATTAACGCTTTTTGGTAGCGGCAGCGGCGGTGGTGCCAGCAGCGCTCACTGCGGAAGCAGCCACAGCCTTGAAGTTGGCTTCAGCGGCGTCGGAAGCTTGCTTCACAGCCTTTTGAACGGATTCAAAAGCGTTGTTGGCAGCGGTCACGGCGCTCTTCAGTACAGCCACGGCGGACTCGGAGCCGGCAGGTGCGTTCTTGGTAGCGCTGTCGATCAGGCCAGCGACCTTCTTTTGGGCTTCAGCGGTTTGGCCTTCGATGGCCTTGCCGAATTCGGCGCTGGTGCCTTGGGCGATGTCGTACAGGTGGCGGCTGTAAGCGGCGGTCTTTTCAGCCAGGGGCTGCAGCAGGCCAGCTTGCAGTGCCAGCAGTTCTTGGGCGTCTTTTACGCTCAGAACAGCTTGGGAGTGGGTAGCGGCTTCGGACAGGGCGGCCTTGGAAGCGGTCAGGTTCAGTTCCACCAGCTTTTCAACGCCTTCGAAAGCCTTGGTCGTCAGACCAAACAGGGTTTCGATGGTAGCTTTGTGGGAGGCCAGAACTTGTTCAGCGGTCAACATATAAAAATCTCCAGTTAATAAGAAACGGTAAAAGATCCAACATCTGCGCTGTGACTGGCTATCCGCCGTTTTATGTTGCAGTGCAGCATGGATTAAATTATAGGCCGCCTGTTCTGGCATGCAAGGCTTTTATGCTGCGCTGCAGCACATTAGACATTCGACTCTATCCCCAGGTGGGGCCTGCACTATCGACATATTGAGACGGCGATTCCCATGCACGCGTACTACTCCGACCACTTCGTATTGCCCTTGCCAGCGGGCCACCGTTTCCCAATGGCCAAGTACCGCATGCTGCGCGACCGCGTGGCTGCGGAGCTGGCGCAAGTTGTCCAGCGGGAGGCGCCACGTGCCAGTGATGGTGAGCTGGCTCTGGCTCACCATCCGGCCTATATCCAGTCGCTGGTGGATGGGTCGATCATGCAATTGCAGCCGAAGGTGATGCGGGACATTGGTTTTCCCTGGAGCCAGGCCATGGTGGAGCGCTCACGTCGCTCAGCCGGCGCTACGGTGGCTGCGGTGCGTGATGCCATGGCCGGGCAAGGCATCGCGGCGAATATGGCCGGGGGCACACACCACGCCGGCGCCGACAAAGGTGCGGGCTTCTGCGTGTTCAACGATGCGGCCATTGCCGCTCGCGTAGCGCAGATGGAGTGGGGGCGTACGCACCGCACGCCTTTGCAGGTGGCGGTGGTGGACCTGGACGTGCACCAGGGCGACGGCACGGCGGGCATCTTCCAGGGGGATGCCAGTGTCTTCACGCTGTCATTGCATGGAGAGAAGAACTTCCCGTTTCTCAAACAAGTCAGCGACCTGGATGTGGGCTTGCCCGATGGTTGCGGCGACGTGGCCTATCTGGATGCGCTGGAAAACGCGCTGGAGCAGCTGAGTCAGCGGTTTGAACCCGATCTGTTGATCTACTTGGCAGGCGCCGACCCATTTGAGGGCGACCGCCTGGGGCGCCTGAAGCTCAGCTTTGACGGCCTGCAGGCGCGCGATCGTCGTGTCTTTGATTGGGCCTGGCAGCGCCGTCTGCCCTTGGCATTTGCCATGGCGGGTGGCTACGGCACGCAGCTGGAGCAGACAGTGCAGGTGCAGGTCAACACCTACACCGTGGCGCTGGAGTACTGGCGGCGTTGGCAGGCCTTGGGGCTTTAGCTTAGGCTGCCAGGGCTTCGATTTCGCGCTCTGCGCTGGCCAGGGCAGCTGCCTTTGCGGTGTCACCCATGGCAACGCCCTCAGCGCGTACAAAACGCACATCGGTGATGCCCAGAAAGCCCAGTACGGCAACCAGATAGCTTTCCTGGTGTTCCAGGGCGCGCATGCTCTCAGACGTGGAGTACACGCCGCCTCGGCCCGATACGACGATGACGGTTTTGCCTGCCGCCAGGCCGACCGGGCCTTTGTCGGTGTACGAGAAAGTGCGCCCAGGCTGGGCGATGCGGTCAATCCAGGACTTGAGCTGGGTCGGGATGCTGAAGTTGTACAGCGGCGCGCCAATCACCAGCACGTCGGCCGCCAGGAATTGCTGTACCAGGCGTTCGGAGACTTCGTTTTCGGCGCGTTGTTCGGGCGTCAATCCTTCCGCATCTGCTCCCAGGCGAAAGCCCAGCGACTCTGCGGAAAGGTGGCTGGGCGTGGCAACGGCCAGGTCCAGATGTTCTACGGTGGTGCCGGGATGGCTGCTCTGCCACTGGGCCACGGTGCGTGCAGTCAGTTGGCGGGTGATTGAGTGCGTACCCAGGATGCTGGAGTCGATGTGCAGTAGTTTCATGGTTGCTCGGTGTATGCAGTAGAAGGGGCCGGCCGCGATAAGAGCGGGTGAAAGCATTGTTTCAGCTTCACAATGCTTTGATAAGCCGCTGAAAATGCGATGGATTGTTCTGCAGATAGGACAATGTGTCTGCTATTACCAAATACCGAGATGCAAGACTTGAACGATATGGCGTACTTCGCCGAAGTGGTGGAGCGTGGAGGCTTTGCGGCCGCTGGGCGTGCTTTGGGGTTGCCCAAGTCCAGGCTATCGCGCCGAGTGGCCGAGCTGGAAGCCCGTTTGGGGGTGCGCCTGCTGCAGCGCACAACCCGTAAGCTGTCACTGACCGAGATGGGCGAGATCTACCACCGCCATTGCATGGCGATGCGTGACCAGGCCGATGCCGCCGAAGAGGCTGTGGCCCAGGCACAAACCGAGCCGCGCGGCACTATCCGGGTGGCCTGTCCGGTAACCCTGGCGCAGACCGCACTGGGCGATGTACTGCCCCAGTTCCTGGCACGCTATCCCCATGTGAAAGTGGATATGCGTGTGAGTAACCGCGTCGTAGATTTGGTAGAGGAGGGGATAGACGTGGCTTTGCGGGTGCGCTTGTCGGTAGAAGACAGCGGAAGCCTGGTGGTCAAACAGCTGGGTGTGACCCGCTCCATGCTGGTGGGCAGTCCGCAGCAATTGGCGCGCCAGGGGTGTCCGGGTTCACCGGGGGAGCTGGCGGGGTTGGATTCCGTCAGCATGTCCGCCGTCGACGGGCGGGCCACATGGCACCTATTAGGTCCGAACGGCATGGCCCAAACGGTGCAGCACCAGCCACGCTTGGTGGCCGATGATTTATTGACCTTGAAACTGGCGGCCCTGGCCGGCTTGGGAATATGCGTTTTGCCCGCCTACATGTGTACTGATGACATTATTGCTGGCAGGCTGGTCCCGGTGTTGCCGGGGTGGGCGCCACACCCAGGCTTATTCCATGCTGTGTTTCCGTCCCGTCGGGGTATGGTGCCTGCCGTACGGCGGTTTCTGGACTTCCTGGAGGAGAAGTTCAACAGTGACTCGCCGTTCTATGGGGCGATACCCATGCTTTGAGTCACGCTTTGAGGAACAAGTCTCGGTCGGGCGCAAAGTTGGAATGCAGGGGCAGCAAGGCTCCACCCAGGGCATGCGCGTCCGATCCTATGCTGCCGGCCACGATGGGTGTGGGCCACAGACCCTCCCAGTTGTAATCCTTCAGCGCCTGCTGGGTGCTGGCGAGCAGTTGCTGCAGCAGCGGTCGGCACATGGAGCCATCGATTACCACGGCCTCCGGAGCCAGAAACGCCGTTCCACTGACCACGCAGTGCGCGAGCGAGTTAGCGGCGCGGGTCACCCATTTCTGGGTTTCTGTGGCAAACGGGGCTTGCATGGCCCGTTCATCGTAGGCTGCGCTGGGGTCCAGGCCGTGGGCCTGCAGGCGTTGCTCCAGCTCCCATAGCGAGGCATTGACCAGCAATTGTTCGGGGGGCGCGCCCGGCGCCTGCGCCAGGTACATGGGTAGCGAGGCCACGGCGCCGGCATTGCCGCGCATGCCCGCGTGCAGGTGCGAATTGATGACCAGGCTGCCACCCACGAAGGTGTCGACAAACAGGTAAAGAAAAGTCTTCAGGTTGCGGCCCTGGCCGGCCACCAGCTCGGCTACGCAGGCGGCGGTGGCGTCTTTGGCAAAGCTAACTGGCAGTTCGGTCATGGCCTGCACTTCAGCACCCAGGTCGATTTGGTTCCAGGCACTGGACTGGGCTTCGGAAAGACCCAGCATCTTGTGCCAGCCGCCGAGCTGGAAGGGCGCGGCTACGCAGATGCCGACCAGGCGAGGGCTCAGCGGACCCAGTGCATCGCATAGCGTTGCCAGGTGCTGGCCCAAGGCCGGCAACAGCGTGGCTGCATCGGGGAAGGCGTAGGGAAGTGTCAGGCGTTGGCGTACCTTGCCGGTGAAATCCACCAGCAGCCAATCGGTACCGCGTCGCCCGACCTTGATGCCTATGGAAAACGCGCCGTCTGGATTCAGCGCCAGGGGAACGGACGGCTGACCGATGCGCCCACGCACGGGCTCATGGCGCAGCAGCAGGTCGTCTTCTTCCAGGCGGGAGGTGATCAGTCCTATGGTTTGCGCCGTGAGACTGGTAATGCGCGCCAGCTCGGCCTTGGGCAGGCTGCCGTGCTGGCGGATGGCCTGTAGCACCACACGTTCGTTGAACTGGCGCATGCCCACATGGTTGGAGCCGCGAGGGCGCAGCATGGGCGAGGCTAGAGGGGGAGTCATGGGCGTAGATTTTCGCCTATCACCCCTTTGCGCAGAATGAAGTTGCCGAACGGCTGCAATTCACCGGTCAACACGATGGCGTAGATGTTGCGCACACGTTCGTAAAACGCAAAGCGTTCGATAGGCTCGGGGTGCTGGCCCGGCTGCAGGCTGGGCTGCAGAAATTCCAGCACCTCGCGCTGCAGGCCCGAGCGATAGGGCGCGGTGGTATCCGAGACCTGCATGAACGCTACCGGCGACTCCACATCGGTTGCCAGTGGCAGCACCGAGTTGACTGCCTGCACCGCCCGCAGCATGCTGACGCCGGGTAAACGCAGCACCGGTTTACCAGCGGCCAGGCGTTCTGCTGTGAAGTTGGCATCGGCCAACAACACAGCGTCGTCGTGTCCCATCTCCGCTAAAACCTTCAACAGTTCGGGCGTGAGCAGTGGATCAATTCCTTTGAGCATGCGTCAGTCTTTCAATTCGCCAGGCAGCCGGCGGGCAGTTCGTCAGGGCGGATAGCCCCTGTCATGACCGCGACGGTGTCGGCCATGCTGATGGCCTTTGGGTTCAGCACGCAGCCGCGTTTGCCCAAACGGGCCACGTGGATGCGGTCGGCAATTTCAAATACGTGCGGCATGTTGTGCGAGATCAGCACCACCGACAGGCCTTTGTCGCGCACCCGGCGGATCAGCTCCAGCACCATATTGCCTTCCTTGACACCCAGGGCGGCGGTGGGCTCGTCCATGATCACGACGTGCTGGGCAAAAGCGGCAGCGCGGGCCACTGCCACACACTGGCGCTGTCCACCGGACAGGGTTTCCACAGCCTGGGTCATGGAGCGGATGCCCACTTTCAGGTCGTTCATGCGAGAGATGCTTTGCTCCAGCATTTTCTTCTTGTCGAGCATGCGCAGCACATTGCCCGCAAAGCCTTCACGGCGGATTTCACGGCCCAGGAACAGGTTTTCCGAAATCGACATGGCAGCTGCCACGGCCAAATCCTGGTACACCGTCTCGATGCCAGCCTTGCGGGCATCCATGGGGCTCTTGAAGTGGATGCTCTCGCCATCCAGCTGGATTTCACCGGAATCGGGAATCGTGGCACCGGACAGGCATTTGATAAGGGACGATTTGCCCGCGCCGTTATCGCCAATTACCGCCAGAATTTCACCGGCGCGCAACTCGAAGTCGGCGCCATCCAATGCCGTAACTTGACCATAGCGCTTTACCAGGCCCGTGGCGCGCATCACAATTTTTGCGTCGTTAGCCATGATCAACGGCCTCCCTTGCGTGAAAGTTGGTCAATGGCCACGGCCAGGATGACCAATATGCCAGTAATCAAGACTTGGTAGACGGACTGCACGCCCATCAATGTCAGCCCGTTGCGCAATACGCCGACGATGATGGCCCCCACCAGCGAGCCCAGAATCATGCCGCGACCACCGAACAGACTGGTGCCGCCCAGTACCACCGCCGTAATAGCGTCCAGGTTTTCAGTTTGGCCTGCATTCGGATCACCGACGCCCGTGCGTGCCACAGACAGCAAAGACGCAATGCCGTAGAAAACGCCAGCCAGCACATAGACGCCCAGCAAAACGCGTTCGGTTGGAATACCTGTCAGGCGGGTAGCTTCAGGGTTGTTGCCCACCGCATAGACATGGCGTCCGGCGGCAGTTTCACGCAGGTAGAACCATATTCCCGCGTACAACAGCAGCATGACTACAGAGCCATAGGCTACGGCAGTACCACCAATGTGGAATGTGCCGCCCAGCGCCGTCATCAGCGGAGGCACGTCCGTCATGGTTTGAGAGTTGGAGTAGAGCTGGGTGATCGCAAACGCGATGTTCAGTGTGCCCAGCGTGACAATGAAAGGTGGCAGTTTGATCCGCGTCACCAGCAGGCCGTTGACCAAGCCGAATGCGCCGGTGACTGCGATGCCGCAAAGTATGGCGATAGGTGCGGGCAGGCCAAAGTCGGCGGCAAATTTGGTCATCACAATGCCGCCCAGTGCCATCACCATGCCGCAGGACAGGTCGATGCCGGCAGTCAGAATGATCAGCGTTTGACCGATGGCGATGACGCCTACGACCATGACCTGTTGCAGGATCAATGAAAAATTGGTCGCTGATAAAAAGCGGGGGTTTTGCGTTGCGAAAAAGATGCACGCAATGAAGAGGGCAATGATGGGTCCCAGCGTGCCTATGGGAGGTAGTTTTTCTTTGAGGCTAGCCATGTTGTTTGGGGGGTGGATGGAAGATACGGGGCACCTGCACGAACAGGCGCCCCACGGTTCAGACCGAAGTCAGATTACTTGTTGCCCCAGCACAGGTCCATACCGACTTTGGTGTCCTTGCTGTCAACGCCTTTTTGCGGCTTGTCGGTGATCAGGGTCACACCGGTGTCGGTGTAGCCGGAGGCCTTTTTGCCGTCCTTGGCGAATGCCACGCCAGCGGCCACGCCCATGCTGGCCATCTTCAGCGGGTACTGCTGCGAGGTGGCGGCGATCATGCCGGCCTTGACATTCTTCACACCTGCGCAGCCACCGTCCACGGAAACGATCAGCACATCTTTTTCCTTGCCAGCGGCCTTCAGCGCCTGGTAGGCACCGGCAGCTGCGGGTTCGTTGATGGTGTAGACCACGTTCACGTCCGGATTCTTTTGCAGGCAGTTTTCCATGGCGGTCTGGCCCTTGGCCTGGTCGCCGAAGCTGTCAGCCATACAAACGATTTCAGCGGTCTTGGACAGCTCGTTGCTCTTGGCGTCAGCTGCTGCCAGGCCAAAGCCCGACATGAAGCCGTTGTGGCGTTGCGCGCCCACGGGGTGGCCGGGGAACAAGTCCAGGGTCACGATCTTGGCGGGCTTGCCAGCCATGGCGCTCTTGGCGTATTGGCCAATCAGGATGCCGGCCTTGTAGTTGTCGGTGGCGAACAGGGCATCGGTACCTTCCACAGGGTCGGTCGGGCTGTCCAGGGCGATGAACATCACACCTTGGGCCTGGGCCTTTTTGATGCTGGGGACGATGGCCTTGGAGTCATTGGGGGTGATCATGATGGTCTTGGCGCCAGCTGCGATCATGTTTTCAATGGCCGTTACCTGCCCGGCGTTGTCACCGTCTGCCTTGCCGGCTGCGCTGAGCAGCTTGGCACCCAGTTTCTTGGCCTCGGCTTGCACGCCCTCTTTCATTTTCACGAAAAAGGGATTGGTTTCGGTCTTGGTGATCAGACCGATCACGGGTTCTGCAGCGCATGCGCTGGTGGCAGCGAAAGCAATGGCGGAAAGTACCAGGGTAGCGGTGGACTTCTTCATATTGTCTCCAGGAGAGGAATGAACACAGGGTTCGGTTGGGGGCAGGTGCCGTTGAAATACAAGCTGAATTTCAGGCTGGCAGTGAACTATAGTTACTAAATCAATTTGTTTTACTTATCGAAAACCCTAGTGCTATCCGCATGCGATTGCCGGATAGTTGGCGACTCTTGGTGGTTTGCGTATCTGTTTCCCGCGAATCGGTATGGGTGCTGCGGTAAGAGGTGTTTCAATAAATCAATCCAATTGATTAATGGTAAACCAGTACAGATGCGCTGCCGCTTCTAGGCGATATTCCCTGCGTGCAGCGGCCAGTTGTGCGAACGCGCGGGCACCGCAGATGCCAACCGGTATGAACACGAGAGAGACAAGCTGCATGTTTGAAACAACTGAAACGGGTTTGCGCGCCATAGGTGCCTTCCATTTGCGGGGAGTACAGCCATGAACCTCAAGATATCTCAGCGCCTGTATCTGGCGGTAGGCATGGCATTGGTGCTGCCAGCCCTGGTCCTGGTGGCTACTTTTGTGCTGGATGCACAGGGCCGAGCCCAGTTTGACAGTGCGCTGGCCAAAGCCAAAGAGCGCAGAGAGGTGGCCGGTGCCATGCGCGACACGGTGTTCCGGCAGGGCCTGCAGGCACGCAATATTGGTTTGCGCTCTGACGTGGACGATATGAAAAAAGAAGTGGACGGTCTTCGTGCCTTGAAAGACGTCTATAAGAAGAACCTTGCCCGCTTCACCCAGTTGGAACCCACGGTGGAAGAGGCTGCGGACCTGGCCAAAGCGGCCAAGTTGGAGCAGGACACGGTGGAGCCCTTGCAAAAGGCCGAGGAGTTCGCCAGCAATTTCCGCCCTGACACGGCGGCGACGATCTTGGTTACCAAGGTCAGCCCTCTGCAGGACCAATGGATCGAGGTGATCAGCCATCTGGTGGCGATACAGGACGGCAATGTCGCGGCTGCGCTGTCTAGCAATGAGGCACAGCACAGCAACTTAGTGCGCGTTGCGGCAGTGGCGTTTGTGCTGACTTTTGTGCTGGCGGCAGCCGCTGCCTGGCACCTGGCGCGGGGCATTGTTTTGCCGCTGCACGATGCGATCGGTTTGGCGCGCCGCGTGGCCGCCGGAGACCTGACTGCCCGCATCAACGGTCAGCGCACTGACGAAGTGGGCCAGCTGCTGAGCAGCCTGGGCGAGATGCAGTCCAGCCTGGAGCGGGTGGTGACCAATGTGCGTTCCGGCTCTGAAAACGTGGCCACCGCCAGCGCCGAAATAGCCCAGGGCAACGATGACCTGAGCGCCCGTACCGAGAGCCAGGCTAGCGCGCTGGAACAGACTGCTGCCTCCATGGAGGAGCTGAGCTCCAACGTGCGGCAAAACGCCGATAGCTCCCGTCTGGCAAACGAATTGGCGATGAAGGCATCTTTGGTCGCGGCCAAGGGTGGCGCGGCTGTGGGCCAGGTGGTCGAGACGATGAAGGGCATCAACGACAGCTCGCAGAAGATTGCCGACATCATCGGAGTCATCGACGGCATCGCCTTCCAGACCAATATCCTGGCGCTGAACGCCGCCGTGGAGGCCGCGCGGGCCGGCGAACAAGGCCGCGGCTTTGCCGTGGTCGCCAGCGAGGTGCGCAGCCTGGCCGGGCGCAGTGCCGACGCGGCCAAAGAAATCAAGCACCTCATCAGCGCCAGCGTAGAGCGCGTGGCCCAGGGCACGGCCCAGGTGGACCAAGCGGGTGCGACCATGGCCGAGGTGGTCAACTCCATCAAGCAGGTGACCGACATCATGGGCGAGATCAGTACCTCCAGCAACGAGCAGTCCATGGGCGTGGCCCAGGTGGGCGAGGCCGTGACCCAGATGGACCAGGTAACACAGCAAAACGCCGCCCTGGTGGAAGAGATGGCCGCCGCCGCCAACAGCTTGCGTGCCCAGTCCAACGAGCTGGTGCAGGTGGTGGCGGTATTCAAGCTGCGCGATGGACATGGCCATGCCCAGGCCGCGCCGGTGGCCGGGGCGCTGCGTCTGGGGGCTTAGCAGCTCTTATAGCCAGCCTGGCGGGAGGCCTATGGTTCCCCACCAGGCTGCGTTGGCGTGAATCCCCTACACTTTGCGGCACTTCTTTAGCTACCGCGTTGTGGGGTCTTGGCGACCACGCTTTCTATGATCATCACCAGCCTGCTTGATACCGACCTTTATAAGTTCACGATGATGCAGGTGGTGCTGCACCAGTTCCCTGCGGCGCAGGTGCAGTACAAGTTCAAATGCCGCAACCCCGGCGTCCAGCTGGCCCCGTTTGTAGATGAGATACGCGACGAAATCCGCTCGCTGTGTAGCCTGCGTTTCCAGGAGGCTGAGCTGGCTTACCTGCGCTCCATGCGCTTCATCAAGAGCGATTTTGTGGACTTTCTCGGCCTGTTCCGGCTGAACGAGAAATACATCCAGGTCACGCCCCTGCCCAGCGGCGAGATCGAGATTTCCATCCAGGGTCCCTGGTTGCACGTGATCCCCTTCGAGATCCCGGTGCTGGCCATCATCAACGAGGTCTATTTCCGCAACACCCAGCCGGTGCCCGACTTCATCGAGGGCCGCCGTCGCCTGGACGCCAAGATCCAGCAACTGCGCGCCGACGGTCTGCAGGAGCTGAAGATTGCCGACTACGGCACCCGCCGCCGCTTCAGCAAAGCCTGGCACGAGGAAGTGCTTCGGGTGCTGGTGGCTCGCCTGGGTGCGGGAGCAAAAGGCCAGTTCGCGGGCACCAGTAATGTGTTTTATGCTATGAAATTAGGATTGACACCGCTGGGCACCATGGCGCATGAGTACCTGCAGGCCTGCCAGGCCCTGGGCCCGCGCTTGCGGGACAGCCAGGTGTTTGGCTTTGAAATGTGGGCCAAGGAATACCGGGGTGACCTGGGCATTGCGCTCAGCGATGTCTACGGCATGGACGCGTTTTTGCGCGACTTCGACATGTACTTTTGTAAGCTGTTCGACGGCGCGCGCCACGACAGTGGCGACCCCTTCCGCTGGGGTGAGCGCCTGCTGGCGCATTACAAGCAGAACCGCGTGGACCCGCTGACCAAGACCCTGATCTTCAGCGACGGCCTGACGGTGCCGCGCACTATCGAGCTGTACCAGCAGTTTCGCGGCCGCTGCCTGCTGGCCTTTGGTATCGGCACCAACCTGACCAACGACATGGGCGACCCGCCTAACCACATACCGCTGCAAATCGTCATCAAGCTCACCCGCTGCAACGGCCAGCCGGTGGCCAAGCTGTCCGACTCGCCGGGCAAGACCATGTGCGACGACGAGAAGTACATCGCCTACCTGCGCCAGGTTTTTGAAATTGAGACCCCGGCCTAACGTGCTCACCCCCAGGCTACACACTTCGCGTTTCCGTCAACCCCCTTGCAGGGGGCAAACCCAGTGGCCCGGCGAAGCCGGTTCCACGGGTTTCTGGCGGGAATACCGTTGGCGCAATCCTGGGAGTGGTGAGTCGCTACCTTGTCTTTTATCTATTTGCCACCGCTAGCCCATACCGACCCATGACAAAACCTGCCATCCTCGTCGCCCGTAAGATCTTCCCGTCCACCATTGCCCAGCTGGAGCAACACTTTGAGGTGGAGTCCAACCAGGACGACGCCAGCTGGACCAAGGCCGACCTCATCGCCCATTTGCAGGGCAAGGTCGGGGCATTCACCACCGGCAGTGAACGCATCGACGCCGAGGTGCTGGCCGCCTGCCCGCAGCTGCGCATTTGCGCCAATATGGCCGTGGGCTACAACAACTTCGACATCGACGCGATGAGTGCGGCCGGCGTGCTGGCCACCAACGCACCCGACGTGCTGACCGAAACCACGGCCGACTACGGTTTTGCGCTGTTGATGGCCACCGCCCGCCGCGTTTGCGAGAGCGAGCACTTTCTGCGCGCCGGCCTGTGGAAGAAGTGGAGCTACGACATGTTTGCCGGCGCCGAGATCCACGGCAGCACGCTGGGCATCATCGGCATGGGCCGCATCGGCCAGGGCATTGCCAGGCGCGGTGCCTACGGCTTCGGCATGAACGTGGTTTACCACAACCGCTCCCGCCTGGATGCCGCGACCGAGGCCGCATGCAAGGCCCGCTACGTGTCCAAGGAAGAGCTGCTGAAGACCGCCGACCACGTGGTGCTGGTGGTGCCGTATTCGGCCGCCTCGCACCACACCATAGGCGCGGCCGAGCTGGCGCTGATGCAGCCCACGGCCACCCTGGTTAACATCGCCCGTGGCGGCATCGTGGACGACGCGGCCCTGGCCGTGGCCCTGCGTGAGGGCCGCATCGCCGCCGCAGGGCTGGACGTGTTCGAGGGCGAGCCCAAAGTCCACCCCGACCTGCTGACCGTACCGAACGTGGTGCTGACCCCGCACATCGCCAGCGCCACCGTCGCCACGCGCACCGCCATGGCCCAGCTGGCCACCGACAACCTCGTTGGTTTTTTGATAAACAACAAGCCGCTCACGCCCATAAACCTTGCGCAGCTAGCTACGAAATAAATAGCATACATGACTGGAATCGAATGGGGCCTGCTGTCTGGCCTGGGCGTGCTAAACCTGCTGCTGCTCGCCGTATTGCTGCTGCGCAAGCCCGCCGCACCCGACCACACGGCCATGGACCGCTTGGCCCAGGAGCTGCGCCGCGAGATCGCCGATTCCGCCCGCACCGACCGGCAAGAGCTGGCCACCAGCTTCGCCACCTTCCAGCGCAGCCTGGTGCAGCAAAGCGCCGAGGCCACGCGCACACAGAACACGCAGATCGACGCCTTCGCCCAGCAACTGGCGCTGTTGCAGAAAACCTTGTCGGATACGCTCAGTACCCAGCTGCAGGCCCTGGGCGAGTCGAATGCGCGGCGCATCGGTGAGGTGCGCGCCACGCTGGAAAGCCAGCTGCAGCAGCTGCAGCAAAGCAACGCCGCCAAGCTGGACGAGATGCGTCAGACCGTGGACGAGAAGCTGCAAAACACCCTGGAAACCCGCTTGGGCGAAAGTTTCAAGCAAGTAGCCGACCGGCTGGAGCAGGTGCACAAGGGCCTGGGTGAAATGCAGTCCCTGGCCCAGGGCGTGGGCGACCTGCAGCGCGTGCTCACCAACGTCAAAACCCGTGGCATGTTTGGCGAAGTGCAGCTAGAGAATTTGCTGGAGCAGGTGCTGACGTCCGAGCAGTACGGCAAGCAGATCGAGACCAAGCCGCGCAGCAACCAGCGCGTGGACTTTGCGGTGCGCTTCCCGGGCCGCAGTGCCGACGGCGCGCCCGTCTGGCTGCCGATAGACGCCAAGTTTCCGCGCGACGATTACGAGCGCCTGCTGGACGCACACGAGCGCGCCGACGCCGCTGCGGCCGACGCAGCCGCCAAGGCGCTGGAGGCTCGCATCCGCACCGAGGCCAAATCCATTGCCGAGAGCTATCTGGCACCGCCACACACCACCGACTTCGCCATCCTCTTTCTGCCCATCGAGAGCCTGTACGCCGAGGTGCTGCGCCGCCCTGGCCTGATGGACAGCCTGCAGCGCGACTACCGCGTGACCCTGGCCGGCCCGACGACCTTGCTGGCCATGCTGAACAGCCTGCACATGGGATTCCGCACGCTGGCGCTGGAGCAACAGGCGTCTGAGGTCTGGAAGGTGCTGGGCGCGGTAAAGACCGAGTTCGAGCGCTACGGGGAATGGGTGGCACGCATCCGAGAGCAGGTGCAAAAAGCCTCCGACACTTTGGACAAGGCCGACACCCGCACCCGCCAGATGCGCCGGGCGTTGAAGGTGGTCGAGGCCCTGCCGGACGCCGAGGCGCAGGCCCTGCTGCCCGCGCAAGCCGAGCTGGATGACGGGGCTCCATGACCCTGGCTTTGGCCCGTTTGATATTGGCCCAGATCTGCCTGCACGCCTGCATGACGGGGCTGCGCCTGGCCTCGCCTTTGCTGGCCCTGAAAGCTGGCTACAGCACTTTTCCAGTGGGATTTCTGCTGGCCTTGTTTGCTCTGACCCAGGTGTTCCTGGCTTTGCCCGCCGGGCGTTTTGCGGACCGCAACGGCCTGCGCCTGCCGGTCACTGGCAGCGTGGCCATGGCGGTACTGGGGGCCGGCCTGGCGGCTGTGTTTCCGGTTTACCCGGTGCTGTGTCTCAGTGCCTTGTTGTCAGGCGGTGCTACTGGCATTGCCCTGATTGCGCTGCAGCGCCATGTGGGCCGGGCGGTGGAGGGCTCGACCCAGCTCAAACAGGTGTTCAGCTGGCTGGCCATGGGGCCGGCGGTGTCCAACTTCATCGGGCCGTTTGGGGCCGGACTGTTGATTGACTATGCGGGCGCCGCGCCGGGCGACATCTTCGGTTACCGTGCCGCGTTTGCCATGCTGGCGGTTTTACCCCTGCTGACCTGGGCGCTGGTGCGTGGTGTGCAGGAGCTGCCGCCCATCCACCCACCCGCCAACGCGGCCAAGGCGCGGGTGTGGGATTTGCTACACGACCCCATGCTGCGTCGCCTGCTGCTGGTGAACTGGTTTCTGTCGTCCAGCTGGGATGTACATACCTTTGTGGTGCCCATCCTGGGCCATGAACGGGGCCTGAGTGCCTCCACCATAGGCACCATCCTCGGCGTGTTCGCCATCGCGGCAGCGGTGGTGCGCATGGTGATGCCGCTGGTGGCCCAGCATTTGCGCGAATGGGCTGTGATTACCAGCGCCATGGGCGCCACGGCCTTGCTGTTTGCGGCCTACCCGCTGCTGCATGGCGCGGTGGCCATGGGCGCGTGCTCAGTCTTGCTGGGGCTGGCGCTGGGCTCGGTGCAGCCCATGGTGATGAGCACCCTGCACCAGATTACGCCCGAGCACCGACATGGCGAGGCATTGGGCCTGCGGCTGATGACCATCAACGCCTCCAGCGTGATGATGCCCATGCTGTTTGGCCTGGCCAGCGCCTATATCGGCGTGGCCGGCCTGTTCTGGGTGGTGGGGGCGGTGGTGGGCAGCGGCACCCGCACCGCCTGGCAGCTCAAGACCGCCGATTTCGGCGCGTCTTGAAGTCGCTCTACAGCTTGTAGAACGCCTGCATGGCGCTCCAGGCTTGCTCTGGCGTGTCCACGTAGGTGAACAGCTTCAGGTCGGCTGGGGAGATGGCGCCTTCTTCAATCAGTACATCGAAGTTCAGCAGGCCCTTCCAGTAGTCGGTGCCAAACAGGATGATAGGCACGGCCTTGGCTTTGCCAGTCTGCACCAGGGTGACCACTTCAAACAGCTCGTCCAGCGTGCCAAAGCCGCCAGGAAAGGCCACCAGGGCTTTGGCGCGCATCATGAAATGCATCTTGCGCAGCGCAAAGTAGTGGAACTTGAAGTTCAGGCTGGGCGAGACATAGCGGTTGCCGCTTTGCTCATGCGGTAGGGCAATGCTTAGGCCCACATTCAAGGCACCCATTTCATGCGCGCCACGGTTGGCTGCTTCCATGATGCCGGGGCCGCCGCCGGTGCAGATGTAGAGGCGCTCGGCCGCAGGTTGGTCGGCGCTGTACTGGGCTACCAGGCGCGCAAACAGCCGGGCCTGGTCGTAGTAATGGGCATTGCGCATGCGGCGCTCGGCCACCTTCAGAGCGGCCGCGTCACCGCCGGCCTGTGCTGCGGCCAGCTCACGTTGGGCATCGTCGGGTGCAGGGAAACGGGCGCTGCCAAACACTACAACCGTGTTCTCTATGCCTTGCTCTTGCTGCTCCAGATCGGGTTTGAGCATTTCCAGTTGAAAGCGTATGCCCCGGGTTTCGCGGCGCAGCAAAAACTCCGGGTCGGCAAAGGCTAGGCGGTAAGCATCGGCCTCCAGAGGCTGGCCCGCGCTGGCGTGGGCTTGCAGTTCAGCCCAGGCCAGGGCAACGTTGCGGTCGTTGAGTTTGTCAGTGTTTTCCATAAATACATTGTGAGCGTAAATAGTGTCAGTTTGCCCGTGGATCAGAAGAAATACCTGGGTAAACCCTAGGTCTTAGGGCTGTATTTTCCACACTGTCCGGGACGTTTTTAGGCCCTAAAGTTGTTTGCAATATGTGCGGCGATGTGGCCGCGTATTTTTCTCTTACTCCCGAAAAGGCCGCCCTATGCAAGCGAACCCCTCCGTCCCCAAGAAGCCGTTTTACGCGTCCCTGTATGTGCAAGTGCTGTTCGCCGTGGCGATCGGCATTGCCCTCGGGCATTTCCGCCCCGAGCTGGGCGCCGAAATGAAGCCCCTGGGCGACGGCTTCATCAAGCTGATCAAGATGATCATTGCCCCCATCATTTTCTGTACCGTGGTGGTGGGTATTGCCGGCATGGAAGACATGAAGAAGGTCGGCAAGACCGGCGGTCTGGCCCTGTTGTACTTCGAGATCATGAGCACATTGGCGCTGATCGTGGGGCTGGTCACGGTGAACCTGATACAGCCCGGCAACGGCATGCATGTGGACGCGTCCACGCTGGACACCAAGGGCATCGCCGCCTACACCGGCCCGGGCAAGATGGCCGGCACGGTGGACTTTCTGCTGAACGTCATCCCCACCTCGGTGGTGGACGCATTCGCCAAGGGTGAGATCCTGCAGGTGCTGCTGTTTGCCGTGTTGTTCGGCTTCTCGCTGCACAAGTTTGGTGGCCGTGGCACCCAGGTGTTTGACTTCATCGAGAAGATCTCACACGTGCTGTTCAGCATCGTCGGCGTGATCATGAAGCTGGCCCCCATTGGTGCCTTCGGCGCCATGGCCTTCACCATCGGCAAGTACGGCATCGTTTCGCTGTTCTCGCTGGGCAAGCTGATGGGTACCTTCTACCTGACCTGCCTGATCTTTGTGTTGGTGGTGCTGGGCATCGTTTCCCGTTTGCACGGCTTTAGCATCATCAAGTTCATCAAGTACATCAAGGAAGAGCTGCTGATCGTGTTGGGTACCTCGTCCAGCGAATCGGTGCTGCCCCGCATGATGGAGAAGATGGAAAATCTGGGCGCCAAGAAGTCGGTGGTTGGCCTGGTGATCCCTACCGGTTACTCCTTCAACCTGGACGGCACCTCCATCTACCTGACCATGGCCGCGGTGTTCATCGCCCAGGCCACCGACACCCCGATGGATATCGGCCAGCAGATCACCCTGCTGCTCGTGCTGCTGCTGACCTCCAAGGGCGCGGCCGGCGTGACCGGCAGCGGCTTCATCGTGCTGGCCGCCACCCTGTCTGCCGTGGGCCATGTGCCGGTGGCCGGCCTGGCGCTGATCTTGGGCATTGACCGCTTTATGTCCGAAGCCCGTGCGCTGACCAACCTGGTGGGCAACGGCGTTGCCACCATCGTGGTGGCGAAATGGACCGGCGACCTGGACACCCAGCGCCTGAATGCCGCGCTGAACAATGAAACCTGGGTCGAAGCGAATGCCCCCGAGGTGTTGCTGGACGAAAAGACCGCCAAGATGGCCGTCTGATTCTATGCTATCTTTTCTGTAGCTTTAGGCCGTTGCCGCACTTGCGGTAATGGCCTTTTTCATGGGCTAAATATTGCGCTGCAAAGCAGCCACTATGCGGCGCCATCCAGGGAGGAGGGCGCTACATTAATACGTAATACGACTAGCCCCATCTACGGAGAAACACCATGCAACGCACCTGGCACGCCCATTACCCGCCTGGCATGCCCACCACCCTCGACACCTCGTCCACCCCGGACGTGGTGGCCATGCTGGAGCAGAGCTTTGCCCTGCACGTTGACAGCGAAGCCTATGTGTCCATGGGCCATGCGCTGCGCTATGGCGATGTGGATGCCTTGTCTTTGGCCCTGGCCGCCTGGCTGCAAGCCCAGGGGCTGCAGCCGGGAGACCGGGTGGCCACCATGTTGCCCAACCTGTTGAGCTTCCCGGTGGCGATGGCGGCCGTGCTGCGCGCCGGCTGCATCACCGTCAACGTGAACCCGCTGTACACCCCGCGCGAGCTGCTGCACCAGCTGCAGGACTCGGGCGCCAAGGCCATCATCGTGCTGGAGCCGTTTCTACCCACGCTGGATGCCGTGCTGGCCCAAACCGGTGTCACAACGGTGCTGGTGGTCGGCGGTGCGGACCTGCTAGGTCTGCCGGCCGGCCAGGCCTTGCCCTCCCTGGTGGCAGCACCTGCCGCAGCCCCGCGTGAAGACGGCCGCAGCCGTTTGGTCGATGCGATACGACAGGGCCATGGCCTGCCGTTCCAGCGGCCGCAGATCCAGCCCAGCGACCCGGCTGTGTTGCAGTACACCGGCGGCACCACGGGCGTGAGCAAGGGCGCCACCCTGCTGCACAGCACCCTGGCCGCCAGCCTGCTGGCCTGCGAAGCCTGGATGCGCCCGGGCCTGGCGCGCCGCCCGCGCAGCACACAGTTCACCATCGTCTGTGCGTTGCCGCTGTACCACGTGTTTTCTTTTGTGGTGTGCAGCCTGCTGGGCATGCGGGCCGGCGGGCGCAACATCCTGATCGCCAACCCGCGCGACCAGTCCGCCATGCTGCAGCAGCTCAAGCCCTACAAGCTGCATATGTTCCCGGCGGTCAACACCCTGTACAACGCCCTGCTACAGCACCCCGACTTTGGCCAGCTCGACTTCAGCGAGCTGTGCATTTCCAACGGTGGCGGCAGCGCTGTGCAGCCCACTGTAGCCAGCCAGTGGCTGGCGGCGACGGGCTGTCCTATCGTTGAAGGTTACGGCCTGTCGGAAACCGCCTCGGCCGTCACCTCCAACCATGCTGACCTGCAGGCTTTCACCGGCCACATCGGCCTGCCCCTGCCGGGCGTGGACCTGCGCATAGTGGACGATGCGGGCCTGGAAGTGGCCCCCGGTGTGCCCGGCGAGATCGCCATCAAGGGGCCGCAACTGATGGCCGGCTACTGGCAGCGCCCCGAGGACACCGCCACCGCCATGACGGCCGACGGCTACTTCCGCACCGGCGACGTGGGCGTGATGGACCCGCAGGGCCATGTGCGCATCGTGGACCGCAAGAAGGACATGATTCTGGTCAACGGCTTCAACGTCTACCCCAACGAGATCGAAGCCGTGGCCGCTTTCCACCCCCATGTGCTGGAATGCGCTGCGGTGGGCGTGCCCGATGCGGCGACGGGCGAGGCGGTGAAGCTGTTTGTGGTGAAGAAAGACGCCAGCCTGAGCGAAGCCGCGCTGCTGGACTTCTGCGCCCAGCAGCTCACCGGATACAAGCGCCCGCGCAGCGTGGAGTTCCGCGAGGCCCTGCCCAAGTCCACTGTAGGCAAGATGCTGCGGCGCGAGCTTCGGACTGTGCCTTAACTGGACTGCTATTAAATAAAGAGCTGCCAGTGCAGTTTCTATCTGCGTTGGCAGCTTCTTTTGTTTAAAGCGCCTGGGGGCTTAGTGCACCGTGATGATTTCGCGGTGCATCGGGGCCAGCTTCGCCAGCAGCTGGTTTTGCGCGGTGAACGGAATGCCACGCGCGTCCATGGCGCGCTGCAGTATTTCCACCAGCAAGTTGAACTGCGCTTTGTCGATGCCCAGCTTCTCGTGCGACTTTTTCATCTCTTCGCCCTCGTACTTGCAAGGGCCACCGCTGAGCTCGCAGACCTGGTCTGTCAGCTGTTCCTTCAGGTAGGCGGGCTTGATGTCGTCAAACATCTTGCCGATGCGCGGGTCGGCCTTGAGCTGGTTCACAAAGTCGTCCATCAGGAGGGTGATGCCGGGCTTTTCGCCCAGCGACTGGTACAGCGGGGCGGTGCTGGTTTGGGCCTGGGTGCTGCAGGCAATGCACAGCGCGGCGGCGGCGGTCCATAGGCGGATGGAATGCATGGTGTCTTCCTCAGAATGCGATTTGCGCCGACAGATAGGCGCCGGTCTGCTTGCGGTCGGACGTGACGCCCGGCACGATGCGGCCCAGGTCCACATAGGCCAGGGTCAGCGACAGGTTTTTGGTCGGCGCCCAGGCAACAAATACATCGGCCCAGTTGTCCTCGCGCAATGCCGAGCCCAGGCCGGCGGCCGCGCCCAGCGCTTCCAGGTTGTTCGGTTTGAAGCGGTACTCGGCACCCAGGGCCAGGTTTTTGCTCAGCAGATAGGCCACCGACACTTCAGGCTGCAGGCTGCGCTGGTTCTTGCCTGGCGATGCCGAGCCAAAGCCCAGCAGGCCGTTCTGGTTGGCATTGGTGCTGCGCAGCGTGGTGTTGACCAGCAGGCCCTGCGCCAGGAACAGTTTGGTGGCGCTGACATACAGGTCGGTGCCGCTGCGCTTGGTGCCCAGAAAATCCAGCACCGAACCCAGCGAGCCGGGGTGTACGGTCTTGTGCTCCAGGCCCACGGCGATCTGCGGCATCCAGCTGTCGCTTTCCAGCACCGCGTCGCCGGCCACGCGGACCTTGGCGCCCAGGATGTCCATCGTGATGTGCTGGCCCGGCGTGACGCCGAAGGCAGCAATGCCGTTCAGCGCCAAGGCGGGCGATGCGTCAAAGTCCTGCTGCGCAATCGACAACTCCACCCGGTCGTGGATGCCCACGGCCGCGCTGGCGACGGTCAGGCCGTAGTCTTGGGTGTGTAGACGGGTGATGGCAGCGCTGGCGCCGATTTCGCGCTCGGTGGCATTGCTGCCGATGACGGCCCAAGGGCCCAGGCCGCCGCCGGCTGCGCCGTCAATGCTGCTGACGCCGCCCGTCAACAACAGCTTGCCCGTGTCGGCCTGTGCCCAGGGACTGATGAAGGCAAGTGCCGCGACGGCTAGCGTAGGGTAGTGTTGTCGCATAAAGAGCTCCGTATGTTCGGGCTTGCAGCTTAACGTAAAGCTACATCCCGATACAACTATCGACCCGATAAGCCCGCAAAAATCAACTAAAAAAGCCAGCCTGTTTGCGCTTCAAAATGTATAGCTGCTTGCGCAGGTGCTGTCTGCGCTAGAGGTGTTTTTTTATCTGAACTATCCGTGGCCGCATCACGCTTGCTCAGTGCGCCCACCCGCACGCCCAACAGGCGCAGCCGCTTGTCCAGCGGAGCGCGCTTCAGGCTCTGCCCGGCGGCCTGGCGTATGCGCACGGCATCGTCGGTGGGCAGGCTCAGCGAGTGGTCGCGCGTGGCGATCTTGAAGTCGTCATAGCGCAGCTTGATGCCAATCGTCTTGCCTACGTAGCCCTTGCGCTGCAAGTCGGCCGCCACCTGCTCGCACAGCCGGGTAAACACCGCGCCCAGCTCGGCCCGGTCTTTGACGGCGTGCAAGTCGCGGTCAAAGGTGGTTTCGCGGCTCATGGACACGGGTTCGCTCTCGGTCACCACCGGGCGCGTGTCGCGGCCATGCGCGGCTTCATACATCCAGGCGCCGTAGGCCTTGCCAAAGTGGGCTACCAGCCACTGCGGTTCTGCCGCAGCCAATTCGCCAATCGTCTGTATGCCCAGGCCCGCCAGCTTTTCGCCAGCCTTGGGGCCTATGCCGTTGATCTTGCGGCAACTCAGCGGCCAGATCAGCGTTTGCAAGTCACCTTCATGGACTACAGAAATGCCGTTGGGCTTGTTGAATTCGCTGGCCATCTTGGCGATCAGCTTGTTGGGCGCCACGCCCACCGAGCAGGTCAGGCCCGTGGTGTCGTGTATGGCCTTCTGTATCAGCCGCGCCAGCACCCGCCCGCCCTCGCGCTGGCCGCCGGGTACATCGGTGAAGTCCAGGTAGATTTCGTCCACCCCCCGGTCTTCCATCAGCGGCACGATGCTGGTGGCAATGGCTTTGAACTGGCGCGAGTAGCGGCGTATTTCCTCAAAGTCCACCGGCAGCAAAATCGCCTGCGGGCACAGCTTGGCCGCCTTCATCAGCCCCATGGCCGAGCCCACACCAAACTGCCGCGCCGCATAGGTGGCGGTGGTGATCACGCCGCGCCCCACGTAGTCCTTCAGCACCGGGAACGCTGCCACCGGAATATCCGCCAGGGCGTCGCCAAAGCGCTGCCGCAAGGCATCGTCATCCCGCCGCCGCCCGCCGCCAATTACCACCGGCAAGCCCTTGAGCTGCGGGTAGCGCAGCAGCTCCACGGAGGCGTAGAACGCGTCCATGTCGAGGTGGGCTATGCGGCGGGTGGAGGAGGCGGCTTGTTCGGGTGGCATTTACCTTGTCAGCTCCAGCTGGTCCAGCGGATTGGCCGCACCGCCCGCCACTTCGTCTTTGGTCAATGTGGATGGAATGTGCATGTTCTGCTGCGGACGCCCTACGTTGCTCTGCCATGGAAAACCAATGCCCAGCACAGATCGGTAAAACACATCATTGCACCAAGCGCATACTTGTGTGCAGACGCCAACACCTACGTTCGCTGGCCAGAATGGTAAAACCGCTTCTGCTTCCGCCAGCACATGTCCTGTGGATGCTGCATGCCGCCGGGCTGCGTAGCACTCCAACGGATGAAAAAACGTATCCAGTAAAGGTAAGCCTTTTCGGTCTTGAGGCTATAGTGCAAGTACCGAATTCGCTCGCGCACCTCATCGAGCAAGCGGGTGGATTGCAACGGAGGCGTGCCGGGTTTCATGGAAAATTTATACCTGATGTTATATACAGTATATGTGCCGCTGGCCCAATGTACAAGCGGCTTGCAGCGTTTTTTTCCACAAGATGTATCGTCAAGCGCCGGATGTATCGACCGGGGTTTGCGGTCTACATTGCGTTAGGCATCACCAAATACACCTTCCCACCTCATCAAAGCCTGAAACATGAAGACACCGTATACAAAGACCGAACTTCTCTACCTCGCAAGCGCTTTTGCAGTGCTCGCCCTTGGTGTTGCCTACGGAATTCGTGTTCATGACTTTCACGGGTTGCATAAGGTAGGCGCTTTGATAATTATCCTGGGCCTTGTGTTCGCGTCAAAGGACTTCTCCGAGCTTGTTGCCTCCAGAATGACCAAGATGGCACCTTTACAGCGAGAATTTGCCTTTGTGTCCGCCGTCGACGCCAAAGAGGAAGCACACAAGAAGGTACTGTCTAGCGACGAGAGACGGAGCCTCAGAGCGAAAGTCAATAAGGACTTTGACAAGCACTTGAATGAGACGCTTCATTCGTCAAAGACAAGGAGCAAATTTGTTGAAGGCTACATTGTCATTATTGGCACAGCAGTGGAGGCATTTGGCGCTGACTTCATGCACTACCTCGCGGGGTGATGCCTAACCCCTCGCTCAAGCGGAGCTCCAACGGCAGGCCACCAGGCCCGGTCTGGCGGTACGCGGTACATTTTCGCCAGCCCGGGCCTGGCGTCCTGCCGTTGTCGCCCGCTTAGCTCGAACGTTAGAGCGCAAATGCCTGCTCGCATCAACGGCATAGTCCCGGAAGACATCTCCCTTGCGGCCATGTCAGGGCGGGAGCTTCTTTCGGTCGTCCTGGGGAAGAATCACATTGAGCTGGTGTTCGAAGGCACCCGGTTGACCGTTGAAAGTGGCTATGAAATTTCCACGCGCGAGGGCAGCAGTGTCGCCGCGCAAGACGGGAACCTGCGCGAGGGCGCAAAGGCGCTTTCTGACCTAGTGGGTCTCACCATTTTGAGCGCGGCGTGGATCAAAAACGTGGGGCTCCAGTTGAAGTGGTCTGACGAATCGACGTTTCTTGCGACAGTCAGTTCGTCTGGCTTCGAATCGTTTTCATTCGCTCTCCCCGGCGAGCCCGGAATCGTGGTCGTCTAATGCGCTCTAACAGATCAGTCGACACGGACGACCTCACGACGGGCTAGCGCCCGCCATGCGGTCGCCGGTCACTTCCACGTTAGACCTCTTCACAATTTGTTCACAAAAGGAGAAACACCATGAAAAGCAATCCGGTCGGTTGGTTTGAAATCTACGTTCAGGACATGCCCCGTGCGAAGGCGTTTTACGAAGCTGTGTTTCAAGGCACATTAGAAGAGTTGAAGAATCCTGACCCCAAGGGCTTCCCTGAAATGGAGATGTGGGCATTTCCGATGTCAATGGAAGGCTCTGGAGCAGCAGGCGCGCTGGTGAGAATGGCCGGATGTCCTTCTGGTGGTAGTACTTTGGTCTATTTCTCCTGTGAGGATTGTTCAGTTGAGGCTGAACGAGCGGCAGCACACGGAGGAGAGATATTCAAGGGCAAGATGTCTATTGGCGAGTACGGCTTTATTGCGATGGTTGTTGATACCGAAGGCAATACGATTGGCCTTCATTCAATGCAATAAATGCACGGTCTAACCTTGTGCTCCAAGGGACGCGCCGCAAGCGGCGTGCCTTTGAGCTTTGACGTTAAGCCGACCTAGCTACGGCAGGCAGCGTAAGTCAAACGTTAAGCCACACAATTCGGCCATGCTGTATCTCAAGTGCACCCAAGAAATCCAGAAAATCATTGGCATGCGCAAAGAAAATCTCGCTTTGCCCACGCCTTCCGGCGCGCCTTTGGGCAATTGGTATGTCAATCGCTTCGATCTTGGTCGGCGCAGCGCATATATCTTCATGAGTGAAACGACTCTGCTGTCGTTCATTTTGTTTCAAGGCAAGAAGCCAACCACCATCGAGTCACTGCCAAGCATGCTGCTAGCCGGGCTGGAGCAACTGCTGCAAATGAAGGGCTTGCCCGCATCGGCAATCGACAAGGCGTTTGAGCACTACGACGTAGGGCTTTACGCCAAGACGGATAGCAGGTCTGACCTGGGATCACTGAATGATCTCGTCAAGCATTACCAATGGCGTGTTGAGCACAGTGGCGGCTTGTCCCACTGCGACCTGACTGGCATCATCATGGATGTCAATAGCATGCCGCAAAGACGCATTGGTTGGCTGACGTCTTGGGATGCAGTTCAGAGTAAGCTATGTTCTCCAACCTAACAGGAGGGTGTCCGAGTTTTTGTGTAAACGGGTCGGACTTCAGTGAGCGCAGATGCGTTCACCGAACTGAATGGTAAATCGGGTCAGGGCAGCCTTCCAATCCCGGATGGGCATGGTCCATTTCAGGCTGATGTTGCGCAGGGCCAGATAGAACAGCTTGGTCAGCGCCTCATCACTGGGAAACGAGCCCCGATTCTTGGTCAGCTTGCGCAGCCCCATGTTGACCGACTCGATAGCGTTGGTCGTGTAGATGACCTTTCGGATGTCCGGTGGATAGTCAAAGAACGGCACCAGTCGGCACCAGTCGGCTCCAGTTGCGGCGCCAGGACTGGCCTATGGGCAGGTATTCGCTGTCCCACTTAGCCTCGAACTCCCCCAGGCGTAGCTCGGCCTCCTCGGCGGTGGTGGACGTGTAGATGCGCCGTAGGTCTGCCGCC
>JAPLPK010000104.1 GCA_026400275.1 Burkholderiales bacterium
ATCAAGACCTATGTGGAGCTGGGCATGGGCGTGGGCATCGTCGCGTCCATCGCCTTCGAGGCCGAGCGCGACCTGTCGCTGCGCGCCATCGACGCGGGTGCATTGTTCGGCATCAACCTGACCAAGTTGGCGGTACGCCGGGGCACCTACCTGCGCAGCTATGTGTATGCCTTCATCGCAGCCTTTGCCCCCACGCTGACCCGCGAGGTGGTAGAGCAGGCCCTGGGCCAGAACAGCTTCGTCGGCTAAAGCCGGCTCGGACGCATGCCGCAAGTACCCCAGCGGCATGTGTTGTTTACGGTCTGCAGCTAGGATCGCAGCATTCGGGTTACTACCTACCCACACCTGTTTCACGCCCTGCAGCTGTACCTCAGGGCCTCCAGATTCCGCCCATGTCCGAACTGTCCACCGCCACCGCCCGCCCCGCGAACATTAGCCCAGCTAGCCAGGCTAAAAACCACGAGGTGCTGGCGCTGGTGGCCATCCTGCTGGGCGTGGTGCTCAGCGCGCTGGACACCGCCATTGCCAACACCGCGCTGCCAGCCATCGCGGCCGACCTGCACGCACCGGCGGCCAACTCCATCTGGATCATCAACGCCTACCAGCTGGCAGTGGTAGCAACCCTGCTGCCGTTTGCCGCCCTGGGCGACCTGGTGGGGCCACGGCGCATCTTCATCGGCGGCCTGGCGCTGTTCACCGCCGCCTCGCTGGCCTGCGCGTTTGCCAGCACCCTGCCACAGCTGGCTTTTGCACGTGCCTTGCAAGGCGTGGGCGGCGCGGGGGTGATGAGCGTGAACATCGCGCTGATACGCCTGATCTACCCGCCAGCGCGCCTGGGCCGTGGTGTGGGCATGAACGCACTGGTGGTCGGCATAGGCTTCACCTTGGGCCCGGCGGTGGCCTCGCTGGTGCTGGCGGTGGCGACCTGGCCCTGGTTGTTTGCCATCAATGTGCCGCTGGGCCTGCTGGCCCTGGCGTTTGCGTTCAATTCGCTGCCGCAATCGCCCCGGCGTGGCCATGGCTTTGACCCGTTGGCTGCTGCGCTGACCGCCGTCACCTTCTCGGCGCTGATCTTCGCCCTGGGTTCGGCCGCCCAGCGTGAGGTAGCGTCGGTGGTGCTGCCGCCGCTGGGACTTAGCCTGGTCACCGGCCTGCTGCTGTTGCGGCGCCAGGCCGGCCACCCCGCACCCATGCTGCCGGTGGACCTGTTCCGCCGGCCCATGTTCGCACTGTCCACCATCACGGCCATGGCGTCGTTCGCGGCCCAGGGCCTGGCCTTTGTGTCGCTGCCGTTCTACTTTGAAGAGGTGCTGCACCGCGACCCGATCAACACCGGCTTTTTGATGATGTCCTGGCCAGTCATCGTGGCGCTGGCCGCACCGATCGCGGGCCGCATGTCTGACCGCTACCCGCCGGGCCTGCTGGGCGGTGTGGGCCTGGCGCTGCTGACCCTGGGCATGGCGTCGCTGGCGCTGCTGCCGGACAACCCGCATACGCTGGACATCGTGCTGCGCATGGCGCTTTGCGGCGCGGGGTTTGGCTTCTTCCAGTCACCCAACCTGAAAGCCCTGATGTCCAGCGCCCCGCCCGAACGCAGCGGTGGCGCCAGCGGCGTGATCGGCATGGCGCGGCTGCTGGGGCAGACCGTGGGCGCCGCCCTGGTGGCCCTGTGCTTCAGCCTGGCCGGCATGCAGGGCTCCACCTGGGCGCTGTCGCTGGGCGCTGCATCGGCCGGCCTGGCGTCCATCGCCAGCTTCGCCCGGCTGTGGGCGCGCTGAACTTACTGCGTTAACGGCACGGGTGTGTAGCCCGCTTCGCTAATAGCGGCGCTAAGGGCCTGGGTGTCTGCTGCGCTCGTCTCTATATCCACGCGGTGCGCGGCCAAGTCGATATGCACCTGAGCGGCCTGGTCGGTGGCCTGCACGGCCTTGGTGATGGTGCTGGCACAGTGGCCGCAAGTCATGTCCTGGACTTCGAAGCTGATCATGGAATGTTCCTGGTTAGGGGTCGTTGGGCCTACTGTGCACCTTCACACAATGGTAAGGTCAAACAGCGCTATGCAGTACCCATCCTTGTGGCATTGACTTGCTCCGCCTCACCTTGACATTGCCATGATGGAAAGGTCCATCATCAGCACCTTATCCATCACGAAGCCCGACCATGTCACAGACTCTCGCAGCCCCCCTCCAGCTCGGCATTGCCGGTATGAGCTGCGCATCCTGCGTGTCGCGGGTGGAGAAAGCCCTGAAATCCGTGCCGGGCGTACGCGAGGCCAGCGTCAACCTGGCCACCGAACAAGCCTCGGTGCAGGCCGACGCCACGGTGGGCACAGCCACGCTGGCGGCGGCAGTACAGCGCGCCGGCTATGCGGTGCAAACCACCGAAAGCAGCCTGCAAATTGAAGGCATGAGCTGCGCATCCTGCGTGGGCCGGGTCGAAAAAGCCTTGCTAAAGCTACCCGGCGTGCTGTCAGCCTCGGTGAATCTGGCCACGGAAAAGGCCACCGTACTGGCGCTATCCAGCGTGACGCCTGCCGCACTCAAGGCGGCCATTGCCAAAGCCGGCTACACCGCCAAGGACATAGCGGCGCCCGCAGCGGCCCGGAAGTTGCCGGACTGGTGGCCGGTGGCTGTTGCTACGGCGCTCACCCTACCCCTGGTCTTGCCCATGCTGCTGGGCTGGCTGGGCATAGACGCCATGCTGGGCGGCTGGACCCAGTGGGCGCTGGCCACACCGGTGCAGTTCTGGCTGGGCGCACGCTTTTACCGGGCCGGCTGGGGCGCCCTGCGCGCCCGCACCGGCAATATGGACTTGCTGGTGGCGCTGGGTACCAGCAGCGCCTATGGCCTGTCGGTCTACCTGCTGTTCCAGCATGCGGGCCACGGCATGCCGCATTTGTACTTCGAGGCCTCGGCCGCCGTCATCACCTTGGTGCTGCTGGGCAAATGGCTAGAGGGCCGGGCCAAGCGGCAGACCGCCGACGCCATCCGCGCGCTGAACGCGCTGCGCCCCGCCACGGCCCGGGTGCAGCGCGGCACCGAGCTACTGGAGCTGCCGGTGGACCAACTCGTTCTGGGCGACCTGGTGCTGGTGCGGCCCGGCGAACGCATTGCCGTGGATGGCGAGGTGGTCGAAGGCAGCAGCCATGTGGACGAGTCGCTGATCACCGGCGAAAGCCGCCCCCTGGCCAAAACCGTGGGCGACCATGTCACCGGCGGCGCCATCAACGCCGAGGGCGCGCTGACGCTGGCCACCCGCGCCCTGGGCGCCGAGACCCGGCTGGCCCGCATCATCCGCCTGGTGGAGTCCGCGCAGGCCGCCAAAGCCCCCATCCAGCGCACGGTGGACAAAGTCAGCGCAGTGTTTGTGCCCGTGGTGCTGGGCATTGCGCTGGTGGCGCTGGTGGGCTGGCTGGCGGTGGGCGCCGACGCGTCGCAGGCCATACTGAACGCCGTGGCGGTGCTGGTGATTGCCTGCCCCTGCGCCCTGGGCCTGGCTACACCCACGGCCATCATGGCGGGCACCGGCGTGGCCGCGCGCCACGGCATTCTGATCAAGGACGCGCAAGCGCTGGAGGTAGCCCACGCCGTCACCACCGTCGCCTTCGACAAGACCGGCACCCTGACCCAGGGCCAACCCTCTGTAGTGGCGGTGCTACCCGCCGCAGGCCATACCCGAGAAAAAGTACTGGCCCTGGCCGCTGCCCTGCAGCACAGCAGCGAACACCCCCTGGCCCGCGCGGTAGACCGCCAGGCGCAGACCGAGCAATTGACGGTGCCCGCAGCCCAGCAGGCCCGCGCGCTGCCCGGGCGCGGGGTCGAAGCCATGGTGGACGGGCAGCTGTACCAGCTGGGCAGCAGCCGCCTGCTGCAAGGGCTGGACTTGGGCCCTCTGGCGGCACAGGCCCAAAGCCTGGAAGCGGAGGGTCGCACCATCTCCTGGCTCTTGCGCCAGGACAGCCCACCCGCATTGCTGGGCTTGCTGGCCTTTGGCGATGCCATCAAACCCACGGCCCGGGCGGCGGTGGCCCGGCTGCACGCCCAAGGCATCACCACCGTGATGCTGACCGGCGACAACCGTGGCAGCGCCGAAGCCGTGGGCCAGGCGCTAGGCATACAGCAGGTACGGGCCGAGGTGCTGCCGGCCGACAAGGCCGCCGCCGTGCAAGCCCTGCGCACGGCGGGCCAAGTAGTGGCCATGGTGGGTGACGGCATCAACGATGCACCCGCCCTGGCCACGGCCGACGTAGGCATCGCCATGTCCACCGGCACCGATGTGGCGATGGAAACCGCCGGCATCACCCTGATGCACGGCGACCCCGGCCTGGTGGCCGATGCGTTGGACATTTCGCGGCGCACCTACGCCACCATCCGGCGCGGCCTGTTCTGGGCCTTTGCCTACAACGTGGTCGGCATACCGCTGGCGGCCCTGGGCTGGCTGAACCCGGTAGTGGCCGGCGGGGCCATGGCCCTGAGCAGCGTCAGTGTGGTCGCCAACGCGCTGCTGCTGAGCCGCTGGCGGCCCGCGGCACCTACGGAGAAAGAAGCATGAATATCACCATGAACATCGGCATGGCCGCCAAGGCCTCGGGCGTATCGGCCAAGATGATCCGCCACTACGAGCAGGTGGGCCTGCTGCCCGAACCCAGCCGTACCGAGGCCGGCTACCGGCAGTTCAGCGAGGCCGAGGTGCACACCCTGCAGTTCATCCGCCGGGCGCGTGACCTGGGCTTTTCGATCGCGCAGATAGGCGAACTAGTCGGCCTGTGGCAGAACCGCAAGCGCCCCAGCCGCCAGGTCAAGGCCCTGGCCCAGGCGCATATCCAGGAGCTGGAACAAAAGGCCCAAGAGCTGCTGGCCATGAAAGCCACGCTGGAGCACCTGGTGCATTGCTGCCACGGCGACGACCGGCCCGAGTGCCCCATCCTGGAGCAGTTGGACAAGGGCTAGTTTTTACAAGCCTTTTAGCACTCTAGCGCAGTCGCTACCTGCGCAAGAAGCTGCAAAATTTATAGCACCTGGTATGCCAGAAAACGGCGTACGGCCGCCGCACACGGGAAAGCGTCCTACAAAGAATCCCCCATCTTGCTGATGGAACTCAAGCGCGCAGGGTTGCAATATGCAGTGTCATTTGTAAAGATCTGTATATGCGCTCTTACCCCCGCACCGAATTCCACGTAAAACGCTCGTTCATCGATGGCATCAGCCATCCCGCCAGCCTAGCCATCGCGCTGGCGGTGCTGATGGCGGTCTTGATTGGCGCGTTATGGGCACTATGGTGGCCGCTGGGCGCGAGCCTGGCTTGGGCCTGCTTTCACGCATCCTTACGGCCCCTGCAGTACGCGGAAACCCAGCACATGGTGGGCGCCTTGTTGGTGGCCGCCGTGGTGGTGGGCGTGGGCACCCTGTTCGGCCCCGTGGCCGCTGGCTTCACCAGCTTCACCCTGCTGCTGCCGCTGGGCTTGGCCGGCTTGGGTTTGCGCGGCGAGCCAGCCGATGCGGCCTATCCGTCCAGTCTTTAAACGTTATTTAACCGTTCAAACGCGCCACGCCATTCACAACCTTCACCCGGTCGCCAGGACGCACGCTCTGTTCCGACTGGTGCAGCGTGCGGGTCGATCCATCGTCCAGGCGCACCACCACTTCATAGCTGTGCGTGGCCTTGACCTGGCCTTCGATATGGTTGCCCGCAAACGCGCCACCCAAAGCTCCCAGCACAGTCGCTACGTCGCGGCCACGGCCACCGCCGACCTGGTGGCCCAGCACGCCGCCGACCACAGCGCCACCCACAGCGCCCACACCACTGCCTTGCGCCGGTGTGGTCACTTCACGGGCCGACTCCACCACACCGCAGTCACCACAGCGCTGCGCCACGGTCACGGGCTGAACGGCAGGACGCGGGGTGGCGTGCTGTGTCACAGGCTTGGCCACGGGGGTCATGTTCTGTACCGATGTTTGCACCGTAGGCGCCACCACCACGGGTTGGTTCGACTGCGACAGCTCGCTCATCTCGGCGTTCTTGGCAGCGGACGAAGGCAGCCAGCCCAGAATGGCGGCGGTGCCGACTGCGCAGACGACCACCACGGCGGCACAGGCCGCCAGAATCATGGGGTGGAGACGGGGTTTGGAAACTGCGTCCAGGGGCGTATTCATAACGATCACCTTTGTTTTTAGAGTGTTGACGGGCCAAGCTTGCACACGGCATGAAAAGTTATTTGGATAACGCGGCCCTTGTCTGTAAAGATGACACGAAACCGGCCTTGGCGGGTAACAGTGCTTGTTACAAATTCAGCCACACAAGGCATGTGGCTCGCCTTGGTAGCCGTTAAAGAAAGGCGCCATGCATCCCAACCAACGCCCGCTGCGTACCTCTGCCATGCCCTTCTTTGCATGCCCTTTATTACGGCTTTTACATCCAGTGGCACGGCCTGCTTGACCCGCCGTTTCAGGTTGCTGGCTACGGGTGCTGCGACACTCGCACTACTGTCCGTCTGCTCTGCCAGCAAAGTGCTGGACAGGCGGAGAGCAGGCGGACGACCGCTTCGCCGCCGAGCTAGGCAGACGACCCTGCACTAGCTTCTGCAATAATTGTGGCTCGACAACCGCGAAAAACGGCTATCTGCAGTCACCCGCTCCAGCAGGTCCTGTGCAGACGACCGCGCACACGCCTCCCTGCACTTGACGCAGGGTCGGCCAGCGTTTCCCCGACAACCGTCGGATATCTCACGACCAGCAATCGCGCCTTCTGGCACGCATTGCCCGTGATAACAGGAACGCGCCATGAACCGCCCCCTCATCGTTATTTACCTCTGTGTTGCGCTGGATGCCATGGGCATCGGCCTCGTCTTTCCGATCTTGCCCGCGCTGGTGCGGGAGGTTACCCACAGCAGCAGCGTCGCGCCATTCGTTGGCACCATGGCTGCACTCTATGCGGCCATGCAGTTCGTGTTTGCGCCGGTGCTCGGCGCTCTCAGCGACCGGCTGGGTCGGCGACCCGTTCTGCTGCTATCGCTGGCAGGAGCGACCGTCAACTACCTGCTTCTGGCCGTCGCCCCCAGCCTATGGCTGCTGCTGCTTGGTCGCGCTATAGCGGGACTCACAAGTGCCAATATGTCGGTGGCCACCGCCTACATCACCGACATCTCCCCCGTGGCCACGCGCGCCCGCCGTTTTGGCTGGTTCAATGCGATGTTCGGTGTGGGCTTCATCGTCGGGCCGGTGCTGGGCGGCGCGCTTGGGGACTACTGGGTGCGGCTACCCTTCATCGCGGCGGCCATGCTGAATGCCGCCAACTTCCTGCTGGCCTGCTGCACGCTGTCGGAGTCGCGCCGCCCCAGCCACGAGCCCATCCAGCTCGCCGCGCTGAATCCACTACGGCCGCTGCGCTGGGCGCTCTCGACCAAGCGACTGCTGCCTCTCATCCTGACCTTCTTCATCCTCAGCGCCACGGGTGAGGCCTATGGTGTCTGCTGGGCTCTATGGGGTGCCGACGCGTTCCAATGGAATGGCTTCTGGGTCGGCCTGTCCCTAGGGGCATTTGGCGTCTGCCAGACCCTGGTGCAGGGATTTCTGCCCGGACCGGCGAGCCGTGTACTGGGCGAGCGTCGCGCCGTGCTGGTGGGCATTGCCTGCGCATGCCTGGCCCTCACCGCCATGGCATTTATCCGCCAGGGCTGGATGGTCTTCGTGGTCATGCCCGTTTTCGCGCTGGGTAGCATCGGTACGCCGGCATTGCAGGCATTGGCCAGCCGCCAGGTCAATGTCGCGCAGCAAGGGCAATTCCAGGGCGTATTGATGTCGGCCGTCAGCCTCGCTTCAATCCTCGCGCCGCTGACGTTCTCGGCCTTCTACTACAGCGTCCAGTCCGATTGGCCCGGCGCCATTTGGCTGCTGGTCGTGGCGGTTTATGCCATAGCCTGGCCGCTGGTCTTGCTGGGGACGCGGAGCTTGCGGCCCGCGCAGGCCGTGACCGCCTAGCGCTGGTGCCAGCATGGGATTACACCCCGAAATGCCCCAGCCGCCTGGCAGCTTGCCGGGCGGCGGCCAGCAAAGCGGCGGGGTCAGGGCCGTCCCAGGCTGGGCTCAGGTAGTCCTGGTGGCCGATCAGCGTCAGCACGGCCACGAGCTGCCGGTCCAGGCCGTACACCGGCGTGCTGAATGCGCTGATGCCGGGCTGGGTGTTGCCATCGGACCGGGTCATGCCGTGGGCTTGCAGGTCGGCCGCGATGTGCACCTGCTCACTCTCAAAATCCAGCGGCGCGCCGGGCGCGCCTAGCAAGACCTCCACGGGCTTGTTCAAGGCCTCGGCAACCTTGTCGCGCGGCAGTACGCCGGCAAACACGCGCCCCGTCGCGGAGCCCAGCAAGGACACCACCGAACCCGGCCGCAAAGCTATATGCAGCGGCCTGCGCGCCTCCACCACACGGACCACGGTAGGCCCCAGATTGCCCCATACGGACACCGCCACTGCATGCCCCGTGGCCTGGGCCAGCGACTCGGCGGCATCGTTGACGGGCCGCATGGGCTCCAGTTGGTGCAGATAGGTCAGCCCCAGCTGCAGCGCCGCCGGCCCCAGGGCATACAGCCCATCGGCACGGCGTTGCTCCACCAGTCCCAACTTGGCAAAACTGACCAAATAAGGGTGCGCGCGTGAAGCCAGCAGGCCGGCCTGAGCGGCCAGGTCTTTGAGCGTCATCGGCGCGGAGTTTTCAGCCAGCGCCAGCAGCAAGCGGCCACCCACCTCAATCGACTGTACGGAGCGTTGCTCTCGGGATTCCTGCATGGTGGGTCCAAATTTCGTTAATGCCAAAGAATTTTGCCATACGCTAATTTTTGACTATGATTCAACAAATCAATTTGCAAATAACGAATTCAAGTGCAAACTGACGCCGTAGAGCCTTGTGTAGATTTATAAGAAAAGTGCCTCCAGCGCACAATTTATCTGCGCAAGCAGCTACACAAAACATAGCACCGCTATAGAAAGCGAGAGCGATATGACGGAGACAAACCTGGCCGCGCGCCAGTACCAGAATGGCTTTGGCAACGAACACGCCACCGAAGCCGTGGCCGGCAGCCTGCCGCTGGGCCGCAACAGCCCACAGCGGGCGCCGCTGAACCTGTACGCCGAGCTGGTCTCCGGCTCGGCCTTCACCGCGCCGCGCGCCGAAAACCGCCGCAGCTGGCTGTACCGGCGCCAGCCCTCGGTGGTCACCGGCGCCTACCAGCCCTATGCGCAGCCGCGCTGGACCAGCGGGGCCGCCACCGGCGTGGTCATGCCGCCCGACCCGCTGCGCTGGAACCCCTTCCCCCTGCCTGCCGCGGATACGGCGGTGGACTTCATCGACGGCCTGGCCACGGTGGTGGCCAATGGCGACCCGGAAGCGCAAACCGGCATGGGCGCCCTGGTCTACGCCGCCAACAGCTCCATGCAGCAACGTGCAC
>JAPLPK010000025.1 GCA_026400275.1 Burkholderiales bacterium
ACATTTGCTCTTTCGAGCCAAGTCGCATCACCTTTCGGCTTTGCTGTTACCAACTTGCGCCTTGATCATCTTGCGATGAATCCTGGCGACCCCACGGGGATTCGAACCCCGGTACCTACCGTGAAAGGGTAGTGTCCTAGGCCTCTAGACGATAGGGTCAAAACCTTGGAACAACGTTATCAAAAATAACTTCCACACTCAAAAGATTTGGTGGTGGAGGTAAGCAGGATCGAACTGCTGACCTCTTGCATGCCATGCAAGCGCTCTCCCAGCTGAGCTATACCCCCGTAACCAGCAACTTCGCTTTGCCTTGTAAGCTCTGCTTTGTTGTTAACCTTCCAAGCCTCAAATTATAGCGTGCAATTTAGGACTTTTGCAAGCATCGCAAAATATTTTCGCGAAAACTTAAAAAAAGCACTGCGTCCAGGGACGGAGTCTGCGCCGTCCCCATGACCAACACGCGCACCGGCATTGCCAGTTGCGGCATTTTAATACCTTGCGCAGCCAGTACTTCTTTAATAGCCGCAGCAATGGAAGGTTTGTCCCAGGTGCAGGTGGCCAGCTTGTCGCGCAGCAGCGCCAGGGCGGGCTGGATCGCAGGCGTCACGTGCTGGGCCAACTCTTCGGCCTGAGGCGCAACCTCTGTATAGAACTTGGTTGCCCAATCGGCCAACACCACAGTGGTGTCGCAGCGGTCTTTGAACAAGCCGCAGATTGCTGGCAGACGTTCGTCGGTCGTAATACCGCGTGCCTGCAATTGGGCAGCCACCAGTGGCGCCAGAGCATCATCGGCCATAGCCTTCAAATGCTGGGCGTTCACCCAGCGCAATTTGGCTTCGTCGAACTGTGCTGCGCTCTTGCCCAGATGGTCCAGGTTGAACCATTGCAGGAACTGCTCGCGGCTGAAGATTTCGTCGTCACCATGGCTCCAGCCCAGACGGGCCAGGTAGTTCACCATGGCATCGGGCAAGTAGCCTTCCACAGCGTATTGCGTCACCGGCTTGGCGCCGTTGCGCTTGCTCATCTTCTCGCCCTGCTCGTTCAGCACGGTAGGCAAGTGGGCATACACCGGAGGCTCCTTGCCCAGCGCGCGGAAGATATTGATCTGGCGCGGGGTGTTATTCACATGGTCGTCGCCACGGATGACGTGGGTGATGTCCATGTCCAGATCGTCCACCACCACACAGAAGTTGTAGGTAGGCGTGCCGTCTGGGCGGGCGATCACCAGATCGTCCAGCTCATCGTTACTGATTTCAATACGGCCCTTGACCTTGTCTTCCCAGACCACTGCGCCGCCTTGCGGGTTCTTGAAACGCAGCACGGGCTGCACGCCGGCGGGGATCGCAGGCAGAGTCTTGCCTGGCTCAGGCCGCCAGGTGCCGTCATAGCGTGGTTTTTCCTTGGCGGCCATCTGGGCTTCGCGCAAAGCGTCCAGTTCGGCGACGGACATATAGCAAGGATAGACGTGACCGGCGGCCACCAGGTCTGCCAGCACCGCCTTGTAACGGTCCATGCGCTGCATTTGGTAGAACGGACCTTCGTCATAGTCCAGGCCCAGCCACTGCATGCCTTCGATGATGACGTCCACCGCCACCTGGGTGGAACGCTCCACATCGGTATCTTCAATGCGCAGTACGAAATCGCCGCCGGTCGCGCGGGCAAACGCCCAGGGATACAGGGCCGAACGAATATTGCCCAGATGGATAAAGCCGGTGGGCGACGGCGCGAAACGGGTACGGGTCTTCTGTGTCATGGATATCAATGGTTACGCGTGTTCAGCGTTGGGCAAAGCCAGGCGGGAGTTGTCGCCATCGGGGTCTTGTCCGCCGGGGCGGCCTTCATTCAGGCGCTGGATATCGTCCGAGGTGATGTCGCCGGTGACGTAAACGCCGTCAAAGCAAGAGGCATCAAAGCCGCTGATCTTGGTGTCCAGCGTATCGGTGCTGGTCGAGGCGGCTGCCCAGATGGCGCGCTTCATACCTTCCACGTCCTGGTAAATCAGGGCGTCACAGCCAATCAGCTCGCGGATTTCTTCCACCGTGCGGCCATGGGCCACCAGCTCGCTCTTGGTGGGCATGTCGATGCCGTAAACATTGGGGAAGCGCACCGGCGGTGCGGCGCTGGCCATATAGACCTTGCGGGCGCCGGCATCACGGGCCATTTGCACAATTTCCTTGGACGTGGTGCCGCGCACAATGGAGTCGTCCACCAGCAGCACGTTGCGGCCCTTGAACTCGCTGGCAATGGCATTGAGCTTCTGGCGTACCGACTTCTTGCGCACTTCGTGGCCGGGCATGATGAAGGTGCGGCCCACATAGCGGTTCTTCACAAAACCTTCGCGGTATGGCAGACCCAGCAGCTGCGCCAATTGCATGGCACTGGGGCGGCTGGATTCGGGGATCGGAATCACCACGTCGATGTCTTGCGGCGGCACGGTAGAGATGACACGCTTGGCCAGGGTTTCGCCCAGGTTCAAACGCGCCTGGTATACCGAGATGCCGTCCATCACAGAATCCGGACGCGCCAGGTAGACATATTCAAAGATGCAAGGATTCAGCGTAGGCGCGTCGGCACACTGCTGGTACTGCACATTGCCTTCCAGATCGACGAACACGGCTTCACCAGGTGCCAGGTTGCGGTCCAGCGTGTGCATCGTGCCCTCCAGGGCCACCGATTCGCTGGCCAGCATCACGGAGCCGGGCGCGCGGCCCACGCACATCGGGCGGATACCAAACGGGTCACGGAAGGCCAGCACGCCATGGCCGGCAATCGACGCGATCACCGCATAGGAGCCACGCAGGCGGCGGTGCACATTGCGCACGGCGGCGAACACGTCCATGGGCGACAAAGGCAGGCCACGGGTGGACTTCTCGATCTCATGCGCCAGCACGTTGAGCAAGACCTCAGAGTCGCTCTCGGTGTTGATATGGCGGTGGTCGGTATTGAAGAGCTCGGCCTTCAGCGCATGCGCATTGGTCAGGTTGCCGTTGTGCACCAGCACGATGCCGAAGGGCGCGTTCACGTAGAAGGGCTGGGCCTCTTCCTCGCTATAGGCATTGCCGGCCGTGGGGTAACGCACCTGGCCCAGGCCGCAGTTGCCAGGCAAAGCGCGCATATTGCGGGTGCGGAACACGTCCCGCACCATGCCCTTGGCCTTGTGCATATAGAACTTACGGTCCAATTGCGTCACGATGCCCGCCGCATCCTGGCCCCGGTGCTGCAGCAGCAACAGAGCGTCGTAAATCAACTGGTTGACGGGGGCGTTGCTGACAACTCCAACGATTCCACACATGGTTTTGTTCCCTAGCGAGTGACTTGCGTCACGGTAAAAATTTAGCGAAAGCTTCTGGCAACATCGGCCGGGCGGTATGAAGCACCTCGGTCGCAATTGCCGCGCTGCGTGATTCCTGCCACCACGGCCCCCGGTGCAAACCGGTTAGATGGACTACCACTGCAGCGACCAATATCCACAACACCCCGCGCACCAGGCCAAAGACGGCACCCAGCACGCGATCCACCGGTCGCATGCCCACGGCCTGCACCAGACTTTTCAACAAACTGGCCAGCAATCCGGTAGCAAATGCCGCGGCCACGAACACCAGCACAAACCCGGCCGCAAAGCGCAACGAGGCAGATGCCTGGCCCAGGGGTAGGTGCTGCGCCACATCGGCGGCAAACCACTGCGCCACCACGAAGGCCACGATCCAGCCCAGCACCGACAACACCTCGTACACAAGGCCGCGCACAGCACCCAATAAAAGGGAGGCGCACAGCAGCGCCAGTACGATCCAATCCAGCGTCGCCATACCGCCCGGCATTTACAAAGCCAGGATCGAAGCCGGCAGGGCCAGCCCCTTGATCTTGCTTGCGGCTTTGTCGGCCTCGGTCTTTTTAGTGAAAGGGCCTACGCGCACCCTGGTACGCGGGCCGTCCTTGGTGTCTACCACCTGGGTATAGGTCTTCAGGCCGGCGTGCTCCAGCTTGACGCGGGCTTCGCGGGCCTTGTCGGCATCGGCAAACGCACCCACCTGCACAATGAAACGGCCGTCACCAGCGTCCGGCAGGGATTTGCCTTCCAGTAGGGCCCGAGCCTTGGCGCTGTCGTCTTCCGACTTGTGGGCGGGCTTGGCCTCGGCCTTCGCTTCCACCACTTTGGGCTCGGGCTTAGGTTCTGGCTTGGGTTCGGGTTTGGCCACAGCCGGCTTTTCGGGCTTGGGCGCAGGCCGTGTGGCCACTACCTCTTCCTTGGGGTCCAGGCTGGACTCGGTGGAGACCTTGGGCTCTTTCACAGCCTTGGTGTCTTTGGATTCCTTCACGGCCTCCTTGACAACTGGCTCTTCGGTGGCGACCGGCTTTTCGACCTTGACCACGGCCTCAGCCCCGTCAATGGCCAGCGGCTTGAGCTTGGCCTTGTCGGGGATGTCGATGGGGATATCTACCGAAATCGGGCGTGGCTGGGTGTCGAACAGCAGCGGGAAACCCACCACGCCCACACCGACCAGCAGGGCCGCACCGATCAAACGGTGGCGGGCGCGGCGGCGCATGCCGTCGATGGTTTCAGCGGGGCCGGGCGACGGTTCGTCGTTTTTGGAGCCGCCTGAACGGAACTTGAAGAAAGCCATGCGGAGGAGAGTCAAGAGCCCATGTGTTTGGCGTGCAGCCGGGGAATACCGTCCTCAAGGACGCCGCCGACCGTGTAAAACGAGCCAAAGACCACGATTCTATCAGCGGGGTCTGCGGCGGCGATGGCGGCTTGCAGCGCCTCCGCCGGGCCAGCATGCACGGAACTGCTGGCGTCCTTGCGTGCATTTTGGGCCTGCCACTGGCTTTGCAAGTGCTGCGCCGAGTCGGCCCGGGCGGTGGGTAAATCGGTGAAGTACCACCGGTCGATCAGCGGGCCAATGCGCGCCAGCATGGGCAGCAAATCCTTGTCCGCCATGGCACCAAACACCGCGTGGGTGGTGGGGTAGAAGCCCATGGCGTCCAGGTTGGCAGTCAGCGCGGCCACCGCGTGCGGGTTGTGCGCTACGTCCAGCACCAGGGTGGGTTGGCCGGGCACGATCTGGAAGCGGCCGGGCAACTCCACCATGGACAAGCCGGTGCGCACCGCCTGGGCCGTGACCGGCAGGCGCTCGCGCAGCGCCGTCAACGCGGCCAGCACGCCCGAGGCATTCATCAACTGGTTGGCGCCGCGCAGGCCCGGATAGCCCAGGCCGCTGTAGCGCCGCCCGCGGCCGGCCCAGCCCCACTGCTGCTTGTCGCCGGAGAAATTGAAATCCTCGCCAAAACGCCACAGGTCTGCGCCAATGGCTTTGGCGTGGTCCACCACGCTTTGCGGCGGCACCGGGTCGCTGACCACCACCGGCTTGCCCGCGCGCATGATGCCGGCCTTTTCCCGGCCTATGGTTTCGCGGTCATTGCCCAGGAATTCCATGTGGTCCAGATCGACGCTGGTGATCACGGCACAGTCGGTATCAATGATGTTGACAGCATCCAAGCGGCCGCCAAGGCCGACTTCCAGGATCACCGCATCCAGCTGCGAACTGGCCATCAGGCTCAGGATGGCCAGCGTGGTGAACTCAAAATATGTCAAGGAAACATCGCCTCTGGCGCCTTCCACACTTGCGAAGTGCGCTACAAAATCAGGAGCCTTTGCGATCTCCCCGCCGATGCGGCAGCGTTCTTCAAAATGCACCAGATGCGGCGAGGTGTAGACCCCGGTGCGGTAGCCGGACTGAAGCAGGATCGCCTCCAGCATGGCGCAAGTCGAGCCCTTGCCGTTGGTACCCGCCACGGTGATGACCGGGCAGTCAAAGTGCAGGCCCATGCGCTCGGCAACGGTACGGACCCGGTCCAGGCCGAGCTCAATGGTGGTGGGGTGTAGCCGTTCGCAGTGCGCCAGCCAGTCGTTCAGGGTTTGCATAATAAGATTGTCTCACCCCCAGGCTGCGCTTCGCTCTCGCCCACCCCCTTGCAGGGGGCAACACCAGCAGCCTGGCAAAGCCAGTTCTGCGGTGTTTCTGGAAGGGGTATTTCTGCACAACTTATAAGTGTTTTAAGCCTCTTGCGCTTATGCGGCATGCGCAAGCTGCTACGGAATACATAGCTTTCGGCGATGCTTCTACCCTCTGGAATAATCCGGCCATGATTACCCTCTACGGCATCCCCAACTGCGACACGGTCAAAAAGGCCCGCGTCTGGCTTGACAGCCACGCCCTGCCCTACACCTTCCACGACTTCAAAAAAGCCGGTGTGCCGGCCGACCGGCTGGCCGCCTGGACCCAGGCCGTGGGCTGGGAAAAGGTCTTGAACCGCCAGGGCACGACCTGGCGCAAGCTGGACGCCGCTGTGCAGGCCAGCGTGGTGGATGCCGCCAGCGCCGAGGCGGTGATGCGCGAACACGCCAGCACCATCAAACGGCCGGTGGTGGAATGGGGCGACAGCACCACGGTGGGCTTCAGCGCCGACGCCTGGGCCGGCAAAGCCCCCTAAAAGCAGCGCCCGGCCGCCCTAGAATCGACGGGCATTCCAGCCAAAATTTAAGCCAAACATGCCTCTCGCGCAAGTAGCAACTGCGCGAGCAGCTATGAAATTGATAGTCAATCCAGGAACCCAAACATGACCACCGCAAAAATCGACAACGTCAGCGTCACCACCCAAGCCAGCGTCTACTTCGACGGCAAGTGCATCAGCCACGGCATCACCTTTGCCGACGGCACGAAGAAAAGCGTGGGCGTGATCCTGCCAGCCACCCTGACCTTCAACACCGGCGCGCCTGAAATCATGGAAGGCGTGGGCGGCGAATGCGAATACCTGCTGACCGGCGCTACGGAATGGCTGAAGTCCGGCGCGGGCGAGAAGTTCAGCGTGCCCGGCAACAGCTCATTCCAGATCCGCGTAACCGCGCCCTACCACTACATCTGCCATTTTGGTTGAACATCCCCAGGCCGGTTAAACAACTACCGGCTCGGGCTCCAGGCGGATGCCGAAGCGCTCGTAGACGCTGGTTTGTATGGCCTTGGCCAGGGTCATGACCTCGCCTCCGGTGACAGGGTTGTCGGTGCCGCCACGGTTCACCAGCACCAGGGCCTGCTTTTCAAAGACGCCGGCGTTGCCGACGGTCTTGCCCTTCCAGCCACAGGCGTCTATCAGCCAGCCTGCCGCCAACTTCATGCTGCCGTTGGCCAACTGGTAGTACACCACGCGCGGCTCGCGGGCGATGATGTCGGCGCACTGCTCGGCACTGACGGTGGGGTTCTTGAAGAAGCTGCCGGCATTGCCGATGACCTGCGGGTCGGGCAGCTTGGCGCGGCGGATCTCGCAGATCCAATCGAATATCTGGCGCGCCGTGGGTTGCTGAACGCCGGTGGCGGCCATTTTCTTTTCCAGATCCAGGTAGCCCAGCACTGGCTTCCAGTTCTTGGGCAGATGGAAGCGCACGCGGGTGATCAGCGCCCGGCCTTCCAGGCCCATATTCACGCCCTCACCCCGGTGTTTGAAGACGGAATCGCGGTAGCCGAACGCGCACTGCGCGGCATTCAAGGTAAAGCTGGCGCCAGTGGCCAGGTCCACCGCATCCAACGATTCAAAACGGTCTTGCAACTCCACGCCATAGGCGCCGATGTTTTGCACCGGCGATGCCCCCACGGTGCCAGGGATCAGCGCCAGGTTTTCCAGGCCCGGGTAGCCCTGGTCCAGCGTCCAGGCAACAAAGTCGTGCCAGGGCTCGCCGGCACCGGCCTCGACCACCCAGGCCTTGTCGGTCTCGGCCACCAGGCGCTTACCGCGCACTTCCACCTTTAATACCAGCGGCTTGACGTCGCCGGTGAGCACAATATTGCTGCCGCCGCCCAGCACGAATTTAGGCTGCGCGGCCAGGGCAGCATCGGCACGCAGCGCCTGCAGATCGGCCTCGCTGGCCACGCGCACCAGGGTGTGGGCGCGGGCCACAATGCCAAAGCTGTTGTAGCTGCGCAGGGGAACATTTTTCTCGATTAACATGGCTGGATTGTCCCACCGCGACCTGCTTTGCCGTGGCCGCACACCCGATTTAGAGAAAAAACCATGCCTTCATTCGACACCGTTTGTGAACCCGACTTGCCCAAAGTACGCAACTCGGTAGACAACTCCGCCAAGGAAATCACCACCCGCTTTGACTTCAAGGGCACCTCGGCCAGCATCGAGCTGAAAGACAAGGAAATCACCATCATCGGTGACGCCGAATTCCAGCTCGACCAGATCATGGACGTGCTGACCAACAAGATGACCAAGCAAGGCGTGGACGTGAAGTTCCTGGACAAGGGAGACGTGCAGAAGATGGGCGGCGACAAGGTCAAGCAGGTCATCAAGGTGCGCAACGGCATCGAGACCGAAGTCGCCAAGAAGATCACCCGCGCCATCAAGGACAGCAAACTCAAGGTCACCGCCGCCATCCAGGGCGACGCGGTGCGCATCACCGGCGCCAAGCGCGATGATCTGCAGGCCGCCATGGCGCTGATCCGCAAAGAGATCACCGACCTGCCGCTGAGCTTCAACAACCAGCGCGAGTAATGGTGTGATGCCTACCCGCTTGCGCCTGTGCCTGGTCGCGGTATCCGCCGGCCTGGCCTTGGGTGCCAGCGGCGCGGCGCTGGCCCAAAGTGTGGCCCTGGGCGGCATGCTGGGCGGCAAAGCACTGCTGATGGTGGACGGCAAACCACCCAAAAGCGTGGCGCCTGGCGAGACCTATATGGGCGTGAAAGTGGTGTCCGTTTCCTCCGAGGAAGCCGTGGTGGACATCGCCGGCAAGCGCGGCCATCTGCGCATGGGCGATTCGCCGGTGAGCGTGGGCGAGCGCGGCGGCAAGAAGATCATGCTGACCGCCGACAGCCAGGGCCACTTCATAGGCGCGGGCAAGATCAACGGCCAGGCCATGCAGTACCTGGTGGACACCGGCGCTACCGTGGTCAGCATGGGTGTGTCCGACGCCGAGCGCATGGGCGTCAACTACAAGAACGGCCAGCAAATCCGCATGAGCACCGCCAACGGCCAGGTACCGGGCTGGAGCATCCGCCTGGCCTCGGTGCGCGTGGGCGATGTGGAGTTGACCGAGGTAGAAGCCGTAGTGACATCCGCCTCCATGCCCTATATATTGCTAGGGAACAGCTTTCTGACCCGCTTCCAGATGACCCGTACCAACGACCAGCTGGTGCTGGAAAGACGCTACTGAACCTACGCTGCCGGTCTTCTCCTGGCCTCTTGTTTGTGAGCTCCATGCCATCGCCCTCTACCGACGTGCCCCACCCCCAGGAGGCCGACTACGAAGACCTGCTGAGTCTGTGGGCCGACCTGCAAGCCGGCCTTTCCATGGTGCTGGCCCAACCACGCCACACCGCCGACCTGGCACGCAAGATTCGCCAGTACGACCTGTGGATGCAGAACCTGCTGCGGCAGGACACCGACACCGGCCTGTATCTGCTGTTTCAGCTGGCCACCAACTCGGCTGTGGGCTACAGCGCCCTGCACGCCCTGGTGTGCGCCGTGTTGTGCCATGTCACAGCGGAAGAGCTGAAGCTCAAACCCGTTGAGCGCGACAGCCTGGTGCGTGCTGCGATGACCATGAACATCGGCATGACCCGGCTGCAAGACACGCTGGCCCTGCAGACCGCCAAGCCCAGCGACACCCAGCAGGCACTGATACGCGGCCACGCCAGCGCCAGCGCCACACTGCTGCGCGCTATGGGCGTGAGCGACTACCTGTGGCTGGACATCGTGATCAACCACCACGGCCCGGCCACCAGCAAGGCCGAATTCCAGCAGTTGGAAGCCGTCCACCGACTGACCCATATCCTGGGCGTGGTGGACCGCTATGCGGCCATGGTCAGCCCGCGCAAATCACGGGCCGGCCGCAGCATGGCGGAAACCGTGCGCGCCATGCTGGCCAATGTACAGGTACGCAACGACCCAGTAGGTGCGGCCCTGGTCCGGGCCATAGGCCAATGCCCGCCTGGCACCTTTGTGGCCATGGACAACGGCGATACGGCCCTGGTCTTGCGCCGCAGCGCCACCGCCAACCAGCCCCTGGTGGCCACGCTGCTCAACGCCAAAAACCAGCCCTTTACGCCGCCGCGCCTGCACCGCACCTCCACCAGTGCGCCCAAGGTGCAATCCGCGCTGCCGGCCAATACCGTGAAGACCCGCATCAACCACCAGCGCCTGCTGCGCCAGGGCATACAGGCGGACCGTGGCGGCCCCCTGCTGGATTAATTCACGATTAATTCACGTTCAAACCGGCTTCTTCTTGCCCTGACCCAGGCGCGATTCCTTGCCCTGCAGCAAACGAACGATGTTCTCGCGGTGGCGCAGCACCAGCAGCGCCGCCATCACACACAGCGACACCAAAATGCTGGTCTCGGTATACCAGAAGCCGCCACTGCCCAGCACGTAGAACACCGGCGCCAGCAAGGCTGCCGTCAACGAAGCCAGGGACGAAAAGCGGAACACATAGGCCATGAACACCCAGGTCAGCATGGCCGCCAGCCCCAGGGCCCAGTGCACGCCCAGCAACACGCCCAGCGCCGTCGCAACGCCCTTGCCGCCCACAAAGCGGAAGAACACCGGGAACAAATGGCCTAGAAACGCCGCCAGGCCTACCAGTGCGATGCTGCCGTCCTCCAGCCCCCAGCGCGGGCCGTACCAGGTCACCAGGGCGACCGGCAGCCAGCCCTTCACGCCGTCCAGCAGCAGGGTGGCGATGGCGGCCTTTTTGCTGCCCGAGCGCAGCACATTGGTGGCGCCGGGGTTTTTGCTACCAAAGGTGCGCGGATCGCTCAGACCCATGGCGCGGCTGACGATGACCGCGAACGACAAAGAGCCCAGCAAATAGGCGGCCAGGGTGGCGAGAAGGGGGTAAATCGCGGTCAAAACTAGGTCTCCAAACTTAACTACTGGGATTCCGACAATCGCCAAAACGGGCGCATTCCAGAAACACCGCAGAACCGGCTTTGCCGGGCTGCTGGTGTTGCCCCCTGCAAGGGGGTTGGCGAAAAATGCGAAGCATTGCAGCCTGGGGGTACGCCGTTGCATCCAAACTTGGATGCATTTTGCCAGCCGTCTATAAAGGAATTGCGCAGTTGACGGGTTTCGCGCCCAAGAGCTGCACACAGACCTGCGGGTCCAGCCCGACCAGATAGCCGCGCCGTCCGCCGTTGATGGCGATGCGCGGCAGCTCCAGGATCGCCGCTTCGATGTACACAGGCATGGTTTTGCGGGTGGCGAACGGCGAGGTGCCGCCCACCAGGTAGCCGCTGTGCCGGTTCGCCACCTCGGGCTTGCACGGCGTCACCGACTTGCAGCCAATCTGCCGCGCCAGGTTCTTGGTGGACACCGCGCGGTTGCCGTGCATCAGCACGATCAGCGGCTTGGCACGCTCGTCCTCCATCACCAGGGTCTTGACCACACTGAACGGGTCCAGCCCCAGCACCTCGGCACTGTGCTGGGCGCCGCCATGCTCTAGGTATTCGTATGGATGCTCGGTGAACGCCACCTTGTGCACCCGCAGCAGCTGCGTTGCCGGTGTTTCAGAAATATGGTCTGACTTCGCCATACGAGAAATTTATAAAAATAATGCCGCCAGCGCACAGAATACCTGCGCGAGCAGCTATTTAAAACATAGCAACCCAAAGCCCGCCCCACAACCGTATTGGCACCCCTGCCCCATTCCAGAGAACCCATGGAACCGGCTCCGCCGGGCCATAGGGTTCGCCCCCTGCAAGGGGGTTGGCGGAAACGCGAAGCGTGGAGCCTGGGGGTGAGCCAAAGTCATTGCGCTGGGTCGCGCAGCTCCCAACGAATCTTGTCCACCTCGGCCAGCACTTCGGGCGTCAGCTTGGTGCACCAGGCGGCCACGCATTCGTCCAGCTGCGCCAACGAGGTCACGCCGATGATGGTGCTGGCCACCTGCCACTTGGTGTAACAGAAGGCCAGGGCCAGCTGGGTGGGCGTCAGGCCATGGGCGCGGGCCAGGGCGTTGTAGCGGCGCGCGGCGGTCAGCGACTCGGCGCGGCCCCAGCGCTGCTTGCGCATCGATTCAAACTTGGCCATGCGGCCCTCGGGTGCACCCGGCCCGGTGGTGCCGGACGCATCGTACTTGCCGGTCAGCAGGCCAAAGCCCAGCGGCGAATAAGCCAGCAGGGACACGCCCAGGCGGTGCATGGTTTCGTCCAGGCCGTTCTCGACAGTGCGGTTGATCAGGCAATACGGGTTCTGCACCGTGGCCACGCGCGGCAGGCCGTGCAGGTCGGCCAGGCGGGCAAACTCGTGCACGCCATACGGGGTTTCATTGGACAAGCCCACGGCCCGCACCTTGCCCTGCTTGACCAGGGTGGCCAGCGCCTCCAGCTGCTCTTGGATCGAGGCTACCGGCAGATCTTTTTCGGGATCGAAGTACACGCCGCCAAAGGCAGGCACATGGCGCGCCGGCCAGTGGATCTGGTACAGGTCGATCACATCGGTGCGCAGGCGGTGCAGGCTGCCGTGGCAGGCGTCGATGATCTCGCCACGCGTCAGGTCAGCGCTGCCGTTGCGCACCCAGGGCATGCCACGCGAGGGGCCGGCCACCTTGGTGGCCAGCACCACCTTTTGGCGCAGGCCGGGGTGCTTGGCAAACCAGTGGCCGATGATGGTCTCGGTGGCGCCGTAGGTTTCGGCGCGGGCCGGCACGGAATACATCTCGGCCGTGTCGATAAAGTTGATGCCGTGCTCCAGCGCACGGTCCAGGATGGCATGGGCATCGGCCTCATTCACCTGCTCGCCAAAGGTCATGGTGCCCAGGCAGATGGGTGTCACTTGCAGGTCGCTCTGACCCAGTTGCACTTTTTTCATGGATGGAGGTTCCCAAAGTCTCAAAAAACGATAGCACGCCCCCGTGAAGTACCGGGGCTGCCGTTAGCGATGGCATCCTACCGCAAGGCAGCGTTTTACGTGGACCGCGCCCACTATGGCTACCATGGCTGCATGTACACGCCGCAACGCATTTCCCGCAGCCACTGGCTACCCATTCGCACCCTGCGCTACCACGTACGTGAATGGGGCCAGCCCGTGCCTGGACAGCCGCCGCTGGTGCTGCTGCACGGCTGGATGGACGTGGCCGCCAGCTTCCAGTTCATGCTGGACGCTTGTGTCCAGGACCGCCACACCATCGCCCCCGACTGGCGCGGCTTTGGCGAAACCGACAGCGGCGGTGCCGACAGCTTCTGGTTCCCCGACTACCTGGCCGACCTGGAGCTGCTGCTGGACCACTACGCCCCCGGCCAGGCGGTGGACCTGGTCGGCCACAGCATGGGCGGCAACATCGCCATGATGTACGCCGGCGTGCGGCCCGAACGCATCCGCCGCCTGGTCAACCTGGAGGGCTTTGGCATGCCGGCCACCCGCGCCGCCCAGGCCCCGGGCCAGTTCGCCCGCTGGATCGACGACCTGAAGGGCCTGCACCGTGGCGAGGTGCAGCTGAAAACCTATGCCGACCTGGGCGGCGTGGCCCAGCGCCTGATGAAAACCAACCGCCGCCTGCAGCAGAGCCAGGCAGACTGGCTGGCCCAACACTGGGCCAGGCCCACCACCCAACCCGACGGCAGCAGCGCCTGGCAGATCCTGGGCGAGGCGCCGCACAAGCTGCGCAGCGCCCTGCTGTACCGCGCGGACGAAACGCTGGCCCTGTACCAGCGCATCACCGCGCCCACGCTATCCATCGAAGCGTCAGACGACAGCCTGGCCCAATGGAACAAAGGCAGCTACACGCGGGAAGAATTCCACCAGCGCCTGCAGTCAGTGCCCAATGCCCGCGTCGCCGTGGTGCAGGACGCCGGCCACATGCTGCACCACGACCAGCCCCAGCAGCTGGCCAGGCTGGTGGAAGACTTCCTCGACACGCCGCTGGCCGATTTGCAAAGATAAGTACCTTTTAGGCCTCTAGCGCATATCCCACCTACGCAAGCAGCTTTCATTTATATAGCATTCATGCGGCTGTAAAGCGCATGAGAAAATAATAGGTTCAGCCACCGGCTCACCCTACTTACCAGCTCGCGGAGCCGGCAAGTGCACTCTAGGAAGACTCTCATGGAAGCAGAACGCATCAACACCATTGGCAACCAACTCAGCAGCCTGAGCGTGCGGACGGAAGATCTACGGAGGTATCTTTGACGTCGATGCCAAAGCCGAGCGCCTACGCACCGTCAATGCATCGTTAGAAGACCCCAGCGTCTGGAACGACCCGAAGAAGGCCCAGGAACTGGGCAAAGAGAAGAAACTGCTCGACGGCGTGGTGCTGGCGCTGGAAAAGCTCACCCGAGAGCTGGCCGACAACACCGAGCTGTTCGAGATGTCGAAGGAAGAAGGTGACGAAGACGGCCTGATCACCATCGAGACCGAGACCGCCAGCCTGGCCACCGAAGTCGAAGCGCTGGAATTCCGCCGCATGTTCAACCAGCCGGCCGACCCCCTGCCCTGCTTCCTGGACATCCAGGCCGGCGCCGGCGGCACCGAAGCCTGCGACTGGGCCAGCATGCTGCTGCGCCAGTACCTGCGCTACGCCGAACGCAAGGGCTTTACCGCCACCGTGGAAGACATCACCGACGGCGACACCGCCGGCATCAAGGGCGCCACCATCAAGATCGAGGGCGAATACGCCTTTGGCCTGCTGCGCACCGAAACCGGCGTGCACCGCCTGGTGCGCAAGAGCCCGTTCGACAGCTCGGGTGGCCGCCACACCAGCTTTGCCAGCGTGTTTGTCTACCCGGAAATCGACGATTCGATCGAGATCGAGATCAACCCCAGCGATGTGCGCACCGACACCTTCCGCGCGTCTGGCGCCGGCGGCCAGCACATCAACAAGACCGATTCGGCCGTGCGCCTGACGCACATCCCCACCGGTATCGTGGTGCAATGCCAGGATGGCCGCAGCCAGCACAGCAACCGCGATGTCGCCTGGAAGCGCCTGCGCTCGCGCCTGTACGACTTCGAGTTGCGCAAGCAGCAAGAGGCGCAGCAAAAGCTGGAAGACACCAAGACCGACGTGGGCTGGGGCCACCAGATCCGCAGCTACGTGCTGGACAACAGCCGCATCAAGGACCTGCGCACCAACGTCGAAGTCTCGGCCACGCAAAAAGTGCTGGATGGCGACCTGGACATCTTCATCGAAGCCTCTTTGAAACAAGGCGTTTAATGCAAGCCCTCTTCTCGCAGCCCACCAAGGCCATCATCTTCGACATGGACGGCACCATGATCGACTCCATGCCGCACCACACCTCGACCTGGCTGGACTTCGCCCAGAAGCACGGTGTGGACATGGACATCGACGAAATCATGCGCCGCACCACCGGCCGCACCGGCCTGGAATGCGTGCGCCTGCTGATGGACCAGCCCGATATGGACGAACCCCAAGCCTGGGAGCTGGTGCACGAGAAAGAGCGCCTGTACCGCGACATCTTCGGCCCTATCTTCAAAGAGGTGGCGGGCTTCAGCGCCTTCTACGCCGCCACCCGCACGCGCGGCCTGAAAGTGGGCGTGGGTACGGCAGGCGACATCCACAACGTGGACTTCGCCCTCGACCATTTGAAGATGAGCCCACCGCCCGACGCCATCGCGCGCGGCGACGAGGGCCTGACCGGCAAGCCCACACCCGCTATCTTTTTAGCAGCAGCAGAGCGCATAGGCATTGCGCCGGAGCACTGTATCGTGTTCGAAGATGCGCCCTTTGGCATAGAAGCTGCACGCCGTGCCGGCATGCGTGCCGTCGGTATCTGCAGCACCAACACACCCGAAGAGCTGGCCGGGCCGCACGTGATCACCTGCGTGCGCAATTACGACGAACTCTTGCAATCGAATTTTCTGGGGAACCTCCATGTATCGTGAAGGACAGGCGACAGCCATCCACCGGGCCGACTACACCGCACCGGCTTTCTGGATTGACACGGTCGAGCTCTGCTTCGACCTGGACCCGGCCAAGACCCGCGTGCTCAACAAGATGCGCATGCGCCGCAACCCGGATGTGCCCGCGCAAGCGCTGCGCCTGAACGGCGAAGAGCTGAACCTGGCACGTGTGCTGGTCAACGGCCAGGGCGCATCCTTCAAGATCGAGGGCAACCAGCTGGTGCTGGGCAGCCTGCCGAGTGCCGAAGAAGGCGCTTTTGATCTGGAAATCTTCACCACCTGCGCGCCCATCAAGAACACCAAGCTGATGGGCCTGTTCGTCAGCAACGACACCTTCTTCACCCAGTGCGAGGCCGAGGGCTTCCGCCGCATCACCTACTTCCTGGACCGCCCGGACGTGATGGCCAGCTACACCGTGCTGCTGCGCGCCGACAAGGCCAAGTACCCGGTGCTGCTGAGCAACGGCAACCTGGTGGACCAAGGCCCACTGGAAGATGGCCGCCACTTCGCCAAGTGGGTGGACCCGTTCCGCAAGCCCAGCTACCTGTTTGCCCTGGTGGCCGGCCAACTGGTCAGCCGCGAGCAAAGCATTACCGCACGCAACGGCAAAGAGCATCTGCTGCAGGTCTTCGTGCGCCCCGGCGACCTGGACAAGACCGAGCACGCCATGCATTCGCTGATGGCGTCCATCGCCTGGGACGAAGCCCGTTTTGGCCTGCCGCTGGACCTGGAACGCTTCATGATCGTCGCCACCAGCGACTTCAACATGGGCGCCATGGAAAACAAGGGCCTGAACATCTTCAACACCAAGTTCGTGTTGGCGAACCAGGCCACGGCCACCGACACCGACTACGCGAACATCGAGTCGGTGGTGGGCCACGAGTACTTCCACAACTGGAGCGGCAACCGTGTCACCTGCCGCGACTGGTTCCAGCTGAGCCTGAAGGAAGGCCTGACCGTCTTCCGCGACCAGGAGTTCAGCCTGGACCTGTGCCGCGACCCGTCGGCTAAGGCGGTCAAGCGTATCGAGGATGTGCGCGTGCTGCGCACCGCCCAGTTCCCAGAAGATGCCGGCCCGATGGCCCACCCGGTGCGGCCCGACAGCTACATCGAGATCAACAACTTCTATACCGTCACCATCTACGAAAAAGGTGCGGAAGTGGTGCGCATGATGCAAACCTTGGTGGGGCGTGACGGCTTCGCCAAGGGCATGACGCTGTATTTCGAGCGCTTCGACGGCCAGGCCGTGACCTGCGACGACTTCGCCCAGGCCATCGCCGACGCGAATCCGCAGTCCGACCTGGCGCGCCTGCTGCCCCAGTTCAAGCGCTGGTACAGCCAGGCCGGCACGCCCCGCGTGCAAGCCACCGGCGTCTACGACGCAGCCGCGCAAAGCTATACGCTGACCCTCGCCCAAAGCTGCGCCCCCACGCCCGGCCAGTCGCAAAAAGAGCCATTTGTGATCCCCATCGGCCTGGGCCTGCTGGCGCAGGACGGCAGCGCACTGCCCCTGCAGACCGCCGACGGCAGCACGCTGGCCGAGCCCTACACCTTTGTGATGCACGAGGCGACGGAAACCCTGACCTTCGTCAACCTGGCCGCGGAACCTGTGCCCAGCATCTTGCGCGGCTTCTCCGCGCCGGTGACGCTGGCCTTTGACTACACCGACGCCCAGCTGCAGACCCTGCTGGCGCATGACACCGACGCCTTCAACCGCTGGGAAGCAGGCCAGCGCCTGGCCGTTCGATCTGCTATTGCATTGATAGCTAGCGACGCAGATATTACCTGCGCCAAGCCGCTAAATGATGCCTATATTGAAGCCATGCGCAGCGTGCTTCGCCACCCCACTCTGGACGCCGCCTTCAAGGAACTGGTGCTGACCCTGCCGTCGGAAACCTATCTGGCCGAACAGCTGGACGTGGTGGACCCGCAGCGCATCCACGCCGTGCGCGAAGCCATGCGCAGCCAGCTGGCCCAAGCCCTGGCAGACGACTGGGCCTGGGCTTACGAAACCTATGGCGATACCGGCGCCTACCGCCCGGACCCGCTGTCCAGTGGCCGCCGTGCTCTGGCCGGCATGGCGCTGACGCATCTGTGCCTGGGCGCCTTGGCCAGCGGTGACACCGTATGGCCGGGCAAGGCCTACCAGCGCTTCAAGGATGCGGGCAATATGACCGACCGCTTCAACGCCCTCAGTGCCCTGGTCTCCAGCGGCAACGCACTGGCCGCTCCGGCGCTGCAGCGCTTCCACGCCCTGTTCAAGGACGAGGCCCTGGTGCTGGACAAATGGTTTGCCCTGCAGGCTGGCGCCACCGACCGCAACGGCAACATCCTGCCGGCCGTGCGCCAGCTGCTAAAGCACCCCGACTTCAGCCTGCGCAACCCGAACCGGGCGCGCAGCCTGGTGTTCAGCTTCTGCAGCGCCAATCCCGGCGCCTTTCACCGCCGTGACGCTGCAGGCTATGTGTTCTGGAGCGAACGCGTGATCGAGCTGGACGGCATCAACCCCCAGGTCGCCGCCCGCCTGGCGCGCGCACTGGACCGCTGGAAGAACCTGACCGAACCCTACCGCAGCGCAGCCCGCGAAGCCCTGGCCCGCGTGGCCGCCAAAGCCGACCTCAGCAACGACGTGCGCGAAGTAGTTACGCGTGCACTGGCCGACTAAACAAGGAAACCCATGTCCCAAAACATATCCCTCACCCGCTACCTGGTGGAGCAGCAACGCGTAGACGGACTCATTCCGTCGCAGCTGCGCCTGCTGATCGAAGTGGTGGCCCGCGCCTGCAAGAGCATCAGCCACGCCGTCAACAAGGGTGCGCTGGGTGGCGTGCTGGGCGCTGCCGAGTCTGAAAACGTGCAGGGCGAAATCCAGAAGAAGCTGGACATCATCGCCAACGAAGTGCTGATCGAAGCCAATGAATGGGGCGGCCACCTCGCCGCCATGGCCTCGGAAGAGATGGAAGACATCTATGCCGTGCCAAACCGCTACCCGCAGGGCGAATACCTGCTGCTGTTCGATCCCCTGGACGGCTCCAGCAACATCGACGTGAACGTCAGCATCGGCACCATCTTCAGCGTGCTCAAAAAACCCGATGGCGACGCCGCCGTGGGCGAAAAGGACTTTCTGCAGGCCGGTCATAACCAGGTCGCCGCGGGCTACTGCGTCTACGGCCCACAAACCACCCTGGTGCTGACCGTGGGTGACGGCGTGGCCATGTTCACGCTGGACCGCGAGCAAGGCTCCTTTGTACTGACCCAGGAGAACGTCCAGATCCCACCGGACACCAAGGAATTTGCGATCAATATGAGCAATATGCGCCACTGGGACACGCCGGTGAAGCGCTATGTGGAAGACTGCCTGCAGGGCAGCGAAGGCCCACGCGGCAAGGACTTCAATATGCGTTGGATCGCCAGCATGGTGGCCGATGTGCACCGCATCCTGACGCGCGGCGGCGTGTTCCTCTACCCCTGGGACAAGCGCGAACCCAACAAGCCCGGCAAGCTGCGCCTGATGTACGAAGCCAACCCCATGGGCTGGCTGATCGAACAGGCCGGCGGCGCGGCCAGCACCGGCACCCAGCGCATCCTGGACATCGTCCCAGAAAAGCTGCACGAACGCATCAGCGTGGTCCTCGGATCAAAAAATGAGGTCGCCCACATCAATAGCTACTTCTCCAAGCTATAATCCAAGGCTAACGTGCCGGTGTAGCTCAGTCGGTAGAGCAGCTCATTCGTAATGAGAAGGTCGGGTGTTCGATTCATCTCTCCGGCACCACGTTAAATTTAAAAGCCCGCTGTCCTAAAGATAGCGGGCTTTTGCGTTTTGCAGACGGTTCGCATATTGCTTTGGAAAGACCGCGCCATGAACCAACCACCTCCCCGTGAAGAAATTCAGCCAAGGTTTGGTCGGCTGCTGGCCGTATGCGCCTTGGCCGTGGTGTTTTGCGGCGTGCTGGTCTGGTTTGCCGGCACCTATCTGGTGGATTGTTGCGGCCCCTGAACCCGGCGAAAACACACTCTGCGGCAACCCCGTCGCTCCGGTATAAAGAGGAAGAGCCCCAGTTCACACCGTCAAGTCCTGCTACATGAACGCCCCGACCGATCCCGCTGCGGACAACGACGATCTGCTGAGCTCCCTGCCCAATGGCGTGCTGGTGCTATCCGAAGGCGTGATCCAGTGGGTCAACCCGGCCATCGTATTGCTGCTGGAGGCCGGCAGCCCGCATGACCTGTTGGGGCGCATGGCCACCAACTTCGTCTACTCCGCAGACCAATCCCACGCCTTGCAGCGCCTGCAAAAACAACGCCCCGGCGAAAATGCTTTGCCACCCACCCAATACCGGGTGCAGACCTGTGAAGGCAATATCCGCATCGTTCTGGTCAGCAGTAGGCCAATACGCTACCTGGGCGGCGATGCCATTCTGGTATCCGCGATGGACATGAGCGACCACAGCGCCATGGAAGAACGACTACGGATCAGCGAACAAAACTTCCGCCGTATGTTTGACAACATGCAAGACGTCTATTACCGAACAGATGCCCAGGGCGTGGTGCAGATGGTCGGACCCGGGGTACGCCGCGTACTAGGCTACGAGCCAGAGGAGATCATGGGCCGCACGGCGGAGTCGTATTACCCGCGCAGCTCGGACCGAGACGCCTTCAAGAAAGTCATACAGGAAAAAGGGGAAGCCGCCGACTTTCCCGGCCAAATGGTCCGCAAGGATGGCCAGGTCATCGATATCTCCATCAGCAGCCACGCCATGCACGACGAGAACGGCCAGTTTTGTGGGATTGAAGGTATCTACCGGGATGTCACGCAGCGCAAAAACCTGGAGCGCGCCCTGCAGCGCTTGGCCACCACCGATTCACTCACCGGCATCAGCAACCGGCGTGACTTCATGGACAAGGCCCTGCAAGCGTTTCAGCTGGCCCAACGCTACCAGCAGACGCTGGCCTTGCTGATGCTGGACCTGGACCATTTCAAATCCATCAATGACAAGCACGGCCACACCGCGGGCGACGAAGCGCTTGTCAACTTCGCCCACATGGTGAAGTCACTGCTGCGCGAATCAGACTTATTTGGACGGCTGGGCGGCGAGGAATTCTGCATCGTGATGCAGTCCGCCAGAAGCCAGGAAGCCAAGTTGCTCGCCCAGCGCATCCGGGACCATCTGGAAAATTCCGTATTCCAGGATGTGGCTGGCCAAGACTTCCGGGTCACCGTGAGCATAGGCATCACCTTCAACCGCACCGAGGACAAACACATACAGAAGCTGATCGAGCGAGCAGACAAGGCCCTCTACCAGGCCAAACGTGATGGCCGTAACCGGGTGCGGGAACAGCCTTAGCTGACAACTCGGCACGAACACGCTATAATCGCAGGCTTTACTGGATTTGGTGCGCCCGTTTTAATTAGTTTTAATGGGCACAATATCGCCGGTAAATGACTTTTACCGCCACTTAAAGCAGGTGGCGAGGTGCGGCAATTTGCCGTTAATTGCAGTGGATAAGCATACAACGCACACCACTGCACAAAATTGGAGTGTCCTCATGGCACGCGTATGCGAAGTAACGGGCAAAGGCCCGATGGTTGGGAACAACGTCTCCCACGCCAACAACAAAACCAAACGTCGGTTCCTGCCGAACCTGCAATACCGCCGCTTCTGGGTCGAAACCGAAAACCGTTGGGTGCGTCTGCGCATTTCCAATGCCGGTCTGCGTTTGATCGACAAAAACGGTATCGACTCTGTGCTCGCCGATTTGCGCGCACGTGGCCAAGCATAAGGAGCTGAATCATGGCAACCAAAGGCGGACGCGAAAAAATCAAGCTGGAATCCACAGCTGGTACTGGTCACTTCTACACCACGACCAAGAACAAGAAAACCATGCCCGAGAAAATGTTGATCAGCAAGTTTGATCCAAAAGCTCGCAAGCATGTGGACTACAAAGAAATCAAGCTGAAGTAATCCAGCCTGGCTCTTTGCCCCGAAACCCGCTCTAACCCAGCGGGTTTTTTTATGCCCTCCTGCATTCCACCCAATAGCCACCGCGCGGACCGGGGGAAGCGCTAGGGCCTAAAATCAAGACGTGACAACCATACTCAATGCTGACCTCCACTGCCACTCTGTGGTTTCCGACGGCACCCTCACGCCGGAGCAATTGGCAGCACGCGCCAGCGCGAACGGTGTGGAATTGTGGGCACTTACTGACCACGACGAAATCGGCGGCCAGGCGCGGGCCTTGGCAGCCGCCAAAGCCCATGGCATGAAATATCTGACCGGGGTTGAAATCTCGGTCACCTTTGCGGGTGAAACGGTGCACATCGTTGGGCTGGGGTTTGACGCGGATAGCCCACTCATACAAGACGGACTCGGTGCCACGCGCGGCGGCCGTGGCCAGCGCGCAATGGAAATGGCAGCAGGCTTGGCCGCAGCAGGCATTCCCGGTGCGTACGAAGGGGCACTGAGATTCGTCGGCAACCCGGCCTTGATTTCGCGCACCCACTTCGCCCGCTTCCTGGTGGAGTCCGGCGTGTGCAGCGACACCTACGAAGTGTTCCGCCGCTACCTGACCGAAGGCAAACCGGGCTACGTACCCCACCGCTGGGCAGCACTGAAAGATGCGGTGCAGTGGATCACCCAGACCGGCGGCGTGGCCGTGATCGCCCACCCAGGCCGCTACAAGTTCACGGCCAACGAAGAATACGCGCTGTTCAGTGAATTCAAGGCCCACGGAGGCCAGGCCGTCGAAGTCGTCACGGGCAGCCATACCGTGGCCGAATATGTGGAATACGCCGATGTGGCCCGGGAATTCGGTCTGGCGGCCTCGCGCGGCAGCGACTTCCACAGCCCGGATGAGAGCCATACCGACCTGGGCACCCTGCCCTATTTGTCCGGCAATCTGACACCTGTCTGGGATCTGCTCGCGGACCGCATCCAGTGAGCCGCCCCGCGTCAGCTCTGACCGGCATCGTGCTGGTCACCGTAGCGGTAGCGTGCTTTGCCACCCTGGACACCACCACCAAATGGACCACGGCCAGCGTGCCCCTGCTGATGGGACTGTGGTTCCGCTATTTCTTCCAGGCTTCGGTCACCACCGCCGCCATGCTGCCCTTGCGCGGCCTGGCATTGCTGCGTACCGCACACCCCAAATTCCAATGCCTGCGCGGCGTACTGCTGCTGACCAGCAGCATGTTCTCCTTCCTCAGCCTAAAACACATGCCGGTGGGTGAATTCACGGCCATCGTGATGATCACCCCCCTGGTGATCACGCTGGTCGCGGCGCTTCTGGGCGACCGCGTATCGCTATTGCGTTGGCTGCTGGTGGTCGGTGGATTTGTTGGCACCCTGGTGATCATCCGCCCCGGTGGCGAGACCTTCAGCTGGGCGACGCTGTTACCGCTGGGCCTGGTCGGCACGAACGCCTGGTTCCAGGTCTTGACCAGCCGCCTGGCCAAGACCGAAGACCCGTTCACCATGCACTTCTATACCGGCTGGATCGGTACCCTGGTGGCGTCGCTGGCCGTGCCTTTCGTTTGGGTGCCGGTACACGATCTGCACCTGTGGGGTGGCATGGTGCTGATGGGCTTGATGGCCACCATAGGCCATTTCCTGCTGATCCTGGCCTATGCGCGCACCCCGGCGGCCACGCTGACACCGTTTCTCTACGGCCAGATCGGCTTTGCCATGCTCGGCGGCTGGCTGGTGTTCTCGCATGTACCGGACCGCTGGGCGACCCTGGGTATTCTGCTGGTCGCCTTCTGCGGCGCTGCCGGCGCCTGGCTCACCGTGCGCGAAAGTCGCATTTCCGTACAACCAGCCGAATCCTGATAATCGACGCCATGGCCCAGTACTTTGAAATCCACCCCGACAATCCGCAAGCACGCCTGCTGAAGCAAACCGTGGCCCTGCTCGGCCAGGGCAAGCTGGTAGCGGTGCCCACCGACTCCAGCTACGCTCTGGTCTGCCATCTGGACGACAAGGCCGCTGCCGATCTGCTGCGCCGCACCCGTGGCGTGGACGACAAGCACCACCTGACCCTGCTGTGCCGCGACCTGAGCGAGCTGGCCAACTACGCCCGCGTGGACAACAAGCAGTACCGCCTGCTGAAAGCGGCTACCCCCGGCCCCTACACCTTCATTCTGGAAGCCAGCAAGGAGGTGCCGCGCCGTCTGAGCCACCCGTCGCGCAAGACGATTGGCCTGCGCGTGCCGGACCATAAAACCTTGCAAAGCCTGCTGGAGCTGCATGGCGCCCCGCTGCTGGCCACCACGCTGATACCGCCCGGCGAGACCGATCCGCTGAACGACGCACACGCCATACGCGATTTGTTCGAGCACCAGATTGCTGCCGTGCTCGACGCCGGCGCCTGCCCGCTGGAGCCCACCACGGTCATCGATTTGACCGACATGGGCCACGGCGGCGAACCCGTATTGGTACGCCAGGGCCGCGGCGACTTGTCCGCCATCGGCCTGTAAACCCTTCTTTCACCGAGACCCTCCCCGTGGATATCGCCAACCTGATACAGACCATCCTCATCTACGCCCTGCCGGTGCTGTTTGCCATCACCGTGCACGAGGCAGCCCACGGTTACGTGGCCCACCACTATGGCGACAACACCGCCCACCGGCTGGGCCGCATCACGCTGAATCCGCTCAAGCACATCGACCCGATTGGCACCATCGCCATGCCACTGGTGCTGTACTTTCTAACCTCCGGCGCGTTTCTTTTCGGCTACGCCAAGCCGGTGCCCGTCAACTTCGGCAAGCTGCGCAACCCGAAGAAAGACATGATCTGGGTGGCCCTGGCCGGCCCGGCTGCCAACTTTGTACAAGCCTTGTTGTGGGGCGTGCTGCTGTATCTGCTGATTGGCGCCAACATCAACGAGCGCTTCTTTCTGCAGATGTGCCGCGCCGGCTTGACCGTGAACGTGGTGATGTTCGCCTTCAACCTGTTCCCGTTGCCGCCGCTGGACGGTGGCCGCATCCTGGTGGGCCTGCTGCCCTACCGCCAGGCAGTGGCCGTATCGCGGGTGGAGCCCTGGGGCTTCATCATCGTCATGCTACTGATCACCACGCACGTTCTGGACACCTTCTGGCTGGCGCCCGTCAAAGCCATTACCGACTTCGTGCTGGGCCTCATGCTGAGCCCCCTGGCCTTCCTCCTCAATTGATACTGCTTCCGCCATGACTTCTTCTCGCGTTCTCACCGGCATCACCACCTCGGGCACGCCCCACCTGGGCAATTACGTCGGCTCCATCCGCCCCTCGGTACGCGCCAGCCTGGCACCCGGCGTGGAAAGCTTTTACTTCCTGGCCGACTACCACGCGCTGATCAAAATCGACGACCCAGCGCGCATCCAGCGCAGCACATTGGAGATCGCCGCCAGCTGGCTGGCCGCCGGGCTGGACCCGAACCGCGTGGCCTTCTACCGCCAGTCCGACATCCCGGAAATCCCCGAACTCAGCTGGATACTGACCTGCATGAGCGCCAAGGGCATGCTCAACCGCGCCCATGCCTACAAGGCATCCGTGGACAAGAATCTAGCCGCCCAGGCCGACCCGGACGCCGACATCAGCGCCGGCCTGTTCATGTATCCGGTGCTGATGGCCGCCGACATCGTGCTCTTCAACGCCCACAAGGTGCCGGTAGGCCGCGACCAGGTGCAGCACATCGAGATGGCACGCGACATCGCCCAGCGCTTTAACCACACCTACGGCGAGCAGTTCGTGCTGCCAGAGGCGCTGATCGAGGAATCCGTTGCCACCCTGCCCGGCCTGGACGGCCGCAAGATGAGCAAGAGCTACGACAACACGATTCCGCTGTTCACCCCCAAAGCCCAGCTGCGCAAGCTGATTGCCGGCATCCTGACCGACTCGCGCGCGCCGGGCGAGGCCAAGGACACCGAAGGCTCGGCCCTGTTCCAGATCTACCAAGCGTTTGCCAGCGAGGCCGAGACCGCCGCATTGCGCCAGGCCTATGCCGACGGCATCGCCTGGGGCGACGCCAAGCAAATACTGTTCGAGCGCATCGACAAGGAAGTCGCGCCCATGCGCGACGCCTACCAGCGCTACATGGACAACCCCGGCGAGGTCGAAGACATCTTGCAGGCCGGTGCCATCAAGGCCCGCAAGATCGCCACGCCCTTCATCGCCCAGCTGCGCCATGCGGTGGGCCTGCGCAATCTGCGCGCCCAGGCCACGCAAAAGTCGGCCAAGGCCGCCAAGGCCGCGCTGCCGGTGTTCAAGCAGTACCGTGAAACCACCGGCAAATTCCACTTCAAGCTGGTCGACGCCCAAGGCCGCCTGCTGCTGGAAAGCGCTGGCTTCGACGCACCCAAGGATGCCGGCCAAGCGATTGCCCGCTTACAGGCCGAAGGCATTTCCAGCCTGGGCAACTTGCAGCCCGCCGAAGGCGCCAGTCTGGATGACATCACCCAGGCCCTGGAAGCCCTGCAGAACGCCGCATAGGCTCAGAAGGTGCCGGGGTAGGCCCCACCATCGGCCAGCACGTTCTGGCCAGTGATATAGCCGGCGTGCGCACTGCACAAGAAGGCGCAGATGGCGCCAAACTCCTCGGGCGTACCAAAGCGCTGGGCTGGAATGGTCTTGCGCCGGGCGTCGGCCACCGCGTCCAGGCTTTGGCCCAGCTTTTCGGCTGCGCCCTGCATATTGCCGCGCAGGCGGTCGGTATCAAAAGCACCCGGCAGCAGGTTGTTGATGGTGACACCCTGGCCCGCCAAGGGGCTGCGCGCCAGGCCAGCGATAAAGCCCGTCAAACCGCTGCGCGCCCCATTGCTCAGGCCCAGCACGTCGATCGGCGACTTCACCGCGCTGCTGGTGATGTTGACGATACGGCCAAAGCCGCGCGCCGCCATGCCGTCCACCGTGGCCTTGATGAGCTCGATGGGGGTCAACATGTTTGCGTCGACCGCCTTGATCCAGGCCTCGCGGTCCCAGTCGCGGAAGTCGCCGGTGGGCGGGCCGCCCGCGTTGGTGACGACTATGTCAAAGTCCTGGCGCATGGCGAACACCGCCGCTCGACCTTCCGGCGTGGTGATATCTGCAGCACAAAAAAGCACGCTGGCGCTTGATTTACCTGCGCAAGCAGCTATCAAATCCGCAGCAGCAGCCTGCAGCGCCGGCGCACCCTGTGCCACCATTAGCACGTTCACGCCGTCGCGTGCCAGCGCCTGTGCACAGCCCAGGCCCAGACCTTTGCTGGCACCGCATACCAAGGCCCAGCGGCCAGCGATTCCCAAGTCCATATTCGCTCCTATTTGCGGTACAAGCCCGGTCAGGCCGACTTGCGGGTAAACACATAAATCCCCAGCATCACCAGCACAGTGCCGGCTGCCACCCAGCCGGTAAACGGCTCGCCCAGGATGAACACGCCCATGAGAATGGTGGACATAGGCCCCACCATACCCACCTGGGCGGCGAGACCCGCGCCCAGGCGCTCGATGGCCATCATCACCATCAGCACCGGGGCGGCGGTGCAGGCGGTGGCGTTCAACACCGACAGCCACAGCACCTCGGGCGCCACCAGCGCGGCGGACATGGGCCGCAACAGCACAAACTGCAACAGGCAGCACAGGCAGGCCACCGTGGTCGCCAGCCCCACCAGGCGCAGCGAGCCCACGCGCTGCACCATCTGGCCGCTATAGACCAGGTAGATGGCATAGCTGATGGCGCTGCCAAACACCAGCAAGGCACCCAGACCGGCGTTCGCCCCTTGCAGATTGATCTCGTGGCCAAACACCAGCACCACGCCGCAGTAGCACACGGCCATTCCCAGTATCTGCATACGGGTGATGGGCTTGCGGTAGAGCAACCAACCCAGCAACACCACCAGCGTGGGGTTGGTGTACAGAATCAAGCGCTCTAGCGAGGCGCTGATATAGCCCAGGCCGGCAAAGTCCAGGTAGCTGGCCAGGTAGTAGCCGGTCACCCCCAGGCCCAGCACACCCCACCAGTCGCGCGCACTCAAGCGCGGCTTGCCCCGGCTGGACCACCAGGCCATCACGGCGAAGATGGGCAGCGCAAACAGCATGCGGTACATGATGAGGGTGACGGCATCTACGCCGTAGCGGTAGGCGAGCTTGACGATGATGGCCTTGCCGCTGAAGGCAATCGAGCCGACAAGTGCGAGCAACAGGCCGGTTGCTATGTTTTTTGTAGCCACTGGTGCAGAAGATATAAGCGCTGGAGGCCTATTTTATTTATAAGCCCAAAGCCCGCGCTGGGCGCGGGCCTAAGCCGCCTCGGGTTTCAGCCGTGCTGCTTGCCGAACATCTTGTGGTGCAGCCGCCGCAGCGACCACCACACGCCGCCCGCCACCACCGGGATCGCTACAGCAGCCGTGCTCTCGGGGCTCCAGGGCCAACCGATGGCGTGCGCGCCCTTGGCCAGGTAGCTGACCAGGCCAACGATGTAGTAGGTGATGGCCGCTACCGACAGTCCTTCCACCGTGGCCTGCATTTGCAGCTGCAGGCCCTGGCGTGTGTTCATGGTGGTCAGCAGCGCCTGGCTGCTTTGCTGCTGCTCGATCTCCACCCGGGTGCGCAGCAGATTGCTCATGCGCGACACGCGTTGCGACAGCGCGTCTTGCCGGCGTGTGGCCCATTCGCAGGTGCTCCGCGCGGGTGTGAGGCGGCGGTCCATAAATTCGCGGATGGTCTGCATGCCGGCCAAGCGCGATTCGCCGATGTCGGTAATACGTTTGTCCACCAGCTCGAAGTACGCCGCGCTGGCCGAAAACCGCGAATGTGTGGCCGCGTACTGGCTCTCCACCTGGCCGGCCAGCCGGGTCAGGCGGTCCAGCAGCTGGGGTTCATCGTCGCGGTTGGCGCTGCGTATGGCTTCGGCCAGGGAGGCCAGCTCGCGCTCGGCAAAGGCCAGCACGTCGGCGGCCTCGCGGGCAGCGGGCAGGCCCAGCAGCGCGGCCATGCGGTAGGTTTCGATCTCCAACAGGCGCTGCACCAGGCGGCCCAGGCGGCGCGGCGACAGAGATTCGCCGCCCGCCGCCTCGGCCTGCGCGGCACCACCGGCCAGCAGCACGATGCGCGAAAAGCCGTCGGCATGGATGGCGAAGTCGGTGTACACCTTGGCATGGCCGCCTGCCACACTGGAGGCCACCAGCGAGTCCTCGAACAACACCTGCCGCACCAGCGCATCACCGCCCTGCACCATGGGTGCAGGCAAGGCCCACAGATGCAGGCTCACCAGGCACTGGCCGGGCAAGGCGGCAAACCAGTCCTGCGGCACGGCCTGGGCGGCAGTCACGGGGTCGCGGTCGAACACCTGCGTGCCGGCCGCGTCGGGCTCCAAGGCGCGCATAAAGGTGTAGGTGACGAACTCGGTATGCATTTCCCAGCGCAGGCGGAACGGCCCCACATCCATGCGGATATGGGTGGAATGGGCGTCGGGCTGGGCCAGGTGGTGGTCGCGCAACAAGGCCGCCACATGGGCTCGGCTGGCCTCCCGCCCCGCAGCGTCACACACCATCAGCACATGGGAGATGGCCAGTGGCGCAGTCATGGCCTCGGGCGGTCGGGCGTGGATTTCGTTGTGCAGCGCCGTGCGTTGCGGATGTTGCGAGGGATGGGTAGAAGATGCCATGGTTGGAACGGATTGTGACGCACACGCGTGTCACACACGGTAGAAATGCAACGCAGCTCAGCCCTCGCCCAAACCCTCTTCGCGCTTGCGGCTCACCGCCTGCACCAGCACGATGAGCAGCATCAGTGCCGCTACGGTCAGCAGCCCGGCCGACAGGCCCCGGGTGACGAAGACGCTCCAGTCCCCACCCGACTGCTGCAGCGCATTGCGCAAATGCGTCTCCATCGCTGGCCCCAGGACCACGCCCAGCAGCAGCGGCGCGGGCTCACAGCCCAGCTTGTGGAACAGGTAGCCTACGGCCCCCAGGCCCGCTACCAGCCAGACACCAAACGCCTGGTGGCTGGTGGTGTACACCCCGAGCGCGCACAGCAACACAATGCCCGGGAACACCCATGCCCCCCCTGGGTACGGCAGGTTCAGCAGCCGACTCCAGATGCCTATGCCTAGCAAGGGCAGGTTCAGCACCACCAATAGCCCGTGGGCCAGCCACAGCGAGACCACCAAGCCCCAGAACAGCTCGGGCTGGGCCACCATCGCCTGCGGGCCGGGCTGAACCTGGTACCGGGCCATGGCAGCCACCAGCAGCGCCAACACGGCGTTGGACGGAATACCCAGGGCCAGCAGCGAAAGGAACCCGGTCTGCGCCCCCGCATGGTAGGCCGCCTCGGGGCCGGCCACACCACGGATATTGCCCTTGCCGATTGCAATCTCGCCGGCTTGCATGCGCCCGCGCTTTTCCACGGAATAGCTGGCAAACGCGGCCCGCAGCGCACCGCCGCCCGGCAGCATGCCGACCACCAAACCCAGGTAGCTACCGCGCAATATGGCGCCGGCCATGTCTTTGGCTTCCTGCCTTCTGGGCAACAAGCCACTGCGCTTGGGGCTCTGCACTTGGCGATCGCCTGCGGGCCGGCCCAGCTGGGCGACAACTTCGGCGTAGGCAAACACGCCCATGGCGATAGCCACGCAACCGATACCGTCCGCCAGCTCCGGAATATTGAAACTGAAACGTGGCACGCCTGACGCCACATCCCTCCCCACCAAGCCCAGCAACAGGCCCAGGACGGCCATGGCCATAGCCTTCAATAGCGAACCTGATGCCAGCACCACCGCACCGACCAGGCCCAGCACCATTAGCGAGAAAAATTCCACCGGCCCCCACTGCAAAGCCAGTGCGGCCAGCGGCGCCGCCAATGCAGCCAGTACCGCGGTACCCACCGAGCCCGCAATAAACGCCCCCAGCGCAGCGGCCAGCAGTGCTGGCCCGGCGCGGCCCTGGCACGCCATCTGGTAGCCATCCAAAGCCGTCACCACGGGCACGGCCTCCGCCGACGGACGCGCCAGAATGGCGGCAGTGGCGCCTGCATAGCGGGTACCGCAGTAAATGCAGACCAGTACGGTCAACGCCGACAAAGGTGGCACACCGTAAGTGGCTGGCAGCAGCATGGCAATGGCTGCCACCGGGCCGATGCCAGGCACCAATCCGATCAGCATCCCCAGCATGCAGCCCGCCAGCGCATACAGCAGGTTGGTCGGCGCAAACGCCACGCCCAAGCCAAGCGCCAGGTTATGCAACACATCCATGCCCGTGCCTTGGGTTTGGCCTTAGCCGGCCGTGAAGGCCGGCCAAACCTGTATCTGCAGCTTCAGAAGCGGAATGCAGACCAGGTAGCTGCCCGCCGCCAAGGTGGCGGCTGCGACCAGCGCGCTGCGCAACACACAGCGCCTGGCCGCCAGCGCAGCGATGAAGACCAGCACAAACACCGCCACCACCAAGCCCATGGGCGGCAAACCTATAGCCGGCAGCCCCGCCAACAGCAGGCCAAACGCCACGTTGGCCACCAGGATGCACAGCAGTGGGCGCCAGGCCCAGCGGCCCATCCGGCCGCCATCTTCGGTCTCTGTAACCAGGGACTTGAAGGTGATGAGCAGGCCGAGCAACATCATCAACAGGCCCAGCAGCAGCGGGAAATAGCCCGGCCCCATGCGCGCTGCAGTGCCCAGGGAGTAGGTGGTGGCGCCCCAGGCAAAGGCGCCGCCCAGGCCCATAAACATCAGCCCCGAGAAGAAGTCTTTCTGGCTTTTTATTTGCATGCACCGCCCTCCCAGGCGCCACGAAAAAAACGGTGGCGCGATTATGTTGGCAGGCACTGCACCACCCGCCACGGGTTGTCCCTAGGGCGCCCCCCGCCGCTATCAGTCCAACGGCGGCGTGGCGGACAGCACCTCGTCCAGCGTGGTCAGGCCCTCGGCCACGCGCAGCGCGCCGGCCAGGCGCAGCGGGCGCATGCCGTCGGCCACGCCCTGGCGGCGCAGCGCGTCGATGCTGGGGCCCTGGTTGACCAGGGCCTTGAAGGCCTCGGACACAGTGAGCAGCTCGTACACGCCCATGCGGCCCATGAAGCCCGTCATGCGGCAATCTACGCAGCCCACGGGTTTGTAGGGCGTGTATTCGGTGTTGATCTTCCAGGGCTTGATGGCGGCGCCCAGGGTCTCGCGGGCCAGCACCTCGTCCGGGGCGCGGCACTGCTTGCACAGGGTGCGCACCAGGCGCTGGGCCAGCACGCCCAGCACCGTGGCGTTCAGCAGATAGGCTGGCACGCCCAGCTCCATCATGCGGGTGATGGCCGAGGGCGCGTCGTTGGTATGCAGGGTGGAGAACACCAGATGGCCTGTGAGCGCGGCCTGCACCGCCATTTCGGCTGTGGCCAGGTCGCGGATTTCGCCGACCATGATGATGTCTGGGTCCTGCCGCATCAGCGCGCGCAGACCCTCGGTAAAGCCGAAGTCGAGCTGCGGCTGCACCTGGGTCTGGTTGAAGCTGGGCTCGATCATTTCGATCGGGTCTTCCACCGTGCTGACGTTCACCTCCTCGGTGGCCACGCGCTTCAGGGTGGAATACAGCGTGGTGGTCTTGCCCGAGCCGGTGGGGCCGGTCACCAGAATGATGCCGTGCGGGCGCTTGACCAGCGCCTCCCAGCGCTGCGCGTCATGCGGAGTGAAGCCCAGGGCGTCCAGGTCTTTCACAGCGGTGTCGGGGTCAAAAATCCGCATCACCATCTTCTCGCCGAAGGCGGTGGGCAGGGTGGACAAGCGCATTTCCACCTCGTCGCCGCGCGGGTTGCGGGTCTTGATGCGGCCGTCCAGCGGGCGGCGCTTTTCCACCACGTCCATGCGGCCCAGCAGCTTGATGCGGGCCACCATGGCGTTCATCACCGTCATGGGCATCTGGTAGACCGGGTGCAGCACGCCGTCGATGCGGAAGCGGATCACGCCCTGCTCGCGGCGCGGCTCCAGGTGGATGTCGCTGGCGCGCTGGTTGAAGGCGTACTGCCACAGCCAGTCCACCACCTGCACCACGCTCTGGTCGTTGGCGTCGAGCTGCTTGTTCGTCCTGCCCAGTTCCACCAGCTGCTCGAAGCTGCCGGCACCGGCGTTACCTCCGGCCTTTTGCACCGCCTTGACGGACTTGGCCAGCGCGAAGAATTCGGCCGTGTAGCGGTGGATTTCCAGCGGGCTGGCCACCACCCGGCGCACGCTACGGCGCGACTGGCGCTCCACCTCGCTGACCCAATCGGTCAAGAAGGGCTCGCTGGTGGCTACTACCACTTCAGACGTAGTGACCTGCACCGGCAGCACCTTGTGGCGCTCGGCATACACGGCGCTCATGGTGTCGGCCACCTTGCCCACCTCGACCTTCAGCGGGTCGATGCGCAGGTACTGCAAGCCCGCACGGCCGGCCAGCCACTGGGTCAGGGTTTCCATGTCCAGCGGCTTGCCATCGCTGGCGCGCTGCATGGCCACACTGGCCAGGCGCACCAGGGCGGGCTGGGCGCTTTCGGCCTGCGAGCAGCGGGCAATGGTGCGCTGCTGCTCGGTGGGCGAAATCACCCCGTCCTCGGCCAGCCACTGCACCAGCAAGCGCCAGTGCACCGGGCCTGCGTACGGGGATTTGGCGAGTGTGGGTGCGGCGGCTTTCATGGCGTTGTGCTCCTTATGCCACCACGGGTTTAAATATCTTCAACCACTTGGCCGCAGCCAGGCCCCAGCGGGTCTGGATAGCTTCGGCGCGTTCCAGCAGCTCGGCCTGGCTGGGGCGGCTGGGTGTGCGCTGGGCCAGCACGATGGTGTTGCCGTCCTTGGTGGGCTTGAAGGCCCACACCGCGTCGGCGCCAAAGGCTTCGGTGATCTTGGCCACGCTCTGTGGGTAGCTGGAGTCTTCGCCAAACAGGTTGACCGTCATGCAGCCTTCTTCGGTCAGCAGCTTGCGGCAGTCGGCGTAGAAGTCGGCGCTGTCCAGCACAGGGGCGGCGGCGTCCTGGTCGTACAGGTCTACCTGCAGCGCGTCGATGGTGCCGGCCCAGTCGCTGTTCTGGATCTTCAGCGCCGCGTCGCCCAGCACCACGCGCAGGCGCTCGTCGTCCGGCGGCAGCTTGAACCAAAAGCGGCAGGCCGAAACCACCTGCGGGTTCAGCTCCACCGCCGTGGTGTCCATGCGCAGCTTCTTGCGGCAGAACTTGGTCAGCGTGCCCGCCCCCAGGCCCAGCTGCATGGCGCGGCGCTTGGCCACGCTGCTGGCGGGCACAAACAGCAGCCAGGCCATCATGCGGCGCACGTATTCCAGCTCGATATCAAAAGGGGCGTCCAGCAGCATCGAGCCCTGGACCCACTCGGTGCCCAGGTGCAGGGTGCGCACGTCGCCGTAGTCGCTAAAGTTGACTTCCGGCAAAGCGACAGTGCTTGCAGCGGCAGATTTACGGGCCATCAGATATCCATTCCAAATTGTTCAAATACTTCGCGCCAGGCCGCCAGCTTGCGCTCAAAGCTCCAGCTGGCATTCGCCGGGCTGGTGGACGGCAGTTTCAGCACCGGCAGGCCCAGGGCCTGGATCTGCGCGGCGTGGCGAAAACTCTCGGCGCCATTGTGCGCGACAGCCTGCAGCGCCGGGCAGCGCAGGCGCAGGCCGGCGAAGTCATTTACCTCGGCATTGCGAATCTTTGCATCCAGGCTACCCACGCGTTCACAGCTGGCGTACACGTCCCACAGGCCCACGCCCTTGGACAGCATCCATGCGCTACGATTTTCATAGCTACTCGCGCAGATATCTTCTGCGCTAGCGCCATAAAGGGCTGCAAGTATGCGCCAGAACTTATTCTGCGGATGGCCGTAGTACTGCTGCGCCGCCAGCGAAGCCGCGCCGGGGAAGCTGCCCAGGATCAGCAGCCGCGTGTTGTCTGCCACCAGCGGCGGCAGGCCCACCAGCCGGGTCATGCCGCCACCAGCGCGCGCAACCGGGGCAAGGCATCCAGCGCATTGCGGGTGGTAGCAGCGGCCACCGCATCCACCGGCAGGCCGCGCAAATCGGCCAGCACGGCGCCTATGCGCGGCAGCTCCAGCGGCGAGTTGATGCCCTGCGCCTGGCCTGCCGCGCGCTGGGCAGCGGTGGTGTACAGCCACTGCGGCGGGATGTCGGGTGCGTCCGTCTCCAGCACCAGGGCCTCCAGCGGCAAGCTCGAAGCCAGGCGGCGCAGCTGGTTCGCCGCCTCAAAGGTCATGGCGCCGCCAAAACCTAGCTTGAAGCCCAGGTCGATGAACACCTGCGCCTGCTGCGCGCTGCCGTTGAAAGCATGGGCGATGCCCTGCCAGCGCCCACCCGGGCCGGCCACGGCGCGCAAATGTTTGAGCACCAGGTCGGCGCTGCGCCGCACATGCAGGATCACCGGCAAGTCGAACTTTTTGGCCAGCTTGAGCTGGGCCCGGTAAAAGTGCTGCTGGCGCGCCAGCATGGCTGGCTCCAGCAGCGCGGGCACAAACAGGTCCAGCCCGATCTCGCCCACCGCCACCAGGCGCGGGTCGTCGCGGTGCGCGGCCAGCGCCTGCTCCAGCAGGTCCAGGTCGCCGTCCTGCGCACGCGGCACAAACAGCGGGTGGATGCCCAGCGCGTAGGCGTCGCCGGTGCGCTGGGCCAGCAGCCGCACCGTGTCGAAGTTGCTGGCCATGACGCCTTGCAACACACACAACGCTACATTTTCAATAGCTGCCTGCGCACGTAAATCAAGCGCCAGCGCGTGGTTTTTTCCAAATTCCGGGGCATCCAGATGGCAGTGCGTATCGATCCACATCATGCGGGGACTTTAACGCTTGGCGCGGCGGGCTAGCCTGAGATGTCGCTGTCCGGGTCGTCCAGCGCGCTCAGGCCGTGGGGGATGGTGGGAACGCGGTCGGCGCTGTATTGGTCGAGCAGAAAAACGCTGGCGTTGTCCAGGTCTTTGCCCACCGCGCCGCCTTGCAGCACAGCGGCGAATTTGCGCCAGGCCAGGTCGGGCTCGGCCAGGGTGAAGCTGTAGGCAAACAGATCGCCCTGCGCCTCGCGGCGTGTGGCCATGACGCGCAGGGCCGAGGTTTCGCTGCTGCCCAGCTGGATGTAGACCTCGGCCCAAATCTGCAGCGGCAGCCGCGTTTTGGCATAGGCCTGAAAGCCTTCTTCGTACAGCTCCACCAGCTGCAGGTCCACGGTTTGCGGCCTGCCGTCCAGCGCCAAGGCCAGCTGGCCATGGCATTTGACGGAGTAGCGCTGGTGCGGCCCAACCTCTATCACCGTGGCCTCGGCCCAGGGCACGGTGGGCAGCACGGGCTGGTACTGGGACAGGTTGTAGATGGCGGCCAGCTGGGCTTTTTCGCGCCCGCTGAGGTCGCGGAACACCTGGGTACGCTGGTTGAAGAAGTAGTCCAGCATGGCCGGCGTCATCACCGGGTCGTTGGTGGTGAAGTAGCGGCGCGTGGGCCACTGGATGTTGGGCAAGCGGCTTTTGACGAAGTAGGAATAGAGGTCCTTGCGCCGGGGCTTGCCCGCATAGCGGCGTTTGAAGGTTTGCAGCGCGGTGCGCAGGTTCAGGTAGGCGCCGATGGCTGGCGCGCCGTTGGCAAAGTCGTAGTGCTGCACCACATGGCTCTTGAGGCGCTGGAAGAACAGCAGCGACTCGTACATCTCGATGCGGTTGGGGTTGACTGCGATCACCAGGTGGGTGGTGTCGAAGTAGCTGGTGCAGTACTGGTACATGAACTTCATCAGCGGAAACAGGATGGAGCCCCCGGTCTTGCGGAACTTCGGGTGCACCGCCAGGGCGGAAATTTCAGCAATGCGGCCACGCTCGGCATGGATGTGCGCCAGATCGAACACCGACTGCATCGGAAAGCCAAAGCTGCTCTGGCGGATCAGCGAAATGGTGCCCACCACCTCGCCATCGAACAGCGCGCACAGCGTGGTGGTGGTGGGCAGGGCGTGGTAGATGGTGGCGCGCAGGCCCGAGGGCTGGGGCTGCATGAAGCCGCTGTCCACATAGGCGTCGTGCAACAGTCGGAAGCAGGCCTCCAGCTCGTCCTGGGTTTCGGCGATCTTCAGCACCAGCCGGGCGTCGGGGCTCGGGTCGCAATCTACAAACGAGCGGTAGACCGAGAAGCGTATCGCCCTGGGAAACAAGGCAAATGCCTTGCGCAGGGCCTGGCGCGCGCGTTTGCGTGTACCGGACGAACGAAAGCTACGGGCAGACATGGGACAAGAATAGGTGATTAAGAGCGGGTGTGCGGCTTATTTGAAGCCACAGCAGGCGATGCAGCTTTGCGCAGCCAACGGCGCAGTGCCCAGGCACCTGCAGCCATCAGCGCCACAGTCAACAGGCCCAGCGCGACCGTCAGCGGGCCCGGCGCACGCAACGCGGCCACGATGCGGTCCACAAAAAAGGCGATGACCACCATGCTGGGCAATATACCCAGGCTGGTGCCCAACATCATGTGGCGCAGCCGGATATGCGAAGCGCCAGCCACCATGTTGACGATGGCAAACGGCGCCACCGGCACGATGCGAACCAGTACCACGGCCAGCAAGCCACGTTCGGCCAGGCTGCGGCTGACGGCGTTGACGCGCTCACCCCCCAGGCGCTGCAGCACCTCGCGGCCCAGAACCCAGCCCAGGCTGTAGCTGGCAGCCGCCCCCAGCAAAGCGCCTGCCAGGGTGCAGCCCATGCCGACCCAGGGCCCGAAGGCGACCATGGTCACCAGCATCAGGAAGCCGACCGGCACCGCCAGCGTGCTGGCCAGCGCAAAGCCGCCCACCACCGCCACCGGCCCATAGGACTGGCCCAACTGGCGCAGCGCCGCCACGATGCGGTCTGCGTCCAGCCAGGCGCGCAAGGGCGAAGCGCTCCAGGCCACGGCCAGGCCGACCAGGGCTAGCAGCGCCAACACCAGGCCCAGCACACGCCAACGCAAGGAGCGGCTCAAGGTATTACGTCCATGCGTTCGGTGATGGCCTGGGCCAGTTCGCTGATATTGCCGTGCTCGAAGATGGAGCCGTGCAAGCCGGGTATCTGCTGCTCGTACAAATGCTTGGGCATGAGCCGGCGCCAGGGCGCAAACAGCCAGCGCCCCCAGCTGGACAGGCCGGAGGACTTGAGCAGCAGCGTAGGCCCGTCAAAGCCCGAAGGCCGGTAGCCCTTGAGCGCCATCACCTGGCTGACCAGGCCGGGGTCGTTGAACATGGCGCCCATGCGCCGCCCGTTCAGGCTCAGCTCCTGCATATGCAGGCGCCGCACCAGCCAGCTGCACAGGCGCCAGAACGCGGTGCCACCCAGGCGCGAAGCTGGGTAGGTGGTGTCGATCAGGAACAGGCCGCGCAAGGGCACTTCGCGCTGGCGCAGCAGGCGCGCGGTCTCCAGCGCCGCAATACCGCCCACCGAGAAGCCGGCCACAAAGCCGGGCCGCTTGCCATGGGCCTGCACGCAGTCGGCATACAGCTCGGCCAGCTCGTGGATCTCGGCAATGGGTTTGTCCAGCGGCGGCTGCAGCATGTGCACATCACAGGCATTGCCCAGGGCCCGCGCCAGGCTCTGGAAGCGCATCAAATCGCCGTGGCCGGACACGGCCAGGTACAGCGGCACGCGCCCGGTGTCGGCGCCCAGGTTGCGCATCACCTGTGCCTCGCCAGTCTGTTTCAGCAGGGCGGCGGCCAGGCTTTCCACCGTGGGGTGTTCGGTGATGAGGTACATGGGCACTTTGCGGCCCAGCAGCTTTTCGATGCCGGCCAGCATGCTCACTGCGGCCAGGGAGTCGCCGCCCACGTCGAAGAAGTTGTCGAGCACGCCCAGGGGGTGCACATCCAGCACCTGTTCCCACAGCGCCAGCAACTCGGGCTCGTATTTACGGCTGGGCGCGCGGGCTGTGCCACCACCGTTCTGGAACCAGGGCTCGGGCAGGGCTTCGTAGTCGATCTTGCCCACCGTACTGGCGGGCAGACCGGGCAGCATGGTGATGCCGCTGGGGATCATGTAGTCGGGCAGACGCACACGCAGCGCAGCCTGCAGGCTGTCGGGCGTGGCGTGGACGCCGTCCGCCGCCATCGCCACCCAGGCGTGGATTTGCGGCCGGCCCTTGCGCTCGACCAGCTTGGCCGCAGCCTGCAGCACGCCTTCCACAGCGGACAAGGCGGATTCGATTTCGCCCAGCTCGATGCGGTAGCCACGCAGCTTGATCTGCCTATCCATGCGCCCCAGGAAATGCAGATTGCCATCACCGCCCAGCCAGCCCCGGTCGCCGGTGCGGTACATGCGCTGGCCGGGCAAAAAGGGGTCGGGCAGGAAGACCTGGGCATCCAGGTCCGGGCGGTTCAGGTAGCCACGCGCAATCGCGTTGCCGCCAATGAAGACTTCACCGGGCACGCCCATGGGGGCCGGCAGCAAGTCGTGGTCCAGCACATAAATGCGGGTGTCGTCTATGGGGCGGCCTATGGGCAGGGCCATGTCCAGGCGGTGGTTTTCGCACTCCCAGGCGGTGGCAAAAATAGCGGTTTCGGTGGGCCCGTAGACGTTGTACAGCCGGCTCCCGGTTTCCCTCAGAAAGCGCTGGGCCAGCTCGGGCGACAGCACCTCGCCCCCGCAGCAGGCCACGCGCAGCTTCAGCCCCTTGCGGTGTCCCGCAGAGTCCAGAAACCGGCTCAGGGTGCTGGGCACAAATGCCATGATGGTGACGCCATGCTTGACCGCAAAGTCGGCCAGGGACTCCGGCAGCAGGCGCCCGGGCGGCGGCAGGGCAATGCTGGCGCCATGCACCAGGGGCAGCAGCAATTCGATCAACGAAGGGTCGAAGGTGACCTGGGTGGCCTGGGCCGAACAGTCATGCCACTCCACCGCATATGCCCGCGACAGCCAGCCCAGGCGGCGCGCCAACGTGCTGTGCTCGATCATCACACCCTTGGGCCGCCCCGTGGAGCCCGAGGTGAACAGCACATACGCCAGATCATCCGCCGCCGGCCCGACCGTGAGGCGCGGCACCGGCTGCTGGGCCAGTGCGGCCTGGGTCTGCTGCCAATCGACCTGCAGCGTGCAGGCATGCAGGCCGCCCAGACGCTCAGCCAGCGCGGGCTGTATCAGTAGGGCGATGGCGGCGCTCTCCTCCAGAATGCCGGCCAGTCGGGCCAGCGGAGCGTCCGGGTCCAGCGGCAAAAAGGCAGCGCCGGCCTTGGCCACGGCCAGCAAGGCCACCACCATGTCGGCAGAACGCTCCATGGCCATGGCCACGATCTGGTCCTTGCCCGCACCGCAGGCCAACAGGCGCCAGGCCAGATGGGTGGAGACCTGGTCCAGCGTGGCGTAGTCCATCTCACCGCCATCCCAGACCAGGGCATTCGCATCGGGCCGCAGGCCGGCGTGCTGGACGAACTGTGCAATAAAGGGCTCGACCACCGCCATGGAGGCCACGTCCTTGTGCAGGCCGTCAATCAGCGCCCAACGCTCTTGCTGCGGCAGCAAGGGCACGCTGTACACCGGGGCCTGGGGGGTATCGATGGCGGCCTGCACCAGGTTCAAGATGCGGCGCCCCAGCAGCTCCACCTCGCCAGCGGCAAAGCAGGCGTCGCTGGCTTCCAGCGCCAGCTCCACATCCTGGTCTGGGTGAAATTCGCACACCGTCACGCCCAGCGGGAAGCGCGCCACGCCAGAGAACAGCTGGCGCGAATCCACCACCTTGGCCTGGCCAAACGACACCGCATAGTCCTGCCGCTCGAAAGACAACAGCAGGTCGAACAGGCCGTCACGCCGATGGCGCGCCATCTCCAGGGTACGACCCAACTCGCTCAAAGGGTAGCGCGGGTGGCGCAACGCGGACCGCATGGCGCTGCCCACGGCGGCCAGCAGCCCTTCCAGCGTCATATCGGGTGTCAAACTGACGACCACCGGCATCACGCCAACAAACATGCCCAGGGTGTCGCTGAAGCGCCGCCCGCCCCGGTTCAGGCTGGGTACGCCCACCACCACTTCCTGGCGGTTGGCGATGCGCGCAAAGTACAACACCAGCGCCGCCAGGAAATAATTGAAGGCGCTGGAGCCCCGCTCTGTGGCCACTTGGCACAGCTTCGCGTAGTCCGCGCGCGCCATGCGCTGCAGGGCGATATGGGCGCGTGGCAGCTCTTGCTGGCGGTTGCTGGCGTAGCGCCGCTCTATCAAGGGCTTCGGCAGCACCGGCATCTGCGATTGCCAGTACGCGGCATCGCGCTCGAAGGCCGGCGAATCGCGGTAGGCCTGCGACTCTTCGATAAATTGGGTGTAGCCCGGCACCCGCTTGGGGCTGGGCACTTCGCCGGCTTCCAGCGCGTTGTAGATCTCGCTCCAGCGCTTGCCAACCTGGGTGGTGCCCCAGCCGTCCATCACCAGGTGGTGGAACTGGATCAACAAGCCGTGCAGCACGTCACTGCCGCGCAGCAGCACAAAGCGCCAGGGCGGCGTGCCATCCAGCACAAAGGGCACGGCCATGCGCTGCTGCCACCAGGTACGCATGGCGTCCTTGGGGTCGGCCTCGGTGGACAGGTTCACCAGGTCCAGATGCACAGCAACGTTGCTCAGCAGCTTCTGGCTGCCGTCGGCCATGGGTGCCAGGCGCAGGGCCTCGTTTTCCTGCACCAGCAGGGCCAGCGCGGCCTGGAAGCGATGCAGGTCCAGCGGCCCCACCAGATAGCAGCAACCGCCGATGTTCAGATGCGCGCTGCCAGCCCAGGTGGCCTGGTCCAGCCAGACCTCGCGCTGGCTCAGGGACAGATCGAGGTCTGCGTGCAAACCTGCAGGGCTTACGGTGTCCATTGCGCAATCTGCTCCACAGCGTAGCGGTAACCCAGCTCGGCAATTTCGTCAGCACGGCGGTAGGCCATCATGGGGAAATCTGCCACCGGCGGCTCCAGGTAATGGTCAGCCTGGGCCATGGTGGCGCTGCGTTGGTTCAGCCCCCCGATGTGCCCGGCGCGGTAAAGAATGTCGGCAATACCCGGCGTAGCCCGGGCGCCGCGTGAGAAAAAACCCTTGACGGTCTGGCGCACGGACAGGCGCTGCAGCGCCACGTCCACGCCCATGTCTTGGCGCACATCCACGTCAATGGCGATGATGGTGCCGTTGCCATTGCGGCGCTCCAGTGGCGTACCCAGGCGCATGCGCATGGCCTCCACAGGCACGTTCTCCAGGATGGCGCCGTCCACCAGCAGCTCGCCCTGGTGGACCACCGGCGGAAACAGGCCAGCGGGCGAGTTGCTGGCCAGCACGGCGCGCCACAGCAGCCCGTTTTCCTGCACCGTGGTGCGGGCCGTGGTGAGGTTGCAGGCGGCAGCGAAATACGGCGTCCACAGCGCGTCGATCTGGGTGTCGCCAAACATCAGGCGCAGGTCGCGCGCCACGCGCTGGCCCGACACCAGCGAGATCACCGGCAAGGTCAGCCGCTCGCCGCCTTCGGCAAACTTGCGGGTCTGCTCACGGATCTGCTCCAGCGGCAGACCGTAAGCGTACTGGGCGCCGATCAGTGCACCCATGCTGTTGCCGCCCACCACGTCCACCGGAATCTGCGCCTCGTGCAGGGCGCGCAGCACCCCTAAATGGGCAAAGCCACGGGCACCTCCACCGCCCAGCACCACGCCCACGGCACGCCCCGTCAGAAAGCGCGCCAGGCGTGCATAGTCGGCGGCATGTCCGCTGCGCACCGGGTAGACGCGCTCCAGCGACCGGCCGGCGCGCCAGGGCCGGCGCGCCTCAGGCCATATGGCCTGGGCCGGATGCAGCAGCACCATATGCTGGCGCTTCATGGAAAAGCCGGGCTCGGCAGCCAGGCTCTGCTCCAGTGCGTTCAGCTCCAGCGGGCTGCCCGCCGAGGCCACGAAAATGACCTGGTCGGCCTGCCGAAAGGCCTGGCGCGTCCAGGCCGATGGGCTGGTGTCGGCCTCGTACACCAGAAAGTCGAACTGGTCTTCCAGCACATCGAAATGGTGTTTGTGCACATGCGTCTCGGCGGCAGGCGGGCCTATGTGCTGGACCGTGCCCATGCGGGCCAGTGCTGCCATCAGCGCCCGGGCCACCTCGGTGGCGGCTGCGCCGTCGCACAGCGGAACCACCACAAAAGCCTGTGCCTGGTGCCGCTTGGCGTGCTGGGTGGTGTGCCGCAGGTGGTCAAAGATCACTTGGGTGAAGACGCGGTTCAGCTCCAGCGGATGCTGCACCAGCAGCGCTTCAAAATCGGCCCGGCTGAGCACCGCCAGGGTGGAGTCGCGCACCGCCGTCACGTCCGCCGTGCGTGGCTGGCCCAGAATCAAGCCGACCTCGCCCACACTCTCGCCGGAACGGATTTCGTTGTAAAGCAAAAGGCTGCCCTCGGGCTTGCGGCGCGACACCCGCAGCCGCCCGGTCACCACGAAGAGCATGCTGTCGGCAGGGGCGCCCTCCTCCAGCACCATGTTGCCACCGCGCACATCCTGCTGCTGCAGCCCGGCAGCCAACGCGTTGAGCGTGGCTTCGCACAACGAGCCAAACACCCGGCTGTCGCGTAGCACCTGGATGACCCGCGCGTGGAACATCTCCCGCTCTAACATTGGTTCACGTCCTCGTCTTTGCCTCTGACGCGTTGTACTCCACGCCGCCTCAGTTCTGTATACAAATTAGCACATTGTTACAAGTGTACGTCGGCTGTATGGCGGTTTGGCAGTTAGCCAATAACGTGTTGAAAGACTATGACAAGCTGCTGGACGGTGCAGGAGGGGCCGCAGAGAACTGCCCCTGGTTCAAACGCAGGGTGCGGCCGCAGCGGGCGGCCAGGGACTCGTCATGCGTGACCAGCACAAAGGCGGTGCCCTGGTCGCGCGCCAGCTGCAACATCAGCGCAAACACGCCGTCTGCGGTGCTACGGTCCAGGTTACCGGTGGGTTCGTCGGCCAGCACACAGGCCGGCTGGGTCACCAAGGCACGGGCGATGGCCACGCGCTGGCGTTCACCGCCGGACAGCTCGGCCGGCCGGTGGTGGATGCGCTCGCTCAAACCCACACTTGCTAGTATTTTGGTAGCTTGCTGCGCAGCATCGGCCCGCGGCATACGCCGAATCCATAACGGCATGGCGACATTGTCCAGCGCGCTGAACTCGGGCAGCAAGTGGTGGAACTGGTATACAAAGCCCAGGTGCTGGTTGCGCAACTGGCCCTGTTGTGCCGGGCCCAGCCGCGCCAGGTCCTGCCCATGCAGCTGTACCGAGCCACTGGTGGGCGCATCCAGCCCGCCCAGCAAATGCAGCAGCGTGCTCTTGCCGGAACCGGAAGCACCGACGATGGCCAGGGTTTCGCCGGCAAACACCTGCAAATCCACGCCCTTCAACACGGTCACGTCCAGGCGGCCCTCGGAAAAACGCTTGGTCAGGCCTTGCGCCTGTAAAACTAACTTACTCATAGCGCAGAGCTTCCGCAGGATTGACACGGCTGGCGTGCCAGCTCGGATAAATAGTGGCCACAAAAGCCAGGATCAGCGAGATCACCGCGATCGGCACGATGTCGGCCTGCTGCGGCTCGCTGGGCATGCGGCTGATGAAGTACACCTCTTTGGGCAAAAAGCTGGCGTGGAACAGATGCTCCAGCGCCGGCACGATGACATCGATATTGAAAGCCACGCCCAGGCCCAGCAGCAGCCCGACCAGGGTACCCATCACCCCCACCATGGCGCCCTGCACCATGAAGATGCCCATGATGCTTTTCGGGCTGGCGCCCAGGGTGCGCAGGATGGCGATGTCGGCGCGCTTGTCGGTCACCGTCATCACCAGGGTGCTGACCAGGTTGAACGCGGCTACGGCGACGATCAGGGTCAGGATGATGAACATCATGCGTTTTTCCACCTCTACGGCGGCAAACCAGGTTTTGTTCTGCTGCGTCCAGTCGCGTATCAGCAGGTTGCCGCTGAGGCTGCCGGCCAGTTGCTGCGCCACCTGGCGCGCCTGGTGCAGGTCCTGCAGCTTGACGCGGATGCCGGTCGGGCCTTCCAGGCGGAAGATGCGGGCTGCATCGTCCATGTGCATCATCAGCAGGGCCGAGTCGTATTCGTAGTGGCCCGACTCGAAGGTGCCCACCACCGTCATCTGCTTCAGGCGCGGCACCACGCCAGCCGGTGTGACCTGCCCGCTGGGGGCGATCAGTGTTACCGGGTCGCCCTCGCGCACGCCCAGGCTGCGCGCCAGGTCTATGCCCAGCACCACGCCAAACTGGCCCGGCACCAACTTGTCCAGCGTAGCCTTGGGCAGGGCCACGGCCAGATCGGTGACCTCACCCTCAACGGCCGGGTCTATGCCGCGCACCAAAGTGCCTTTCATGTCCTCACCGCGCGCCAGAAGTGCCTGGCTTGCTATGAAAGGTGCAGCACCCACCACATTTGGATTGTGTTTGACCTCGGCCAGGGTCTTGGCCACATCGGGCAAGGCCTGGCCGTCGGGGGCAAATATTTCGATATGCGCCACCACCGACAGCATGCGGTCGCGCACCTCTTTCTGGAAGCCGTTCATCACGCTGAGCACGATGATCAGCGCCGCCACCCCCAGGGCAATGCCCAGCATGGAGACACCGGAGATGAAGGAAATGAAGCCATTGCGGCGCGTCGCACGGCCAGCCCGGGTGTAGCGCCAGCCCACCAGGAGTTCATAAGGGATTTGCATGGAGCAGTTGAAAGCAAAACAGCGGCGATTGTGGCATCCCGTCCGCGCGGAGCCCAGGGCGCCCGCCACAAGCCCCCATGAAAAAAGCCTCTGCCACATAGTTCATATGTGCCAGAGGCTGAAACCCAATACGGGCCGCCGTTGCCCTGGGGCGTCGGCGGTGTCGGGACTACAGGAAGAGTCCTCGAAGCCAACCCATGGGGAAGACGACGAGGCCGCAATCGTCCCAAGCGCGCCGCCTGGCTATGTGTCGGAATCGTGCGGGCAATGTTGCATTTGCAATCTAAGCCACACATTTACTATAAAAAATGTAGCTACCTGTGCACGGTATATATGCGCCAGAGGCCAAAAATACCTATGAAATACAAAACCCCGAATACATGCATTTGGGTGCCGATCTCGGCCCGTTTCCCGCCCACTGATACAAACTAAGTACTTACCCTAGAAGCAAAAAAAGTATCAGTAATGCAGGGCTTGCGCAGTAGTAAGACCGTAGGCGGCTTCCTAAACTAAGGCCATCGCAGGGTGCATAGGCCCAGCCAAGTGCAACCCCTACAAAAACACAAGGAGATGGTTGATGTCACCGTACCTCGAATTGGTAGGCATACAGCAGCAGGAATCGTTCAAGGTATGGTCGCATGGCTACCCCTATGAAACCGTGCGCTGGCACTTCCACCCGGAGTACGAGCTCAACTACATCAGCCACACCTCGGGGCGCTTTTATGTGGGCGACCGCACCGGCACCTTCGAGCCTGGCCAGCTGATGCTGATCGGCCCCAACCTGCCGCACAACTGGATCAGCGAAGTGCCGGCCGGGGTATCGGTGCCCGAGCGCTGCACGGTCCTGCAGTTCTCCGGCAAAAGCATCCAGGGCGGCATCGAGGCCTTTCCTGAGCTGGGCCAGTTGGAGACGCTGCTGACCGATGCGCAGCGCGGCATTCTCTTCTCTAACGAGGCCACCGCCAAGGCCGTGCCGCTGCTGACCGCACTGCTGGACGCGAAAGGCTTTCAGCGGGTCTACAAATTCCTGGCGCTGCTGGAAATCCTGGCGCAGGACCAGGGTTGCACGCTGCTGGCCAGCCCCACCTTTCGACCCGACACGCAGGGCTACCAGTCGTCCACCATCAACCAGGTGCTGGCCTACCTGGCTGACCATCTGCAAGAACGCCTCAACGAATCCGACCTGGCGCAGTACGCCGGCATGGAAGCCAGCGCCTTCTCGCGCTTCTTCCGCCGCCACACCAGCCTGCCGTTCATCCAGTACCTGAACCGGCTGCGCGTGAACCGGGCCTGCGAGCTGCTGATCTCGTCCGAGCAGCCGGTAACCGACATCTGCTACGCCTGTGGCTTCAACAACCTGTCGAACTTCAACCGCCAGTTCCTGGCACAGAAGTCCGTTCCGCCCTCGCAATTCAGGCGCTACTACCGGCTGAACGCGGACTGCGAGGCGGCAGCCTAGCGCCACCGCCCCCCCCTAACCCCGCCCCCCGAAGAGGCTGCCGATGGCGGTCGGGGGAGAGCTTTATCCAAAATTTTCTCAACCTAGAACGACTATGCAGACACACAGCGCTTCACTCACCCACACCCGCAACCGGAGAGCACAGGCATGAACCACGCACTCCACGGAAAAGTTGCAGCCGTTACGGGCGCCGCCTCCGGCATCGGACTGGAATGTGCGCGCGCCATGCTCGCCGCGGGCGCCACGGTGTTTCTGGTAGACCGCGCCGCCGACCGGCTGGCAAGCCTGTGCGCCGAGCTGGGTGAGCGCGCCATTCCGCTGACGGTCAATCTGCTGGACGCCGCCAGCGTGGCCGCCATGCTGCCCGCCATCCTGCAGCGCGCCGGTCAGCTGGACATCTTCCACGCCAATGCCGGTGCCTATATCGGTGGCGAAGTGGCCACCGGCAACCCGGACGACTGGGACCGCATACTGAACCTGAACATCAACGCCTGCTTCCGCTCCATCCAGGCAGTGCTGCCGCACATGAAAGAACGCAAGACCGGCGACATCATCGTCACCAGCTCCATCGCCGGCATCGTGCCCGTGGTGTGGGAGCCGATCTACACCGCCTCC
>JAPLPK010000086.1 GCA_026400275.1 Burkholderiales bacterium
ACTGCTCGACGAGCCCAGCCTGCGCCAGCGGCTGGAAGTGTTGCGCATGCAGTTATTCCGCCCGCGCTGACCATAGCGATACCTGCTCACTGCCGCCGGGATGGCCTGCAGTCAGCACATCGGTCGGCAACGTTGCCGAACTGAAGACCGCCATGGTCGCCGCCCGCGCCGCCAAGAAAACGCAAGTCATCGTGATCGACACCACCCACACCCGCACCACCGACGGCGGCTGCTGGTGGGAAGTGGCGATTCCCGCCGTTTCCGAGCGCACCGAAGTGAATGAAGCTTTCGAGCGCTACACCGCCGCAAAAACTGAACAACGTATTTAACTTAAAGAGAAGCAACATGACCTGGAACGTACGCATCGGCATCAACCCCATCAGCTGGATGAACGACGACCTGCCCTCGCTGGGCGGCGAAACCCTGCTGGAAACGGCTTTGAGCGAAGGCAAGGAAATCGGCTACGAAGGCTTCGAGCTGGGCAACAAATTCCCCAAAGATGGCCCCGGCCTGAAAGCCAAGCTGGACGAATTCGGCCTGGCCTGCGTGTCCGGCTGGTACTCGGGCTTTTTGGGCAACGACACGGTGGAAGCCGAGATCGAGCGCTGCAAGGCCCACATGTCCAAGCTGCAATACAACGACGTGAAAGTAGTGGTCTACGGCGAATGCGCCGACACCATCCAGGGCCAGATCGACACCCCCGTGTCCAAGCGCCCCAAGTTCGCCAACGACGAACAATGGAAGGCATACGCTGACCGCCTGAACGCCTTCGGCGAGCACCTGGTCAAGACCTACGGCATCAAACTGGCCTACCACCACCACATGGGCGCCTACGTCGAGTCCCCCGCCGATGTCGACAAGCTGATGGCGCTGACCGACCCGACCAAGGTTTTCCTGCTGTTCGACACCGGCCACGCCTATTTCGGCGGCGCCGCGGACCCGGTCACCCTGCTGAAGAAACACGTCGAGCGCGTAGTCCACGTGCATTGCAAGGACGTGCGCACCCCCGTGATCGCCCAGGCACGCAACGACGGCTGGAGCTTTTTGAACGGCGTGATCAACGGCACCTTCACCGTGCCCGGCGACGGCAGCATCGACTACGAAGCCGTGCTGACCACGCTGAAGAACGCTGGCTACGAGGGCTGGCTGGTGGTCGAAGCAGAGCAAGACCCGGCCGTCGCCCCCAGCTACGAGTACGCCAAGAAGGGCTACGACACCTTGCGTAGCCTGGTCAACAAACTGAGCGCCTGATATGTTGTACCCCCACGTTCACATTCGTTCACTGCCCCCCGAGGGGGCGCAAGCCTCCCTAGGGGCGGCCCGTCGGGAGTCTTGATATGGTCAGCCCCCTGCTAGCCAAAGCCGCGCCCACGGGTCGCGAAATCGTCAACGTCACCCCCGAGCGCGCCGGTTGGACCCACGTGGGTTTCCGCGCGGTGCGCCTGGCACAAGGCGAATCTGAAACGGTCAAAACCAGCACCCGCGAACTCTGCCTGGTGGTGCTGACCGGCACCGTCAGCGTCACCATCGACGGCCAGACGCATGCCCACCTGGGCACGCGCAAAAGCGTGTTCGAAGAAGTCTCGCCCGCAGCGGTCTACGTACCCGCAGACAAAACCGTTGTCATCGTCGCCGAAAGCGATGCCGAAGTCGGACTGTGCACCGCGCCCGCCGGCAACACGCCGCATGCGGTCAAGGTCCTCGACCCCGCCAGCATGCGCCGCAGCGTGCGCGGCAAGGGCACGAACACCCGCTATGTGTGTGACGTGCTGCCGCACGATGATCCGACTGCCGCGCACCTGCTGGTGGTCGAAGTCCTCACGCCCGCAAGCCACTCCAGCAGCTACCCGCCGCACAAGCACGACATCGAGCAGCCGCCGGTGGAAACCCTGCTGGAAGAAACCTACTACCACCGCCTGAACCCACCGCAGGGCTTCGCCTTCCAGCGCGTCTACACCGACGACCGCAGCCTGGACGAAGCCTGCGCCGTGGAGAACCACGACGTGGTGATGGTCCCGCGCGGCTACCACCCGGTCGTGGCGCCTCACGGCTACGACCTGTACTACCTGAACGTCATGGCCGGCCCCAACCGTTTCTGGGTCTTCAAGAACGACCCAGCGCACGAGTGGATGCTGGCGGCGAAGTAGTCGTCGCTATTGATTCGATAGCTGCTAGCGCACGTTCTACCTGCGCCAGCAGCCGATTTAGCTTGTATTTTCTTTGAG
>JAPLPK010000223.1 GCA_026400275.1 Burkholderiales bacterium
CACTCACGACCTACCTCCGCGCTCAACAGCTGGCCATAGTTCATTGTTTTCAGCCGCCAACGCTACTTCCGCATTCCCGACTTTGGGTACCAAATCTGGACGGAACGCTCCGTGTAACTGCTTCTTTTTTCCCTATAGCGGAGCTATGGGCCCGCAAATCCGGCAAAACTGTCTTTGCTGGGGCCGATGTGGGTGAAGTCATCGGTTTTCGCTTTCGAAGTTTCAAGCCGGACAGGCTCCTAGGTAAAGAAGCGCTACCCGCGTCGGAATGGCGGTGAAAACAGGTAAAAAGGGCGGATGTTTGATCGTGTGTTGAAGCGTTCCCTGGCCTGGGGCCTGGGACTATGGTGGGGTGTCTGCGCCGTCGGTTTGCAGGCGGCAGAGCTGGCCAATGTGGGCAAGGGCGCGCTGGTGTTGGATGTGTGCAAGATCCATGTGCCGGGTGACGCCTTGCGTACCTTTTGGCGCGGGCCCGATGGCCAGGCCTTTGCCAGCCTGCCGCAGGTGGATGGCTGGCTGCGCACCCGCAACGAGCGGCTGCTGTGCGGCAGCAATGCCGGCATCTACGGCAAGGACCTGCGACCTATCGGGCTGTATGTGGAGGACCGCCAGGTCTTGCGGCGCCTGAGCACCCGCAAGGACGGCTACGGCAACTTCTACCTGCAGCCCAACGGTGCCTTGGTGCTTACCGAGCAAAGCGCCACCATCTGGGACACCGATGCGCTGGCCACCGTCTGGGACCAGTTGGCGCCCAGCGTGCGCTACGCCACGCAGTCGGGGCCGCTGCTGCTGCAGAACCGGCAGATCAACCCGCTGTTCACGCCCGGCTCGGACAACCGCCTGGTGCGCAACGCCGTGTGCACCCGCACGCCGCAAGAGGTGGTGCTGGCCAAGAGCCGTTACCCCATCAACTTCTACGACTTTGCCGCCACGCTGCGCGACAGCCTGGGCTGCCAGGACGCGCTGTACCTGGACGGCTCGATCTCCGAGCTGTTCCCGCTGGAAGGCGGGCTGGGCGCGCCGCTGGGGCCAATGCTGGGCGTGGCCGTGCCGCTCAAATGATGCGACGGAAAATTTAAGGAAATAGTGGCTCTGGCGCAGGTAATACCTGCGCCAGAAGCTATTAATTGTGTAGCGTTTTACGGACCCAGGCCTCGAAGTCCGCCAGCGGTAGCGGGCGGCTGAACAGGTAGCCTTGGTAAGCGAGGCAGCCGTGGCGGGCCAGGAAGTCGCGCTGGGCCTCGGACTCTACCCCCTCGGCGATGACGTCCACGCCCAGGCTGTGCGCCAGGTTGACCACCATGCAGGCGATGGCCGCGTCGTTCGGGTCGGTCAGCAGGTCTTTGACGAAGCTTTGGTCGATCTTGATCTGCTCCAGCGGCAGCAGCTTGAGGTGGGACAGCGACGAATACCCGGTGCCAAAGTCATCCAGCGAGAAGCCCACGCCCACGCTTTTCAGCGCATGCATCTTGGCGCCGACCTCGGTGATGGAGGCCACCAGCAGGCTCTCGGTCAGCTCCAGCTTCAGGCGCTGTGGATTGGCGCCTGTGTGGTGCAGCACGCTGAGCACCTGGTCCACAAAATCGGGCTGGCGAAACTGCCGTGGACTGACGTTGACCGACAGCGTCAGCACGGCCAGCTCTGGAATGGCAGCCCACTGCGCCAGCTGCGCGCAGGCCGCGTGCAGCACCCACAGGCCCAGCGGCAGTATCAGGCCGGACTCCTCCGCCAGCGGGATGAATTCGGCCGGCGACACCATGCCGCGCTGCGGGTGCAGCCAGCGCACCAGGGCCTCGGCGCCGGTGACCTGCAGCGAGCCTAGCATCTGCGGCTGGTAGTACAGCTGGAATTCGCCCTGCGCCAAGGCCTCGCGCAAGCCCATCTCCAGCGCCGAGCGGGCGTGCACCACGGCCTGCATTTGCGGGTCGAAGAAGCACAGGGTGTTGCGGCCTGCCGCCTTGGCCTGGTACATGGCCATGTCGGCGCGCTTGAGGGGCTCCTCCAGCCCCTCGGCCTGGGGGCCGAACAGGGTGATGCCCAGGCTGGGCGTGACGTGGTAGCGGGTGCTGCCCAGCAGGTAGGCCTGGTTGAGGGTGGCCAGGATTTTTTCGCCAGCCGCCTGCGCCTGCTCGGTGGCCAGGGGCGGCAGCGGGTCCAGGTCGGCCAGCATGACTACGAATTCGTCGCCACCCAGACGGGCCACGGTGTCGCTGTCGCGCACGCTGGCGAGCAGGCGCTGGGCCACTTGCTGCAGCAGTTGGTCGCCCATTTCGTGGCCGTAGCTGTCGTTCAGGGTCTTGAAGTTGTCCAGATCGATGAACAGCAGGGCACCGTGGCGGGCGTGGCGCAGGCAGGCTGCCATGGCCTTGTCCAGGCGGTCCAGCAGCAGGCGCCGGTTGGGCAGGCTGGTCAGCTGGTCCGAGAAAGCCAGGTGTTTGGCCTGGGCCTCGGCGTCTTTGCGGTCGGTGATGTCGATGGAGATGCCGCCCACCGCGTCCACCTGGCCTTGGCGGTTTTGCAGCGGAAATTTGATGGTGTAGTAGCAACGCCTGCCGTTCGGCGTCTCGGCCCAGCCTTCGCTGATCCGCTGCTGGCCGCTGTCCAGCACCTGCTGGTTTTCCAGCGCGTATTGCTGCGCCAGGGTGACGGGAAAGACCTCATCCATGCGCCGGCCAACAGCGTCGGCGCGCGGCGTGGCGGTGTCGTATTCCCATTGCCGGTTGACCAGGTGCAGGCGTTGGTCGTGGCCGGTGACGAAGATGGACACCGGCGCAAAGTCCAGCAGATTGCCCATGAAGACCTGCGTCTCCTGCAGCTGCAGCTCGGTGCGCCGGCGCGCCGTGATGTCGCGCCAGTAGACGATGACGACCTGCTGCTCGGCAGCGGTGAGCGGGCTGGACGCATACCGCTCCAGGATGCGGCCGTCGTGCAGCTCGAATTCTTGCGGTTGGCCGGGTGTGCTCCAGCACGCATGCGGTTCGCAAGCCTCTGTTGCCGCTGAGCGGACCAGCTGCCTGCACTGCTGTAGCAAGTCTGCCGGGTTGCACCGCTGCAGCACATCCGGCGGGATGCACCAGATCTTTATGAAGTGGGCGTTGAACGCCAGCAGTTCGTCCTGTGTGGTGATGGCCGCCGCGCCGTCCGGAGATGCATCCAGCAGGGTTCGCAGCAGGGCCAGCCCGGCGTGCGGCGCATTCGGCAGTGGCGCGGTACCGCTTGCCAGGGCTGCCGTGAGTGGGTCATCCAAGGGGTGCATAGGCCGTAGGCGTTGGAAGGCCAGTGCTGAAGTGCTGGCCGACGAGGGCGGAGGAAGGACCCATACGCCAGCAATCTACCTGCAACTGCCAGGCTTGGCCAGGGGTGCGTGCGCTTGCAATCTTGCGGATGCGTCGCAGCTGCCTTCTGGATATAAGAGAAATAGGCCACCAGCGCAGGTAGAGCGTACGCATGATGCTATTAAATAAGTAGCGTTTTGGTACGGCCATGGACGCTACGGGCTGCCGCGCGCTAGCGTGTACTGCCGGGCTTGGACGGCAGGTTGAGGTTGATCTGCGTGAGCCTGACGCGGACCTTTTCAGCAGAGACAGCGCCTTCTACTTCCCGCAGGTTGACGAATAGATCGCCCTTGCTGATGAGCACATGGCCTACGGTGTAGGGCTTGTCTTGAAAGCGGACCTCGGTGCCCGGCTTGAGCAAGGGCATCCACAGCGTGGGTGGGTCCAGAAATGGGGCCTTGACGGATACCGGTGCCGGTGCTGGCGTGGCGGTTGGCGCGGCCGTGGGCGCAGTAACCTGGAGAGGCGTGGCTGGGGATGCTGGCGTCGAAGCGGGGCTGTCAAACAGTTCGTCAAAATCGTCGCTCAACTGCAGATCTCCCTTGTCGATGGCTTCAGGCTTATACGCTGTGTCGGACCGGCGCTGGGTAGAAAGGTTCATACCCGTTCTACCCACTTTGGGCCCGCCGTTCGTAACTCATTGTATCGACGCCATGCAAGGCTACACGGTTGGGTGCAGGCTATGCCAGGTGCTTCAGCAGGGCTTGGGCCACGGGCTCGGACGAGGCCGGGTTCTGGCCGGTAATCAGCAGGCCGTCGGCCACCACGTAGGGCTGCCAGTCGGCCACTTTGGAGTAGCTGCCGCCATTGGCTTGCAGCATGTCTTCCACCAGAAACGGCACAACGTCGGTCAGGCCCACGGCGGCTTCTTCGGTGTTGGTAAAGCCGGTGACGGCCTTGCCCGCGACCACCGATGTGCCGTCGGCATTCTTGGGGTGGCGCAGCACGCCGGGCGCATGGCACACCGTTGCCACCGGCTTGCCGGCGGCCAGCATGGCCTCGATCAGGGCGATGGATTTGGCGTCTTCGGCCAGGTCCCACAGCGGGCCGTGGCCACCGGGGTAGAACACCGCGTCAAAGTCGGCGGCCGATACGCTGGCCAGCGTGTGCGTGCTGGCCAGCACGGCCTGGGCGGCGGCATCGGCCTTGAAGCGTTCGGTGGCCGGGGTTTGCGCGCTGGGGTCGTCGCTCTTGGGGTCGAGCGGGGGCTGGCCGCCCAGGGGCGAGGCTACGGTGATGTCCACACCCGCGTCCTTGAAGACGTAGTAGGGCGCGGCGAATTCTTCCAGCCAGAAGCCGGTCTTGTGGCCGGTGTTGCCGAGTTGGTCGTGCGAGGTCAGTACCATCAGAATTTTGGTCATCTTGTTTCCTTGTGTTCGTGTTGAGTTAGTCGTTGGCCACGCGAATGACCAGCTTGCCGAAGTTCTTGCCTTCCAGCAGGCCCATGAAGGCATTGGGGGCGTTTTCCAGGCCGTCCACGACGTGCTCCTTGAACTTGACCTTGCCGGCGGCCAGCCAGGGGCCCATGTCCTTGGCGAACTCGGGGTAGCGGTGGCCGTAGTCGTCAAAGATGATGAAGCCTTGCATGCGGATGCGCTTGGTCAGCAAGTCACGCACCAGGCGGCTGCTGCGGTCCGGGCCGCTGGGCAGTTCGGTGGCGTTGTACTGAGCGATCAGGCCGCACACCGGCACGCGGGCCTTGTTGTTCAGCAGCGGCAACACGGCGTCAAACACCTTGCCGCCCACGTTCTCGAAGTACACGTCGATGCCCTGTGGGCAGGCTGCTGCCAGCTGGGCGGCCAGGTCGGGGCTGTGGTGGTCTATGCAGGCGTCAAAGCCCAGTTCTTCCACGGCCCAGCGGCACTTTTCTGCGCCGCCGGCAATGCCGACCACGCGGCAGCCCTTGAGCTTGGCGATCTGGCCCACGGTAGCGCCCACCGGGCCGGTAGCGGCGGCTACCACCACGGTTTCGCCGGCCTGAGGCTGGCCAATGTCCAGCAGGCCCATATAGGCGGTAAAGCCGGGCATGCCCAGGATGCCCAGGGCGTAGGAGGGGGGCGCCAGTGTGGGGTCCAGCTTGGTCAGGCCCGTGCCGTCAGACACGGCGTAGTCCTGCCAGCCGGTATAGGCCAGCACCCAGTCGCCCTCGGCAAAGCCGGGGTGCTGGCTGGTCTGCACGCGGCAGACGGTGGCGCCGACCATGGTGGCGCCCACGGCTACCGGTGCGGCATAGCTGGGCGCATCGCTCATGCGGCCGCGCATATACGGGTCCAGCGACAGGTAGACCGTGCGCAGCAGCACCTGGCCCGGGCCAGCCTCGGGCACGGGGCCGCTGGCCAGGTGGAAGTTGGCCGCAGTGGGGGCACCGTGCGGGCGCGAGGCCAGCTGGATCTGCCGGTTGATGGTGCTGCTTTGGGTGGTGGTTTGGCTCATGTGTGGGTTCTTTCGGCGGATTGGTTTAAAGGGCTGCTTTCAGGATACGCCGGCTGATGGCGGGCGTGATGTCACCGTGTTCGCTGAGCTGGGTCATGCCGTGGTCCTGCAGTTGCTGCACCACGGTGTCGATGGCGTCCGCACCCAGGCCGTAGGCGCTCAGGCGGGTGGCAATGCCCATGCGCTCGAAGAAGTCGCGTGTCTGGGCGATGGCGGCGGTGATGCGTTCATCGTCCGTACCGGTGTGTATGCCCCAAACGCGCTCGCCGTATTGCAGCAGCTTGTCGCGCTTTTGCACGCGGCGCTCTTCCAGCATGGCGGGCAGCACGATGGCCAGGGTGCGGGCGTGGTCGATGTTGTGCAGCGCGGTCAGCTCGTGGCCCACCATGTGGGTGGCCCAGTCTTGCGGCACGCCGGCGCCGATGAGCCCGTTCAGCGCCAGGGTGGCGGCCCACATCAGGCTGGCGCGGTCGTCGTACACCGGGGTGGGTGCGGCAAGTAGGCGCGGGCCGATCTCCACCAGGGTCTGCAGCAGGCCTTCGGCAAAGCGGTCTTGCACCGGTGCGTTGACCGGGTAGGTCAGGTACTGCTCCACGGTGTGGACGAATGCATCGACCACGCCGTTGGCCAGCTGCTGGGGCGGCAGGGTGTAGGTCTTGGTCGGGTCCAGCACCGAGAACAGCGGGAACACCTTGGCGCTGCGGAAGGGCAGCTTGGCGCCGATGTCGCGCCGGGTGATGACGCCGCCGTTGTTCATCTCTGAGCCGGTGGCGGGCAGGGTCAGCACCGCGCCAAAGGGCAGGGCCTGGCCGATGTTGCGGCCGCGCTGCAGCAGGATGTCCCAGGCATCGCCTTCGAACAGGGCTGCTGCGGCGATGAACTTGGTGGCGTCGATCACCGAGCCGCCGCCCACGGCCAGCAGGAAGTCGAAGCCTTCGGCCCGGATGCGGGCTACGGCCTGCAGCGCGGTGTCATAGCTGGGGTTGGGCTCGATGCCGGCAAACGTGCTGTGCTGGCGCGCGCCCAGGGCCTGGCGCACCTCGGCCAGGGTGCCGGTTTTTTCGGCGCTGGCGCCGCCGACCAGGATCAGCACCTTGGCGCTGGCGGGCACCAGCTTGGCGATATCGGCGATGCGGTCCTTGCCAAAGACGATGTGGGTGGGGTTGTGGAAGTCAAAGTTCAGCATGGGGGGCTCCTTGTGTGTAGAACGTATGGTTGTAAATAGACCGGTCGGCTAGTTGGGCCAGTGAAAAAAAGATGGGCATGCCTGGTTCAGGTGGTGCTTGGGCCCAGCAGCAGTTCGGTGCTGCGGGTGGCTTGGTCAAACGCGCTGCCGTCGCGGCGCAGCTTGGACAAGAGGCTGGCGCCCAGCCAC
>JAPLPK010000010.1 GCA_026400275.1 Burkholderiales bacterium
GCGTGACGTCGTAGACGAAGAAGCCGTGTTCCTCTTCCTTGTGCTCGCCGAGCGCCTCGCCGTGATCGGAGGTGACGACGACCAGCGTACGGTCGGCGACGCCGAGCTTGGCCAGCCGCGCCAGCAGCTTGTTGGCCGTACCGGCCACGGAGTTTTGCTCGTGCAGTACCAAGGGCTTGCCCAACAGCGCAGCCATCACGCCGCCCGGGAAGGTGATGTAGCCGCCCAGGCCCAGCACCACGTCCGGGCGCACCCGGCGCAGCACCTGCAGGCTTTGCCAGCAGGCCTTGCCCAGGCGCAAAGGCAGACGCAGCAGCGTGCCCAGGCCCTTGCCACGCACTCCGCCAAACTCCACCGATTCAAAGGCAAAGCCACGCGGCGGCACCAACTGCTGCTCCATGCTGCCGGGCACGCCCAGCCAGTGCACGCGCCAGCCCCGCTCGCGCAGGGCCTCGGCCACGGCCAGGCCGGGGAAGATATGCCCCCCGGTGCCGCCAGCCATCACCAGTGCGCACTTCTGGGTCATACGCGCACTCCGTGCATCAACACGGCGCGTGCAGCACCGTTCACCGCTCGCGCGGTGTTGCCAATTTTGGTGAAACAGGCAAATGTCATACGCGCACTCCGTGCATCAGTTGCCTGTTTTCAAAATCCACTCGGAGTACGACCGCAAGCGCAATCAGATTCCACAAAATGGCAGAACCGCCGAAACTCATCAAGGGCAAGGTCAGGCCCTTGGTCGGCAATGCGCCCAGGTTCACGCCCATATTGATAAAGGTCTGGAACCCCATCCACAGGCCCACACCCTGCGCTACCAAGCCGGCAAACAGGCGGTCCAGGGCAATGGACTGGCGGCCTATGTGCATGATGCGACGGATCAACCAGAAGAACAGGCCGATCACACAGATCACACCCGCCAGGCCAAACTCTTCGCCGATCACGGCCAGCAAAAAGTCGGTATGCGCCTCGGGCAGCCAGCTCAGCTTTTCGACGCTGCCGCCCAGGCCCACGCCAAAAATTTCGCCACGCCCGAAGGCGATCAGCGAGTGCGTAAGCTGGTAGCCCTTGGCTAGCGCATTGGTATCGCTCCAAGGATCGAGGTAGGCAAAAATACGCGCGCGGCGGTAATCATTGAAGGCAATCATCATGCTGAACGCCCCCACCAAGATGGTGGCGATCAGGAAGAACATGCGGGCGTTCACGCCGCCCAGGAACAAGATGCCCATAGCGATCACGGCAATCACCATGAACGCGCCCATGTCGGGCTCGGCCAGCAGCAGCACGCCAATCACGGCCACGGCGGCCCCCATGGGCCAGACTGCGCGCAGGAAGTTCTCCTTCACGTCCATCTTGCGCACCATGTAGTCGGCCGCGTACACCACGATGGCGAACTTAGCCATCTCCGAGGGCTGAAAGTTCATGATGCCCAGAGGCAGCCAACGCCGCGCGCCGTACACCACCCGGCCCACGCCGGGAATCAGCACCGCCACCAGCAGCAACAGCGACACAATGAACAACCAGGGCGCCCAGCGCTCCCAGGTGCGCATAGGCACCTGGAAGGCAATCAAGGCCGCCACAAAGGCCACGCACAGGAAAGCGGCATGCCGCACTAAGAAAAAGTTGTGGTCGTACTTGGCAAAGCGTGGGTTGTCCGGCATGGCGATGGAGGCGGAATACACCATCACCAGCCCCCAGGCCAGCAGCGCCACGGTGACCCAGACCAGGGCCTGGTCGAAGCCACGCACGCGTGCCGGCTGGCTGGGCGTGCGCGAAAAGCCGCTGGCACCCAAACGTACAGGCAGGGCATCGGCCGCCGCCTTGGGTAGGCCCTTGAACCAGTCGCTGAAGCGCAAGGACAGGCCGCTCATGCTGCCCCCCCGATGTCGCCATTGGCCAGTGCCTGCACGGCCTCAACGAACACCTGGGCCCGGTGTTCGTAGTTCTTGAACATGTCAAAACTGGCGCAGGCCGGCGACATCAGCACTGCGTCGCCAGGGTGGGCGCGCTGCGCCGCAAGTTGCACGGCTTCGGCCATGTTGGGGGCGTCGAGCATGGCAACACCAGCGCCGTCCAGCGCAGTGCGGATCAGCGGCGCGTCGCGGCCGATCAGCACCACGGCGCGGGCGTACCGGGCGACAGGCGCCGCCAGCGGCGTGAAGTCCTGGCCCTTGCCCTCACCGCCCAGAATCAAAACGATGCGGCGATCAGCGCCCAGGCCGACCAGGGCTGCCACGGTTGCCCCCACATTGGTGCCCTTGCTGTCATCGAAATACTCGACTTCGCGCACCGTATTAACCGACTCCACGCGGTGCGGCTCGCCCTGGTATTCGCGCAGGCCGTACAACATGGGCGCCAGCGCGCAACCCGCGGCACTGGCCAGTGCCAGGGCGGCCAATGCGTTTACCGCGTTATGTCGGCCACGGATGCGCAGGGCATCGGCAGGCATCAAGCGCTGGATGTACAAATCATCAGCGGCTTCGCTGCGTTTGCGCTTGGTCTCGTCGGCCTCCAGTGCGCGCACCAGCCAGGCCATGCCATTGACGATTTCGATGCCGAAGTCACCGGGCCGCTGGGGCATATCTGCACCAAAGGTGGTGTGGCGGCGCAACTGCGGCTTCTGCAGGCGCAGCTTGATGGGCGCGGGCAACATGGCCATCACGCCCGGGTCTTCGCGGTTCAGCAGCATCAGGCCATGCTGGCCAAAGATGCGGGCCTTGGCAGCAGCATAGGCCTGCATGCTGCCGTGCCAGTCCAGGTGGTCCTGCGTCAGATTCAATACCGCGGCCGCCGTGGGCTCGAAGCCCCGGGCTGCATCGAGCTGGAAGCTGGACAGCTCCAGCACCCAGACCTCAGGCAAGGTGCCGGCATTGATATGGCCAGCCAGGGTATCCAGCAGCGTGGGGCCAATATTGCCGGCAACGGCCACTGTCTTGCCCGCGCGTGCCACCAGTTGGCCGGTCAGAGAAGTCACCGTCGTCTTCCCATTGGTGCCGGTAATGGCCAGCACGGCGGGTTGGTAGCCCTCAGTTTCAGCCGGGGCCGCAATCACCGGGGCCTCGCCGTCGTCAGACAGCTCTACGGGTGCCAGGTCTTCCTCGGGCTCGGGCTGTACTTCGCCTTCTGGCGCAGCGGTGCTCTGGCGCAGATCGGCCAGCGCCTGGGCAAACAGGTCCAGCTCGCCGCCCACACGCAGGCCGGCGCGCTGCGCCTCGTCCAGCACCGGGGCCAGCACCTCGGGAGCCAAACCCGGCGACCGGTAGATCGCCTGCATGCCGTTCGCCAGGGCCGCCGTGAACGGGCCACCGACAAACACGGCGCCAGGTACTTCCTGCTGCAAGGTGGCCAGCTGCGGCGGCGCCTCGCGCGTGTCTGCCACCGTGACCTGTGCGCCGTGGCGGGCGCACCAGCGCGCCATGGCCAGGCCGGACGCACCCAGGCCCAGGATCAAGACGGGAAGGTCTTGCAGATGGCGCATGTAATTACCGCAGCTTCAGGGTGGACAGGCCCACCAAGCACAACAGCATGGTGATGATCCAGAAACGCACGACGACCTGCGTTTCCTTCCAGCCGCTTTTCTCGAAATGGTGGTGCAGTGGCGCCATCTTCAGGATGCGCCGACCCGTGCCGTATTTCTTCTTGGTGAACTTGAACCAGCTGACCTGCAGCATCACCGACAAAGCCTCGACCACGAAGATGCCGCCCATGATGGACAACACCACTTCCTGGCGCACGATGACGGCAATGGTGCCCAAAGCACCGCCCAGGGCCAGAGCCCCTACATCGCCCATAAACACCTGGGCCGGATAGGCGTTGAACCACAGAAAGGCCAGGCCGGCGCCGGCCATGGCGGTACAGAACACCAACAGCTCGCCCGCACCCGTGATGTGCGGCAGAAACAAATAGCGCGAAAACACCGAGCTGCCCGTCACATAGGCAAACACGCCCAGTGCCGAGCCCACCAGCACCACCGGCATGATGGCCAGGCCGTCCAGGCCATCAGTCAGGTTCACCGCATTACTGGAGCCCACGATCACCAAATAGGTCAGCACCACAAAGCCCAGTACGCCCAGGGGGTAGCTCACTTCTTTAAAAAAGGGCAGCATCAAACCGGCCTTGGGCGGCAGGTTCAAATCAAAACCAGACTGCACCCAGCTCAGGAACAGCTCCATCACCCGCAGATTGGAATTTTCAGAAATACTGAACACCAAATACAAAGCGGCCACCAGGCCGATCAGCGACTGCCACATGTATTTCTCACGTGAACGCATGCCCTCTGGGTCCTTGTTGACCACCTTGCGCCAGTCGTCCACCCAGCCTATGCCTCCAAAGCCAAAAGTCACCAGCAGCACGATCCAGACAAAGCGGTTCGACAGGTCCACCCACAAAAGTGTAGAGATGGCGATGGACAGCAGGATCAGCACGCCGCCCATGGTGGGCGTGCCCTGTTTGACCAGATGGCTTTCCATGCCGTAGCCGCGGATGGGCTGGCCGATCTTCAGCGCGGTCAGGCGGCGGATCACTGCCGGACCCGCAGCAATACCGATCAGCAAGGCCGTCATGGCCGCCATCACCGCGCGGAAAGTGAGGTACTGGAAAACGCGAAAAAACCCGAACTCGGGCGCCAGGGTTTGCAGCCACTGGGCAAGACTAAGCAGCACGGGACGGTTCCTTTGGATGTTGTTCTTGTGGTTCAGCCTGGGCTGCGATGAATGCGACCACGCGCTCCATCTGCATGAAGCGCGAGCCTTTGACCAGCACGCTGGCCATATGGGGTAACTGCTGCTGCACGGCGGCCAGCAGCGTATCGATGTCTTCGAAATGCACGGCGCCCGCAAACTGCGCGCTGGCATGGGCCGACAGGCTGCCCAGGGTCAGCAGACTGTCGATGCCGCTGTCCCGGGCCTGGATGCCGGCTTCGGCATGGAACTGCGGCCCCTGGTCACCCACCTCGCCCATATCGCCCAACACCAGCATGCGCGGCCCAGGCAACGCGGCCAGCACCTGTACGGCCGCTTTGACGGAGTCGGGATTGGCGTTGTAGGTATCGTCCACCACGGTGAGGCTGCGCCCGCCCATGGGCACAGCCAGCGCACGCGAGCGGCCCTTGACGGGCTCGAACACCGACAAGCCCTGGACCACGGCTGTCAACGGCACGCCGGCCGCCAAGGCGCACGCAGCAGCGGCCAATGAATTCTTGACGTTGTGCAAGCCTGCAATGCGCAAGCGGTAGGACAGCGTTCCTGCCGGGATGTGGGCTCGGACCTGCCAGGCGCCATCGGCCCAGACGGGAGGTTCGGCGTACACGTCGGCATCGGCCAGTGAAAACTGCAGGCAGCGGTGTGCACCCGCCAGGCCCAGCCATACCGGTGTGTAGTCGTCGTCTGCCGGAAAGACGGCCACGCCGTCCGCAGGCAGTGCGGCCAGCACGCTGCCATTTTCCTGGGCGACAGCCTCTACCGTGGCCATAAACTCCAGGTGCTCGCGCTGTGCGTTGTTCACCAGGGCCACCGTGGGCTGCGCCATGGCGGCCAGTGCGGCGATTTCACCGGGGTGGTTCATACCCAGCTCGACCACCCCCAGGCGGTGGTGGGCACGCAAGCGCAACAGCGTCAACGGCACGCCGATGGCGTTGTTGTAATTGCCCTGGGTGGCCAGCATGGCTTCCGGCTCCGCTGCCCGCAATATGGACGCCAGCATTTGCGTCACCGTAGTTTTGCCGTTGCTGCCGGTCACCGCGATCAGCGGCAGGCGGTACTGGGCGCGCCAACCGGTCGCCAAGGCACCCAGCGCCACCAGGCTGTCGTCCACTTCGACGCACGGCAAACCCGGCAGCGCATGGCCATGGTGGCAGATTGCGGCTGCAGCACCCTGCGCGCGGGCTCGCTCCAGCAGCAGGTTGGCGTCGAAGTTGTCGCCCTTTAGCGCCACGAAGAGATCGCCGGCTTGCAGGCTGCGGGTATCGGAGTGCACCCGGTGGATTGCCACCGTCGCATCGCCACTAATGCGTGCACCGGGAATCCAGTCGGCCGCCTGTTGCAGCGTCATCATGGCGCTCATAGGGCACCTCCTTGCGCACGCTGGGCCAACGCCGCCTCTGCATGTGTTTTGTCGGAAAAAGGATGCTTGACCCCTGCCACTTCCTGGGTGGCCTCGTGGCCCTTGCCCGCCAGCAGCACAACGTCCTGTGGCGCAGACTGGGCGATGGCTTCGGCGATGGCCTCGGCACGGTCGGCCAGGACCCGCACGCAGGCGTTGTGGCTCAGGCCCAGCAAAATCTGGCTGATGATGGCCTCGGGGCGCTCGCTGCGCGGGTTGTCGCTGGTCACCAGCACCAAGTCCGCATTTTTTTCGGCCACTGCAGCCATCAGCGGACGCTTGGAGCTGTCGCGGTCGCCACCGCAGCCAAACACGCACCACAGCTTGCCGCCACGCGCCTCGGCCAGGGGCCGCAGCGCCAGCAAGGCTTTGTCTAGCGCATCGGGCGTATGGGCATAGTCAATCGCCACCAGGGGCTGGTCGGGCTGGTTCAGGCAGTCCATGCGGCCAGGCACCGGCAGCAGGCCATCGCAGGCACGCACCGCTTCGTCCAGCGGCACGCCCAGCGCCCGCATGGTGCCGATCACGCCCAGCAGATTGGCCACGTTGTACTGGCCAATCACCGAAGATTGCAGGCGGCAGGACTGCGGGCCCTCCACCACCTCAAAACTCAGACCTGCGGCCTCGTAGCGGATATCACGCGCCTGCAGACGCGCGCTGTGGGCACACGATAGGGTCCACAGATCCAGCCCTGCCAAGGACGCCGCCAGCACAGCACCCTGCGGATCGTCCACGTTTACTACGGCCGCTTGGAGGCCGGGCCAGCGGAACAAGGCCTCCTTGGCCTGCCAATAAGCTTCGGTACTGCCGTGGTAGTCCAGATGGTCCTGGGTGAAATTGGTGAAGACCGCCACGCGAATCTGCGTGCCATCCAGCCGGCGCTCTACAACGCCAATACTGGACGCTTCGATGGCGCAGGCGCCCAGGCCCAGATCCACAAAGCCACGGAAGGCGTTTTGCAACAGAACCGGATCGGGCGTGGTCAGACCGGTGGCCAGCACATCGGGTGGAATTCCCACACCCAAAGTGCCCACTACCGCACACGGAGACTGCGCATAGCGCTGTACTTTTGATAGCGCCTGAGCCAACCACCAGGTGGTCGAAGTCTTGCCGTTGGTGCCGGTCACAGCCAGCACATCCAGTTGCTGGCTGGGATGCTTGAAATACGCGGCAGCAATCGGTCCGGTGCTGGCCTTCAAGCCGGTATAGCTGGCGACCGCATCGCTGGTAAAGCCGAAGGCCGCGCTGCCCTCTTGCTCTACCAGACAGGCGCTTGCGCCCTGGGCCAGTGCGGCCTGGACGAACTTGCGACCGTCGGTGGCAGCCCCCGGCCAGGCGATGAAACCGTCACCGGGCTGGATGGCGCGGCTATCAACGCGCAGCGCACCCGTCACCCGGCTTTGCAGCCAGGCTACCGCTTCGGCAGGCGTGTGCAGTTCCAGCATCAAAACGACTCCTCGACGGCCTTGGACACCACCTGGGCCTTGACGTCCAGGTCGGGCTGCACGCCCATCATGCGCAAGGTTTGCTGCACCACTTCGCTGAACACAGGCGCGGCCACGATGCCGCCGTAGTAGGAGCCCGCACTGGGCTCGTCCACCATTACTGCGACGATGATGCGCGGCTTTTCAATCGGAGCCATACCGGTAAACCAGGCGCGGTATTTGTTGCTAGCGTAGCCTTTGCCGACCTGCTTGTGCGCCGTGCCGGACTTGCCGCCCACTGAATAACCCACGGTCTGCGCCAAGGGGCCAGTGCCGCCCGGGCCGGCCGCCAGCTGCAGCATCTTGCGCACGGCAGCAGCGTTCTGCGCCGAGAACACCTGCACGCCCACCGCCGGTTCATCCGACTTGAGCATGGTGGCGGGAATGATTTTTCCGTCGTGGGCAAACGCCGTATAGGAATGCGCCATCTGGAACAGCGAGGCCGACAGGCCGTAACCGTAAGACATGGTGGCCTGCTCGATCGGACGCCAGGACTTCCAGGGCCGCAAACGCCCGGTCACGGCGCCCGGGAAGGTTAGCTGCGGCTTCTGGCCGAAGCCCACAGCGGTGAACGAATCCCACATTTCGTGGGGGGTCATGCGTTGCGAAATCTTGGTGGCGCCCACATTGCTGGACTTCTGGATCACGCCTTCGACCGTCAACAAACCATAGTTGTGCGTGTCGGTGATGGTGGAGCCGGTCACTGTGTAGCGACCGGGCGAGGTATCAATCGGCGTTTGTGGCGTGATGCGGCCCAACTCCAGGGCCGTCGCCACGGTGATGGGCTTCATGGTGGAGCCGGGCTCGAAGGTATCGGTCAGCGCGCGGTTGCGCAGTTGCTCACCGGTCAAGTTCTTGCGGTTGTCCGGCGAATAGCTGGGGTAGTTGGCTAGCGCCAGCACTTCACCGGTCACGGTGTCCAGCACCACCACGCTACCGGCCTTGGCCTTGTTAGCAATCACGGCGTCGCGCAGCTTCTGGTAGGCAAAGAACTGCACCTTGCTGTCGATGCTGAGCTGGATCTCGCGGCCATCGACCGGCGGCACCTGGTCGCCGATGTCTTCCACCACGCGGCCCATGCGGTCCTTGATGACGCGGCGCGAGCCGGGCTTGCCGCCCAACTCCTTGTTAAAAGCGAGCTCGATGCCGTCCTGGCCGTTGTCTTCCACGTTGGTGAAGCCCACCACGTGGGCGATCGCCTCGCCCTCGGGGTACTGGCGCTTGTATTCCTTGCGCAGATAAATACCCTTGATGCCAAGGGCCGTGATCTGCTGGGTCACCGGCTCGTCCACCTGGCGCTTGATCCAGACAAAGCTCTTGTCTTCGTCCAGCTTTTTATTCAGGTCGGCCAGGGGCATTTCCAAGAGCTTGGCCAATTGCTTGAGCTTGGCCGGATCGTGGTCCACGTCCTCGGGGATCGCCCAGACGCTGGGGGCAATCACACTAGACGCCAAGATCAACCCGTTGCGGTCCAGAATGCGACCGCGGTTGGCCGGCAGTTCCAGGGTGCGCGCAAAGCGCACCTCGCCCTGGTGCTGGTAAAAGGCGTTGCCAATCACCTGGATATAGGCCGCACGCGCCGTCAGGCCCAGAAAGCCCACGGCAATCGCGGCCACCACCAGCTTGCTGCGCCACACCGGCGTTTTGCTGGCCAGCAACGGACTAGAGGTATATCGGACGCTGCGGCTCATGGCGTCGCTCCAGCGGCGGAGGCCAGGGGTGCCACTGTCACATACTGGGTGATGGCCGGCGAGCTGGTGCGCATCTGCAGTTGCTCTTTGGCCAGCTTCTCCACACGCAAAGGCGTAGCCTGGGCGCGCTTCTCCACCTGCAGACGCTCATTTTCAATTTCCAGCTTTTGCGATAAGGCGACCGCTCGGTCCACCTCAACGAACAGGCTGCGTGACTCGTACTGGATGCGCACCAAGTACAAGGCGCTGGCCAGTACGGCGAGCAGCAACACCAAGTTCAGCCGGGTCATGGCGCCGCCGTCCTGCGTGCCACCCGCATCACCGCGCTGCGCGAACGCTTGTTACCCGCAACTTCTTGCGCACTGGGCTTGACGCGCCCCAGCGACTCCAAAGGCATAGGGCTAGAGCCGCCCAGCATCCAGTCGGGGGCACGGCGGTCCACCACCTCACGGGCATGTTTGGCGATGAATTGCTTAACGATACGGTCTTCCAGCGAATGGAAGCTGATCACCACCAGCCGCCCACCGGGCTGCAGCACGCGCAGGCTGGCGTTCAGCGCAAGCTGCAGCTCTTCCAGCTCGGCATTGATGAAAATCCGAAAAGCCTGAAATGTGCGCGTTGCTGGGTTTTGCCCCGCTTCGCGGGTCTTGACCGCGCCAGCCACGAGGTCGGCCAGTTCGGAGGTAGTGGTGATCGGACCGCGCTCTTGTCGGCGCGCGACAATCGCCTTTGCAATGGGGCCAGCAAACCGTTCTTCACCGTAGTCACGTACCACCTCTGCGATCTGTTGAACTTCGGCTGTTGCCAGCCATTCGGCCACGCTCTCTCCGCGCGTGGGGTCCATGCGCATGTCCAGCGGGCCATCGGAGCGGAAACTGAACCCCCGGGCGGGGTTGTCAATTTGGGGTGAGCTAATGCCGAGATCCATCAACACGCCGGTGACACTGGCGTCAGGCAGCTCAGACAGATGGCGAAAGCCCTGGTGGCGGATGGAAAAGCGCGGGTCGGCAATGGTCGAGGCCTCGGCAATCGCCTCGGGATCGTGGTCAAAGGCAATCAGGCGATCGCCAACCGCCATTTTGGACAACAGCAGACGCGAATGGCCACCCCGGCCGAAAGTAGCATCGACGTAAGTAGCCACAGCGCCATCGGCGCTGTGGGAAGGGGAGTCCGGCTTGTCGAGAAGCGCGTCAATCGCTTCATCCAACAAGACGGTGGTATGTTTCCACAACGTATCCACCGTAGGGCCTTAGAAAGAAAAATCCTGAAAAACCTCGGGCATTTCACCCTGCATGGCCTTGGCCTCCTGGGCATCGTAGGTGGCCTTGTCCCAGAGTTCAAAATGCCGCCCCATACCCAGCAGCATGGTTTCTTTGGCAATACCCGCCGCTTCACGCAACTCAGGCGACACCAGCACCCGGCCGGTGGCATCCATATCCACATCCATCGCGTTACCCAGGAAGATGCGCTTCCACCACTGGGCCGACATAGGCAGCTCGGCAATGCGTTCGCGGAACTTCTCCCACTCAGGGCGGGGGAACAGCATCAAGCAGCCATGCGGGTGCTTGGTGATAGTCAACTGGCCGCCCGCAGTCGCGCTCAGCACGTCCCGGTGCCGGGTTGGCACCGATAAACGCCCCTTGGCATCCAGACTGAGAGACGAAGCCCCTTGAAACACAACTACTGCCCACCTTGCTTGAGAGTTGCAACCCGATGGAGCGCGCGAAGGCACTTTTCACCACTTAATTGCACTTTTTTGCACTGTAGCAGGAAAAAAAGGCTGCGCCCATTCCGCAACTGGTATTTTTTGTAATCAAATCAAGGACTTAGGCGCCAACCTGCAAGTATGGCAGTGCAAAATACGTTGTAAATTAAGCACTTAGCGCGCATTCTGAATGTGCCAACTCAGATGGGTGCCGCGACAGGCTGTAACAAAAAAGTCCGGCACGGTGCCGGACTGCTGCGGTCAGAGGATATAGCGGGATAAATCCTCGTTTTTGCTCAGCTCTTGCAGCCGCACATCCACGTAAGCGGCGTCTACAACAACCGTCTGCCCCATCAACTCGGCAGCCGCAAAACTAACCTCATCGAGCAAGCGCTCCAGCACCGTGGACAAGCGCCGCGCACCAATGTTCTCGGTACGCTCGTTCACGTCAAACGCAATGTGCGCCAAACGGGTGATCCCCTCGGGCGTGAACTCCAACGTCACACTCTCTGTCGCCAGCAAGGCCTGGTACTGCTTGACCAGGGATGCATGGGTTTGGGTGAGAATGGCCTCGAAGTCCTGCACCGACAAGGACCGCAGCTCCACCCGTATCGGAAAGCGGCCTTGCAGCTCAGGGATCAGGTCACTGGGCTTGCTCAAATGGAAAGCCCCCGATGCAATGAACAGTATGTGGTCGGTTTTCACCGTGCCGTACTTGGTCGATACCGTGGTACCTTCAACCAAGGGCAGCAAATCTCGCTGTACACCTTGGCGAGAAACCTCGGCTCCAGACCCCTCGGAGCGCGACGTCACTTTGTCGATTTCGTCGATAAAGACGATGCCGTTTTGCTCTGCATTGTGGATAGCCTGGGTTCGGATGTCTTCCTCATTCACCAGCTTGGCAGCCTCTTCTTCCACCAGGAGCTTCATGGCTTCGTCGATACGCAGCTTGCGGGTCTTGCGCTTGGGTTGTCCCATCTGGCTGAACATGCCGCGCAGCTGCTCGGTCATTTCCTCCATGCCGGGCGGGCCCATGATTTCCAGCTGGGCCTTGGCATCCGCCACCTCCAGCTCGACCTCTTTGTCGTCCAGTTGGTGCTCGCGGAGCTTCTTGCGAAACGCCTGGCGCGCAGTGCTGTCCGCCACGGCAGGCGTAGCTGGCGTAAAGCCGAAATCCGCTCCGCTGGCGGCGCTGCGGGCAGGTGGAATCAAGATGTCCAGAATGCGCTCTTCCGCAGCATCCTCGGCACGCGCGCGCACCTTGCGCATCTCAGTTTCGCGGGTTTGTTTTACGGCAATGTCGGCCAGGTCGCGGATGATGGCATCCACATCCTTGCCCACATAGCCCACCTCTGTGAACTTAGTGGCTTCGACCTTGATGAAGGGCGCATCCGCCAGGCGCGCCAGGCGGCGGGCGATTTCCGTTTTACCCACACCCGTGGGGCCGATCATGAGAATGTTCTTGGGCGTGATCTCAAAGCGCAGTGCCTCTGGCACCTGCTGGCGGCGCCAACGGTTGCGCAGTGCAATCGCTACCGCACGCTTGGCCTGGTGCTGACCAACGATATGGCAGTCGAGTTCAGAAACGATTTCTTGGGGTGTCATCGAGGACATGGTGCTTACTCTATTCAGGGCAATAGCTGCGGCTGGCGCGCGAGCTCAAAGAACTTCAATGGTGTGGTGCATATTGGTGTAGATGCACAGTTCGCCGGCGATTTCCAGCGACTTCTTGACTATCTCCTGGGCTGACAAATCGGTGTTGTCCAGCAAGGCCTTGGCTGCAGATTGTGCAAAGGCACCACCCGACCCGATCGCCACAATGCCGTTTTCCGGCTCCAGTACGTCGCCGTTGCCCGTGATGATCAGCGAAGCCGTACTATCGGCCACCGCCAGCATGGCCTCCAGGCGACGCAGTACGCGGTCGGTGCGCCAATCCTTGGTGAGCTCGATGGCCGCACGCACCAAGTGGCCTTGGTGTTTTTCCAGCTTACCCTCAAACCGTTCAAACAGCGTAAATGCGTCTGCCGTAGCGCCGGCAAAGCCAGCCAGCACCCGGTCATGGTGCAATTTGCGGACCTTGCGCGCCGTACCCTTGACCACAATATTACCCAGTGTGACCTGGCCATCACCGCCAATCGCGACCTGCATGCCAGTCGGTGTTTTGCGCCGCACACTGAGAATGGTGGTACCGTGAAACTGCTCCATAGGGTCCAAATAAGAGGTAAGCGCCATCCATGCAGCCAGCCCGATTGCACTGGCTGCCAAGGCTCAATTCCTGCGCGGAATCACCTTGGCATGTTCATTGATGCCGACAATGTTGAAGAAAATCGCAGCCAGTCTGTGTAGACCGGTAAAACGCACGCTGCGGCCTGCAGCGTGGTGGAGTGCAGCCCAGTTCAGTACCGAACCGGCCGCCGAAAAATCAATCCGAACCAGGTAGTCACAGGGCACTACGACAGTAGCTGCACCGTCGGCCCAAACGTCGACCCTGGCCAATATATCTGCGGCATCACCCGCGACTACCCCGCTTAAGCCCGTGTGTTGCATGCCCTGGATTGAGTCGGATGGACCTATATCGGTATGTTTGAACAAGGAGTCCGTCGGCTGGCGTGAAAGCGGCGCACCGGGAGCAACCTCTTCGTCTGGCGAAGACAAAACCACACAAGAGCAACGCACGTCCTGCCACGAAGGCGGGGACACCTCGTAGGTGATGCAGTACTCCAGTGCAACCATGTCAAATGCATCGTGGTTGCGCAAAATACGCAGCATGTCCAGCCGCAAGCGCCACCAAGCCTGGTTGGCGCCCGCATCCCCCGTCCGCGCCTGGCCCTGCAAAACGGCTTCCAGGCGATCGATACGCAAAAAGCCCAGGCGCACCGCCTGGTGCGTCCAGCTGTCCAGCAAGGCAGTCAACCCTTCCAGCGCTGCAGCGTCTATAGACACCAAGTGCGACCAATCGATCTGCAGCCTGGAAGGCGTACTGCGCTGCAACGCAAGTCGCAGATTCGCCACCGTCGTCGCCCCCAGCACACTGGGGCTGGTCCAGTTGAAATCATTGTCCGCCTGGGTAACCGGTGCACTGACCGCCCCCCAGCGCCCCGCCTGCTCAGGAATGGAAAACCAATTCGGCGCCGAGCGGCCAAATCGGGTCGCGTATTCAATGCCCGCAACGTCAAACCGGTCCGCGCGATCGGTCGCGCGGTAAAAATCAAACAGGGTCGCCCAGAGTTCGGAGTTACCGTCCGCGCCATGTTCGGCCCGCAGCAAAGCCTGGATAGCAGCCTCTACCGCATCCACATCCCCGTTGGCGAAACGGATCGCAGCCTCGTCCAGCTCGGGGATGTGCACAAACTCCACATCATCCAAACCGCCGGCATCGTGTGCGTCAGAGGAAAAATTGATCTGGGTATCCAGCGCCGCCAACATATCCACCATGGGCTCGGTCGGCGGCGTACTTTCCCGCAATGGGGCCACCTCGGTCGGTGCAAATGCCGAGGCCGCCACGGAGGGGAACAAGGGAGATGGCACCGTAGGCGCATAGGAAATGTCACTGCCGGCCACTGCGACAGGTTCAGCCGGCAACAGCCCCGCACGCGAAGAAAGGGGTACGGCAGACTTGCCTCCCGTCGCATCCTTGGCTTTCCACCATTGGCGCGCCATCTGCTCTTCAATCTCGTCAATCTTCTTGATCGTGCCCGCGCGGTCATCCAACTTGGACTGGATGGACTGCATGCTGCTCTGGA
>JAPLPK010000166.1 GCA_026400275.1 Burkholderiales bacterium
ATCAGCCCGAAAGCGGTGTTGTACAGCGCTACCGAGATGCCGTGTGCCAGCTGGGCTGGGTTGCCGCCTGAGCTGCCACCGCCGGTTTGCGAGCCAAAGATGTCGATCATGCCGATCACGGTTCCCAGCAGACCCAGCAATGGTGCTGCGGAGGCAATGGTGGCCAGGGCACTGAGGTATTTTTCGAGCTTGTGGGCGACCGAGCGGCCGGTGCTTTCCATGGCCGTGCGGATGTCTTCGTCGCTGCAGCGCGGGTGGGTGTGCAACACGCGTATGCCGCTGGCCAGCACTTCACCCAACAGCGAGTTTTGCGCCAGCTGGTTCACCACCCCAGGGGCGGGCAGTGTCACCTGGGACACGGCCAGCACCTCGTCTAGCAGTTTGGGTGGGGCAATTTTGGCGGTCTTGAGGCTGAGAAAGCGTTCAATAACCAGGGCCAGCGCCAGGATGGAGCAGGCTACGAGGGGCCAGATGGGCCAGCCTGCGGCTTGTATGATCGAAAACAATATGGCTCTCCGCGCTGATAGATTCTTTGCGATTATGGCTTAGCCGCTTGCGACATCCGCGTTTTGTTCCGCATCTCTTGAAACCCCCAAGCCACCCACATTTCCTGTGGATAACTTTGTGAAGAACTTGTAGTCACAGCGCCGAAATCCAGCATCCATGCGGGTCCGTGACACTTCGATGAAAATTTAAGCAGAAAAATATCCAGTGAAATCAATCACTTACCACACAAATCCAGCGTTTTCCGCGGGTTTTTATGAAATTCGACGGGTTTGTGCCACCCTTGCCGCGCCTGTGGAGCACTTGCCCGGCCAACCCCGCGCTGCGGCGCGCCAGGACTGATGGTGGACACCCCAAACCCAGCATTGGCGCCGCGTATCTGGCCGGTTGGCGCGCTATGCCGCGCCATTGCTGATGCGTTGGAGGCGCGCTTCAATCCTGTCGCGGTGCGCGGCGAGATTTCGGGCTTCTCGCGCGCATCCAGCGGGCATTGCTACTTCAACCTCAAGGATGGCCAAGGCCAGATCCGCTGTGCCATGTTTCGGCGCGCGGCCAGCCTGCTGGACTTTGCGCCGCGCGATGGTGAGCTGGTGGAAGTGCGCGGCCGCCTGGGTGTGTACGAGCCGCGTGGTGACCTGCAGCTGATTGTGGAGAGCATGGGCCGCGCCGGGCAGGGCGCCTTGTTTGAGCAGTTTCTGCGGCTCAAGGCCCAGCTGGAGTCCGAAGGCCTGTTTGACCCCGCACGCAAACGCCCCTTGCCACCGTTGCCGCGCGGTATTGGCGTGGTGACCTCCTTGGGTGCCGCTGCCTTGCACGATGTGGTGGCGGCCTTGCAGCGGCGGGTGCCGCATATTCCCGTGGTGCTGGTGCCGGCTTTGGTGCAAGGTGCGGCGGCGCCGGCTGAGTTGGTCAAGGCGCTATTAAATTTGTATCGCTTTGCGCAGGCAGAATCTGCGCCGGAGGCCGATTCGGTACATATAGATGCCATCTTGCTGGTGCGCGGCGGCGGCTCGCTGGAAGACCTCTGGGCCTTCAACGACGAGCAACTGGCGCGCACCATTTGCCAGAGCCCGGTGCCGGTGGTCAGTGGCGTAGGCCATGAAACCGACTTCACCATTGCGGACTTTGTCGCCGACCTGCGCGCGCCCACGCCCACGGCGGCAGCCGAGCTGGTGGCCCAGCCGCGCGACGTCTGGCTGGGTGCGCTGGCATTGGCGGGCCAGCGCCTGCAGGATGCCGCACTGCGCCAATTGGACGCCCTGGGCCAGCGCCTGGACAGCGCGGCCCAGCGTCTGGGCCGGCCCTCTAGCCTGGTGGCACGCCAGCAGTGGAAGCTGGGTCAGCAGGCGCAGCGGCTGCGCTATGCCGCACTATCAAAATTGCAGCAAGAAAAGACCCATTTAATTGCGCAAAAGGTGGATTTTCCCGCCGGCGTGCAAACCGCGCTGCGCCAGCGTGCTGAGCGCCTGGACCGTGCCGACCGCAGCCTGGCTTTGCTGGACCCTCTATTGGTATTGCAGCGCGGCTACGCGCTGCTGCGAACGCCCCTGGGGATGCCCATCACCAGCACGGTGCAGGCTATAGCCGGCGAGCCCCTGCTGGCAACCCTGGCCGATGGTGAGGTTGCTCTCCAAGTCCTACAGGCGCACGCAAATTAGTTTCTACAATCATTCTGTTAACCACCAACCCACGAGGAAAAACATGGAACATACCCTGCCACCATTGCCCTACGCGATTGACGCTCTGGCGCCTGCTTACTCCCAGGAAACCCTGGAGTTCCACCACGGCAAGCACCACAACGCCTACGTGGTCAACCTGAACAACCTGCAAAAGGGCACCGAGTTTGAGTCGCTGACCCTGGAAGAAATCATCAAGAAGTCCAGCGGCGGCATCTACAACAACTCCGCTCAAATCTGGAACCACACCTTCTTCTGGAACTGCATGAAGCCCCAAGGCGGCGGCGAACCCAGCGGCGCGCTGGCCACGGCCATCAACGCCAAGTTTGGCTCCTACGCAGCCTTCAAGGAAGCCTTCGTCAAGTCCGCCGTGGGCAACTTTGGCTCCGGCTGGACCTGGCTGGTGAAGAAGCCTGACGGCTCGGTAGACATTGTCAACACCGGTGCGGCTGGTACCCCCCTGACCACCGCCGACAAAGCGCTGCTGACTGTTGACGTGTGGGAGCACGCCTACTACATCGACTACCGCAATATGCGTCCCAAGTTTGTCGAAACCTTCCTCGACAAGCTGGTGAACTGGGAATTTGCGGAAAAGAATTTCGCCTGAGCTTTCTAGCGCTCAAGAAAAAGCCCGTCGTTGACGGGCTTTTTTTATTTGGCCAACTCGAAGGGCTTGCCGCTGAGTTTGCTGCCGGCCTTGATGCCTTTTTTGGCGAACCAGCCCACATTCATTTCCAGTACATAGCGCACCGGTTTTTCGGAGCAGTGGGAGTCGGTGGTTTGCGGCTTCATGTCGGCCAGATTTACGATGGTGCCGTGGTCGTCGATGAATGCGGCCGTCAGTGGCAGGATGGTGTTCTTCATCCAGAAGCACTGCGTGGCGGGCTGCTCAAACACAAACAGCATGCCGTCCTGCTGTGGCATTTCCTTGCGAAACATCAGACCGATCTCGCGCTGCTGCGGGGTTAGTGCCAGCTGGGTATCGATCTGGTAGATGCCTGCGGTCAAGTTGACGCGGGGCAGATCAGTTTGCGGCGCATCTTGCGCGGATGCCGTGCCCAGCGAGGCACAGGCCAGGGCCAGGGATAGCCAGAGGGTAGAGGTAAGATTTTTCATCGGTGGCACAGGGGGTAATGGGAACGGGAGCTATCAGCTCTGGCATTCTGGCATGCCTGTGTATCGCAGCAGTCAGCACAGCGCATGGTTTACATACGTCGGCGCCAAAGCAAAAAAGCCCCGAACTTGCGTGCGGGGCTTTTAGCTGGCTCCTCAACCTGGGCTCGAACCAGGGACCTACGGATTAACAGTCCGGCGCTCTACCAACTGAGCTATTGAGGAATATGCATCAGCCTTGGTGGCTGAAATAAAAAGGGCTTACGGATTGGCGTAAGCCCTTTTTTCAAAATTCTGGCTCCTCAACCTGGGCTCGAACCAGGGACCTACGGATTAACAGTCCGGCGCTCTACCAACTGAGCTATTGAGGAATATGACAGACTTAAATTATAGCGTCAGTTTTTTGGATTTTGCAAGCGAGCAGCTTTTTAACGCAAAAAGTTCACTCCAGGCCCAGCGGGCCGTGTATGGCCTGGCGTAAAGATGCTGCTGCACTCTCCGGGTTGGGGGCGGCGGTAATTGCGCGCACCACGGCTATCGAGCCGACTCCGCTGGCCAGCACGGCGGGCAAGCGTTCACTGTCTATGCCGCCAATGGCTACCAGTGGATAGTCGCGCAGTAGCGAGGCATAGGCGGCCAGGCGGGCCGTGCCTTGGGGGGCAGTGGCCATTTTTTTCAGCGTGGTGGGGAACACCGCACCCAGTGCGATGTAGCTGGGGCTGACGCGGTCTGCGCGCAGCATTTCTGCATAGCCATGGGTGCTGATGCCCAGGCGCAGGCCGGCGCTGCGAATGGCATGCAAATCGTCGGCGCTCAGCAGGTCCAGGTCTTCCTGGCCCAGGTGGACCCCGTAGGCGCCGGCCTGGATGGCCTGCTGCCAGTGGTCGTTGATGAACAGCAGGGCGGGTGTGCCTTGCACGGCAACTACTGCGGCCTGGACTTCGCGCCGAATGGCGTCGGCATCTTCGGACTTGAAAAGTCTTCTGGTGCGGTGGGCCAGTCGCTGGTGTTGCCGGCGCGCGCAGCCTGGGCTTGCCAGGCCTGGGCGATGCAATGGGCGTCAGTCGGGATGAAGCCTAGTTGCAGAGCTGCACTCAGGCTGGCGTCAAATACCGCGTCGCTGGTGGGCAGCGCCATGGCGCTATGGTGGTCCAGGATGCTTTGGGTGAGGGCAGAGTGCATATGGACTTATTCCTGTGCGTGGTGCCAGAACGGCGTGCCCAGCACCGGCGTGCTGGGTTGGGCGGCTTGCTGTTCCAGCATGGCGCCGGCCAGGAATGCGCTGCGCCCAGCGGCCACCGCATCGGCAAATGCGCCGGCCATGGTGACGGGGTCTTGGGCCAGGGCCACGGCGGTGTTCAGCAGCACGCCGTCATAGCCCCATTCCATGACCTGACAGGCATGCGAAGGGCGACCCAGGCCGGCATCGACCAGCAGCGGCACGCTCAGGCGTTCGCGCAGTACCTGCATGGCGTAGGGGTTGATCGGGCCCTTGCCCGTGCCTATGGGCGCAGCCCAGGGCATGACGGCCTGGCAGCCCACGTCCACCAGGCGTTGGCACAGCACCAGGTCTTCGGTGCAGTAAGGCAGCACCTTGAAGCCGTCTTTCACCAGGCGGCTGGCGGCTTCCACCAGGTTCAAGGTGTCGGGTTGCAGGGTGTAGTCGTCGCCTATCAGTTCCAGCTTGATCCAAGGCGTGTCGAACACCTCGCGTGCCATGTGGGAGGTGGTGATGGCTTCTTGCCGGCCGTGGCAGCCGGCGGTGTTGGGCAGCACCGGCACCCCGGTTTGGCGTAGTAGTTCCCAGAAGCCATTGGGGCTTTTGTCCTGTCCGCCCAGGTTCTGGCGGCGCAGCGAGGCGGTCAGCATGGCCGGGCGGGCGCGGGTGATGGCGTCGGCCATGGTGCTGGGCGAGGGGTAGCGGGAGGTGCCCAGCAGCAGGCGGCTGGCGAAGCTTTCGCCGTACAGGATGAGAGGGTCGTGGGACATGGTGTCAGCCTCCGGTGACGGGGTGGATGATTTCTATGCTGTCGGCCTCGGCCAGCACCGTGTGCGGGTGCTGCGCGCGCGGCACAAAGGTCTTGTTGACGGCGGCGGCAAACGGCGGCTGCGCCTGCATCTGCGCCAGCGCGTCGGCCAGCGTGGTGCCTGCGGGCAACGTCTGGGGGATGTTATTGATGGTGACGTTCATGCTTCTTCTATCGCCAGGTCGAATTGCGCTGCCAGCGCGGACGCGCCGTGTTGCACCAGCTCCAGCACCACGTCCAACATGGCGGGCGCGATCAGGAAGCCGTGGCGGTACAGGCCGTTGATTTGCAGCGTGCGCGGCTTGATGCGCCGGATCGCGGGCAGGTTGTTGGGCAGGGTGGGGCGGCACTGGGTGGCGCTTTCCAAGATGCGCGCCTCGCCAAATCCGCTGTGCACGCTGTAGGCTGCGCTCAGTAGCTCCAGGCTGGAGCGCACGCTCATGGGCGACATATCGTCGGATTCGATCTCGGTGGCACCCACGACAAATACGTTGCCGGGTTTTGGGGCGATGTACAGCGGGTAGCGCGGGTGCACCAGGCGCACCGGGCGCTGCAGCTCTACGCCGGGTGCATGCAGGCGCAGCACTTCGCCGCGCACCGCGCGCAGGGCTGGCCATTGTTCGCTTGCACCCAGGCCACGGCAGTCAAACACCCAGTCGCTGTGGACATCTTCTGGCTGGCGCGGGCTGTGCCAGTGCATGGCGACACCCGCCTGTTGCAATTGCAGTAGCAGGGCATTGAGCAAGCCTCGGTTGTCCAGTTGGCCTTCACCGGGCAGCAGCAGGCCCTGGCTGAAGCGGTTGCCGATGGTGGGCTCCAGCGTGGCGATGGCAGCGGCATCCAGATGTTGCGGTGCGGGCAGGCTGGGTAGCTGCTGGCAGGTGGCGGCGAGTTGCTGGCCAAAGCGGCTGGCCTCGGAGGCATCTTGTCGGTGCCAGAGTATCAAAGTGCCGTTGCGCTGGAAGAACACCGGCGTGTCCAGCTCGGCCATCAGTTCCGGCCAGCGTGTGAGCCCATGCTGGCCCATTTGCACCACGCTGGTTTCGGTGATGGCCGATTCCGCCAGCGGCGCCAGCATGGCAGCAGCCACACGGGCGGCAGCACCCTCTGCTTCGGGTCCGCCGGCCTCAAAGACCTGCACAGCGTGGCCCGCGCGCGCCAGCGCCAGGGCCAGCAAGCGGCCCATCAGGCCTGCGCCAAGAATGGTGGTGGAGAGTGGGGTAGCCAAGGTGTCGTCCGATTGCAAAAACTCAACATGGGACGAAACGAGGCGCTGTCGTTGATAGAAACTTCCCACGCCAGCATGATCTGGATCGGGTATGAGGGTTTTTCTCAGTCTGGTTCGCTTACCAGACACCCCTGTTTCATCCGCAAGCCCGGATTACATCACATCGCTGGCCCGATAATTTCGGCATGACTATTTCTGACTCTTCTCCCCGCTATCTGCGTTTGTTGTCCATTGCCGGCTCTGACAGCGGCGGTGGCGCGGGCATCCAGGCCGACTTGAAAACCTTTGCGGCCCTGGGTTGCTACGGGATGACGGCGCTGGCCGCGTTGACCGCGCAGAACACACGGGGTGTGACCGCCATCCACCCGGTGCCGGCATCCTTCTTGAAGGCCCAGTTGCAGGCGGTGCTGGACGATATCGGTGCTGACGCGGTGAAGATCGGCATGCTGCATTCACCCGAGATGGTGGAGGTGGTGGCCTGGGCCATAGACCAGTACCAGCTGCAACGCGTGGTGTTGGACCCTGTCATGGTGGCTACCAGCGGTGACCGCTTGATGGCGGTTGAGACCGTGCAGGTGCTGGTGGACCAGCTGTTTCCCCGCGCCACCGTGGTCACGCCGAATCTGGACGAAGCGGCCCTGCTGCTGGGCCGCAGCGTGGATACCGTGGAGACGCTGGAGCCCGCCGTGGCGGATTTACTGGCGCTGGGTGCGCCCGCTGTGCTGCTCAAGGGCGGCCACCTGCCGGGTAATGCGTTGGTAGACCTGCTGGGCCAGCGCGACGGCAGCCGCCAGCCCTGGCACTCGGCCCGCATTGCTACGCACAACGGCCACGGCACGGGTTGCACGCTGTCGTCTGCGATCGCGGTGTATCTGGCCCAGGGTTTGGCGTTGACGGAGGCTGTGGGCCAGGCCCGGGCTTATATCCGTGGCGCGATTCAAGCCGGCGCCCACGTGCACACAGGGCAGGGCCATGGGCCGTTGAACCACGGGTTCGCTCCCCTGCCCATGCAGGTGCTGGCTGCGTGAGGATTTATAAGAAATAGGCCTGTAGCGCAGGTTTTACCTGCGCAAGCAGCTCTCTTTTCTATAGCGCGTAGGTAATACGTAAAGGCCGCGTCAACCAGGCCACGAAGAACACCAGGGCCAGCGTGGGTAGGGCGGCGCCGAACTGTGGTGCGTAGTTGGTTAGCAGGTGGTAGACCGCAATGCCGGCTATCCACAACAGGGCTGCGCTGGGTTCCACCAGGCGTTGCGACGCGGTGGTCGTGCCTTGCGACAGGCGGCCCAAAATCACGCCGTACAGTGGCACAAATACCGAGCTCAGCAAGGTCAAAAATGGCTCCAGACTGTGCATGGGCAGCACCAGTGCCAGGCCGGTGCAGGCCACGGCCAGCAGCAGGCCCCAACGCCGTACGCTCCACCACGGTGCCAGGCTGTGGGCCGAGACCGAGCCTGAGTACACGTCGCCATAGGCGTTGTCGATTTCGTCCACCAGGACCAGGCCCAGGGCTAGCAGCCCACCCTGGGCCAGCAGCAGCGCCGTGACCAGGTCGGTATCGGGGCCGGCTACGGTGACCACCATCACACCTAGCGCGTAGCACCATATATTCGCCAGCGCATAGCCCAGCCAGGTGCCGCTCATTGCGCTGCGGCCTTGGCGACCATGGCGCGCATAGTCGGCCACCAGTGGCAGCCAGGACACGGGCATGGCGATCACAAGGTCCATGGCCGACAGCAGGCCCATGCTGCCGTCGCCTGGCCGTGTCCAGAAGGCGTGCAGGTCAGACTCCATCAGTTTGCGGCCGAACTGCCAGCTCAGCCACAGCAGCGACAGCACCACCAGCGGCAGGCCGTAGCGGCTGATGAATTTGCGCACCAGGGTCAACATGGAACCTGCCATCAGCGCGGTCAGCAGTGCGCCCCACAGCAGGGTGACCAGCAGGGTGCCTTGGTTGCCTTGCGGCATCCATCCGAAATGCTCCTTGGCAATGGCCAAGGTACCGTCGCGCATCACCACCAGTTCAAACGCGGTCCAGCCCAGCAGTTGCACAATGTTCAGAACTACCGGCAGGCGTGCAAAGCCGCTGCCATAGGTGGCGTGCATCAGGCCTGCGCTGGACAGGCCGCTGTCGCAGCCAATGCGCGCCGTCCAGGCTAGCAGGCCGGAGCCGACGAGGGAGCCCAGCACAATTGCCAGCACGGCATCGCGCGTGCCGACGGCGGGTACCAGATAGGCGCCGATCTGCATCACCAGCAGGCCAACCCCCAGGCTGAACCAGAGTGCGGCATGGGCCGACCAGCCGAAGACGCGCTGCGCCTGCGGTATCGGCGTTAAGGCCTCGTTATTGAAAAAGGATGGCTGAGCCATGTGTTCGCTCCATACAAATGATGCTGGTCTGTGGGGCCTGTAGCTCGCGGGCCAGTGCTGGCGCAGGGACGCAGGATTTTATCGTGGCGCCACCTTGTGGTGCATGGGGCGTTTGGCGCAGGTGTTAGCTGCTTAATGTGCTATTAATTTTGTAGCTATACAATCTGCGGCTGTTTTTGGGCCGGTGCGCGGTGCGCCGGCCTGAGCATTCTTACCCCACATCCCTGAATACTATGGACGCTTTCATCCGCCCCTGGCAGTTTGTTTTCTGCGCATTGCTCGGCCTGACCGGCAGTGCGATGGCCCAGACCGCCACCGACAGTGCAGACCAGCCCCACCGTTGGCGTATCGAGTTCAGCCCGCACACCACCCACTACAGCTACAACCCCGAGCACCGCCCGGTGCATTTGCTGGGCCTGGAGCGTGAGTCCACCGCCGACAACAGCTTTTACGGACTGGCGCTGTTCACCAACTCTTTTGGCCAGGACAGCGGCTACGTCTACCTGGGCAAGAGTTATTACGGCGTGTTTGACAGTTATCCCAAGGTGTACCTGAAATGGTCGGCGGGCATCTTGTATGGCTACAAGCCACCCTATGAGAACAAGGTGCCCCTGAATCACAATGGTTTCTCGCCCGCCATCGTGCCGGCAGTAGGCTGGAAGTTTGATTCCGGTTGGCATGCCCAGGTCGACATGCTAGGCACTGCTGGCCTGACCTACTCGATCGTCAAAGAGTTTTAAACGCTGCGCAGCTGCAGCCCGTGGAGGGCTGCAGTCTGTCTGTTACAGCGAAGGGAGTCCGGTTTTGTCCAGCTCAATGGCTTCGGGCATGGCCAGATTGCACTGCAGTAGTGCGTCGTTTTCAGTGTTGCCACCCGGTGCAGGTGGCATTTCTGTTTCCAGCGGACGCAGTTGCAGGGCGCTCAGCAAATTGCCGGATGCCGCCAGTACGCGGGCCTTGGCCAGTTGCAGGTCAAAGCCGGCATTCGCCAATGAGCGGCGGGCCTGGAATAGTTCGTTTTCGGTATCCAGCAGATCCAGCAGCGAGCGTTGGCCAATATCGAACTGTTGGCGGTAGGCTTCGTGTGCCTTGGCAGTGGATAGCTCATGCTGCGATAGCAGCGCTATTTGCTGGCCCTGGCGCTGGATGTCGTTGAAGGCAATTTGTGCGGTCTGGCTCAGGTCGCGGCAGGCTTTGTCACGCAGGTCATAGGCAGCGTTGAGCTTGGCGGCATATTGGCTGATACGGGCGCTGTCGCTGCCTCCGTGGTACAGGTTGTAGTTCAGAACCAGCTCCAGCGCACCATTGCGGTAGTGGCCAGGTACCCCGTCCTGGTTGCGTTCCGTGCTTTGCCGTGCGCGGAACTCCAACGTGGGCCAATTGGCTGCGCGCCGTCCTTCCAGGTCGGCCTGGTAGGCTCGGATGGTGGACACCGCACCCAGAAACTGCGGGTTGTGGGCAATGGCCGCTTCCAGGAATTGCGCGCGTGCCGGGATATAGCTGTCTAGCACCGGAAAGGCCGCCATCGTGGCCGCTGGTACATCGCCTGTGAGGCGTTGGTAGCGCACGGTTACGTCATGCAGGTTGCTGGCTTCCGTCAACCAGTTGGATTCGGCGAGCGCCAGCCGGCCGGCAGCTTGCTCCAGGTCCACGCGACGGCCTACGCCGGTGCGTACACGTTCACTGATTTTCTGGTGCACGCTGACATGGGCCGCGTAGTTATCGCGCGCCAGGGCCAGTGTGTCGCGGTAGCGTTGCACGTCCAGATAGGTGCGGATGGCTTCCAGCGCAATCTGGTCGCTGCTGTCTAGCAACTCATAGTAGGACACCAGTCGGTTGTGCCCTAAGCGGCGCACTTCGCTGGCAGTGGCCTTGCCATCAAACAGGGTTTGACGCAGCTGCAGAGTTGCACTGGCTCCGTTGTAGGCGCGGTCCCCCAAGCTGGGGCTGGCAGCGCGGTAGCGACCCACTGCGGCGTCTATCAAATCCACCCGGGGAAGGAAGGCCCCTTTGGCTGCATCTTGCTCACTACGCGCTGCCGACAGGTTTTGGTAGCGAAACTTGGTTTCCGGATTTTGCAGAACGGCTTTTTCAACCGCGTCCTTCAGGTTGCTAGGCACCTGCGCGCAAACCTGAAAAGAGGCGAAACCGATACTTGCAATGGCAAAAAGAAGGGGCTTTAGAATCATTGAGGTAGGTAGGTGAGGGGGTTGCGTGCTGGAGTCCCAACGCATGGCTTTGGGCCGGTGTACGTAGCGATACCTTGCGGGTGCCCGAGTATAAATTGACGCATATTCGCCACGGTTTGGGTGCACTTTTTTACATCTCAAGGCATACAGAATATATTTTTCCGTGATGGAGTGCTCACTTTTTGCTTGCTGAACTCTCCAGATGCCGGGTTGGTGCTGCAAAAACTTGGTGTAGGTTGAGGTTGAGGTTCGTGTGCATGTTGCTGTTGGGGGTATTGGCCAGCTGGATTGCAGCCGCCCCTGATTTTGACCGCATGGCGGAGCTGGTCGCCCAGCGTTGGGGCGGCGGCGGTGTGCAGAGATACCAGAACTGGCGCAACTTTTTGCCATCGGCGGGTGGTGGCACTGAGCTGGACCGCCTTAAACGCGCGAACGAATTCTTCAACCGGCAAATCGTTTTTACCGATGACCCCACGGCGTGGGGTCAACCAGACTACTGGGCAACTCTGCTGGAAACATTGGGCAATGGCCGGGGCGATTGCGAAGACTTTGTCATTGCCAAATATTTCACACTGAAGCTGTTGGGCGTCGCGCCGGACCGGCTGCGACTGGTGTACGTCCGGGTGCGTACCGGCTCGACGGATGCCGTACCGTCGATTGCCCATATGGTTCTGGCCTACTACGCCCAGCCCGATGCGGACCCTTTGGTGCTGGACAACCTGATCACAGACATCCGACCGGCTTCGCGGCGGCCCGATCTGGTGCCGGTATTCAGTTTCAATAGCGACGGTATTTTTTCGGGAGCGGCGGGCAAGTCGGAAGAGAAGATTGGTGGCATAGGCCGCCTGTCACGTTGGGAAGACTTGCTCAAGCGGGCCCGAGCCGAGGGCTTTGAATAGCGCTGCCTTTTTTTACGTTAGGAAAATTTCGCCATGTCCCTGTACCGCCAGCTTTGGCTTGCCATTGTGACCAGCATGCTGCTGGCTTTGGGGGGAGGCTTGCTCGCCTCGCTGGTCAGCGCGCGCAGCTATCTGGAGTCCCAGCTCAGCATTAAAAACACGGACAACGCCACCGCTCTGGCTTTGTCGCTGAGTTTGAACAACCAGGATGCCACGATGGTGGAGCTAACTGTGGCCTCGCTTTTTGATGGTGGGCACTACGAGTGGATACGGGTGAGCAATCCACAAGGTGGTTTGTTGACCGAACGGGTTGCACCCGCCGGCGATGTGGATGCGCCTGCATGGTTTGTGCGCCTTCTGCCCATCCGTGCGCAAGCCGGGCGGGCGCAGATCAGCAATGGCTGGAAGCAGGTGGGCGTGGTGACCTTGGCAAGCCATAGCCGTTTTGCTTACGGCGCGTTGTGGAAAAGTGCCTACGAAATGGTCGCGGCGTTGATATTGGCGGGCTTGGTAGGGGGCCTGCTGGGCGCGCTCATCTTGCAGCGTTTGCGCAGCCCTTTGAATGCCGTTGTTCAGCAGGCCAACGCCATCAGCCAAAGGCGCTTCGTGGTGATTGAAGAGCCCAAGGTGCCTGAATTGCGGCAGTTGGCTGTGGCCATGAACACCACCGTGGGGCGCCTCAAACACATGTTTGACGAAGAGGCCGCCCGCCTGGAGCTCATGCGGCTGGAGGCCCATTGTGATCCCTTGACCGGGCTATTCAACCGCAGCCACTTTCTTGCACGTTTGCAGCAATCGCTGGTGGCCGATGACGCAGTTGCGGGTAGCTTGCTGCTGGTTCGCCTGGCCGATCTGCTGGCCGCGCGGCTCAATGGGGCAGATTTCGCGCTGCTATTGCCGGGAGAAGAACTCGGGCGAGTGGGTGCCGAGGCCTTGATGCAGGAGCTTGTCGAGAAGGCCGGGCCTTTTTTACAAGACGGCCCGGTTGCGGCTATCGGGGTGGGACACTTTGTGCCAGGTATGGAGCTGAGCGCACTGCTGACCCGGGTGGATGCAGCCTTGGCCAGCGCGCAGGCGGCCAATGGCAATGTGGTGCAGGAGGCTTTGCAAGAGCCGCAAGGGGGCGAGCTGCGACCGCAAACATCCGAGCAGTGGTCCAAGCTGATACTCGGTGCGCTTGATAAGCAATGGGTCGCGTTGGCGGCCTTCCCGGTGGTGGCTTTGTCGGGGCAGTTATTGCACCAGGAATGTCCCATGCGCTTGAAGCTGGGTCTGGACGAGGATTGGCTGCCTGCAGCGCGGTTTTTCCCGGTAGCCGAGCGTCTGCGGCTTACGCCGGCCATTGATTTGATGGCGCTGAGCTTGGGTTTGCGCACCTTGCGCGAACAGCCTGGTTTGCCGGGCCTTGCCATCAATCTCTCCGGGCATTCGCTGAGCGACGCTGCATTTCTGCAAAAAATATCGGCTTTGCTGGAGCCCTACCGTGATGTTGCGCCGCGCTTATGGGTGGAGGTCTCGGAGACTAGCGCGTACAAGCATTTTGCTGCGTTCCGGGCTTTGTGCCGGCTGCTGAAGGCGGCGCATTGCCGGGTCGGACTGGAGCATTTTGGTTACCACTTCAGCCAGATCGGCTCCTTGCATGATTTGGGGCTGGACTATCTGAAAGTGGACGCCAGTTTTATTCGGGAGATAGACCGCAATTCGGGAAATGCGGTGTTTCTGAAGGGCTTGACTGGCATTGCCCACAATATCGGGCTGCAAGTGTTGGCTGAAGGCGTAGCCAGTGACGCCGAGTTGCAGGTGC
>JAPLPK010000148.1 GCA_026400275.1 Burkholderiales bacterium
AACTTCATTTCTGATGTTCACATCTTTTTTACTTCATGAGCGTTTGTAGTGCTATGCACTAGTTCCGAAGAACTTGGCAATCGCATTCAAACGCCCACGCTTATCGGCTGTATATTTTTAAGGATCAGCTCAGCGCTTTTTACTTCGCTTTGCTTGACTCGCTGTGATCAGCGAAGCCTTGTATTCTAGCATGCTTTTTAAAGCTGAAGATTAAATTTCTTTTTTCTTCCCTGCCGCCGAGTACCACCTACTCGGTAGTATTCATCAGCGCAGCCTTAAAGTATATACCGGATTTTAGCGAGAGCTACGCCTTCTGCACATTTACTTACTTGCTTACGAAAAGGTACCCGCGTCGCCAAATGCATCTAGGACGCGTCCAAAGGACTAGCACCCGCGCCCGCCCACATTGAGTTGCACAGCGATAGATGAGGCAACTACCTCCGCATGCATGCACAAGTACACACTTCAAGGCAGGATAATCGCCACAACATGGCACTCATCACCCTACTCGACGCCCAACTGGCTTTTGGTCACGTCGCATTGCTCGACAAAGCCGCTTTTTCACTTGAAACTACGGAGCGTGTAGGCCTCATTGGCCGCAACGGGGCTGGCAAGTCATCCATGCTCAAGATCCTGGGAGGGCTGGAAAAGCCTGACGACGGGACCATGCACGTGCAGCAAGGCTTACGCATAGCCTACGTGGCCCAGGAACCTGCACTAGACCCGGATGTCACCATCTTCAAAGCCGCCAGCGTAGGCCTTGCCGCCGTCATTGAAGCCCGGGATTTGTATCTTTCCGGCGCCGACGGGGTAGACCTAGACGCATTGCAATCTCAAATTGAAGCCTTCGATGCGTGGAATTGGGAGCAGCGCGTAGAGGAAACTCTGCACCGCCTACATCTAGACCCCGAGGCCATCGTCGGAACTCTGTCTGGCGGCACCAAGAAGCGCGTGGCATTGGCGCAAGCATTGGTAGCCAAGCCCGACGTGCTGCTACTTGACGAGCCAACCAACCACCTGGATCTGGACTCTATCGAGTGGCTAGAGGACCTGCTGATCGACTTCAAAGGAAGCCTGATCACAATCACCCATGACCGCAGCTTCCTGAACCGCGTTGCGACCCGCATTGTGGAACTTGACCGCGGCAAGCTTGGCTCCTACCCTGGCAACTTCGAACAGTATGTGCTGCAGAAGGAGGAGCAGCTGGCACAGGAGGCCGTTATCAGCGCCAAGGCCGACAAGCTACTGGCACAAGAGGAAATCTGGATACGCAAGGGCGTGGAAGCGCGTCGCACCCGCAGCCAAAGCCGCATCAGCCGCTTGGAAGCGCTGCGCAGCAGCCGCGTCGCACGCCGAGACGCACAAGGAAGCGTGAATCTGGATGTGGCGTCTGGCCAGTCCAGTGGCAAGATCGTGGCGGAGCTGACCGATGTCAGCAAATCCTTCGGCGACAAGGTCATCGTCAAGGGCTTCAGCGACGTCATTTTGCGAGGCGACAAGGTCGGCCTGCTCGGAGCCAACGGCGCCGGCAAAAGCACTTTGCTCAAGCTCATTTTGGGCGAAATCCAACCCGACAGCGGCAAGGTGCGCCAAGGGGCCAATTTACAGGTCGCATACTTCGACCAGATGCGCAACGCACTGGATCTGGACGCCACACTGGAGGACTTCATCAGTCCAGGCAGCGAATGGATCGAGATCGGCAACCAGCGCAAACACGTGAAAAGCTATCTGAGTGACTTCCTGTTCTCGGCGGCGCGCGCCAATTCGCCAGTCCGCTCCCTGTCTGGGGGCGAACGCAACCGTTTGCTGCTAGCCCGTTTGTTCGCCCGCCCCGCCAACGTGTTGGTGCTGGACGAACCGACCAACGACCTGGACATCGACACCCTGGAACTGCTGGAAGACCTGCTGCAAAACTACGACGGCACGGTTTTCCTGGTCAGCCATGACCGGGCATTCCTGGACAACGTGGTCACCAGCATCATTGCACATGAGCCAGAAGAGCGTCCTGGCTTCTGGCGTGAATACGAAGGCAGCGTGCAAGACTGGTTGATCCAGAGCAAGCGCGCCAAAATGATTGCGGAAACCAATAGAAAAAGTACGCCACAGCGTTCACCAGATCAACAGGTGCCGCCATCAAATGCAGAGCAAAAATCGACAACTACGACGTCAACGGCCGGCAAAGCCCGCAAGCTCAGTTTCAAGGAACAACGTGAACTGGATGGCTTGCCCGCACAGATTAGCCAGTTAGAACAGGAGCAGGCCACCATCAACGCGGAGTTGGCCGACGGCAGCATCTACTCCACAGACGCCACCAAGGCTGCCGCCTTGGCTCAACGCAATGCAGAGATCGATGAATTACTACTAGCTGCACTAGAACGCTGGGAGATGCTCAGCAGCTGATTGCTACGGTAGTGATAGCTGCATGCGCAGCTAACTCCTGCGCCAGAGGCAGATTTCTTCAGCCATCTGGCGCTGCGTTTACTACCGTTAAATGCGGTTATGCAGACGGTCGCCACCAGCCCCAAGCTTGGTCAGCAAAGCAGGCGCAATTTTGTCTAACGGCAAAACTTCATCCGCGGCGCCATGGGCAATGGCCTCGCGCGGCATGCCAAACACCACGCAGCTGGCCTCGTCTTGCACGTAGTTGTAGCTACCTTTGTCGTGCATTTCACGCATGGCGCGCGCGCCATCGTTGCCCATGCCCGTGAGCATGATGCCGTAAGCATTCCGGCCGACCATCTCGGCGCACGAAAGAAACAAGACCTCCACCGATGGACGGTGTCGGTTGACGGGCTCGCCATCCTCCACCACGGCCACATAGTTAGCCCCGCTGCGCCCCACCCGGAATTGCTTTCCGCCCGGCGCAATGTAGGCATGGCCGGGCAGTATGCGTTCGCCCTGCGCCGCTTCTTTGACCGTGATCTGGCACAAGCTGTTTAAACGAGCCGCAAAGCTGGTCGTGAAACCAGGCGGCATATGCTGGGTGATCACAATAGCTGGCGCATCTGCCGGCATGCGCACCAAAATTTCCTTGATCGCCTCGGTGCCACCGGTGGAAGCCCCGATACAGATCATTTTCTCTGTAGACAATCGCCCTATCAAAGTATTGGAAGGGCGCGCTACTGGCGTGGGTGCCGCGCCAATTTGCTCACCCAGTGCTAGCGCCGGGGGGCGGCGGAACTGGGCCACCGATGCGACACGCACCTTGTCCACGATTTCTGCAGCCAGATCCTTCAATCCATTAGCCAAACCGATACGCGGTTTGGCAACAAAGTCCACAGCCCCCAACTCTAGGGCGCGCATGGTAACTTCAGCCCCCTGGGCGGTCATTGTCGAAATCATCACCACGGGCATGGGGCGCAGGCGCATCAGACGGCCCAAGAAATCGATACCGTCCATGCGCGGCATTTCCACGTCCAAGGTAATCACATCGGGATCCAGGCTGCGGATCATTTCACGCGCAATCAAAGGGTCGTTAGCCGCACCTACGCACTCCATATCAGCTTGGCGGTTGATGATTTCTGTCAACAAACTACGCACCAAAGCCGAATCGTCCACTACCAACACACGGATCTTCTTCATCACCCCACCTGACTAAAACAAATCGACCGATCCACCCGAAGTGGACTTCACCACCGTAGCCACATTGCCACGCCGCTCCGTCACCGCCTGGTCTGGATGTGCATGGGCCAGACGCTTCACCATAGCCTTACCCGTCACGGGGAAAAAGCATACTTTACGCGGATAAATATCCAACACATCTTGCGACAGCAACGGAATACGCTCCGTCTGCAAGTAGTCAATTACAAACTGCGTATTGCGCTCACCCACATTCATGGTGGTGAAATTGGACATCACCTGGCCGCCACCAAAAATCTTGGCCTGCATGGTTTCCCGACGAGCACCGCTCTTGAGCATCTCATTGATAAGCAGCTCCATGGCGTAGGAACCATAGCGTCCCGCACCCGAGCCATCATCGCCATCAGGCAACATGAAATGGTTCATCCCACCTACCTGAGCCCGGCTGTCCCACAAACATGCTGCAATACAAGACCCCAGCACCGTCATGATGACTAGGCTCTCATCTGACACAAAGTACTCACCAGGAAGTACCTTAACCGCGTTGAACTGGAAATGGTGATCTGCGTAGAAAAAAGAAGCTTCGCCCGGCTTACGAGGACGGCTCTTCAACTGCTCAAGCGTGCAGTCACGTTCGCCCAACGGCCTGCCGCCGGGCAATGCCCCCACCCGCGCAGCACGACGACGATCAGCATCTGGTCCAATGGGAAACTCACCCGCCGCCATGCGCTGGGCGAGAGTAGGGCCCGCAGTTCTAGGAATATCCATAGTCGTCAATCATCCAACGCAATAGAGCCTATCGCCTGCATACCAAGCCACGAACCACCACGGCAAAAAAAACATTCAGCAGCGTTCATAGCACGTCTTCCCACGCAATATGAACAGGTCCCGAGATTCACTGAAATTTTCCGCATGACCCACAAACAACATACCACCGGGCTTCATGACGCGATGAATGCGCTCCAGCACAGCCCGCTGGGTTGCGGCATCGAAATAAATCATGACATTGCGACAGAAGACAACGTCAAACGGATCCCGGAACGGCCAGTCGTTACGAATTAAATTGATACTCAGAAAATCAATCATGCGACGCAGTTCGGGCTTGATACGCACCAAACCTGCGTTTTCGCCCTTGCCCCGCAACAAGAATTTTTGCATCCGAGCCTGGTCCAACCCCTTGAGATTGTCCAAGCGGTAAATGCCTTGCGCAGCCGACGCCAACACCTTGGAATCAATGTCACTGGCCGCCAACTTGAATGCAGCACCAGCCCCCAAGGACTCCATCGCTGTCATGACGATCGAGTACGGCTCTTCACCCGTAGAGGATGCGCTGCACCAAACGTTCCAGGGGGTAGCTGCGGGCCGAGACTTCAGCAAAGCAGCAAGCATTTCAAAATGGTGCTGCTCGCGAAAAAAAGCGGTCAGATTAGTGGTGAGGGCATTCACAAACTCTTGCCACTCTGGGCCATCGGAGCGCTCAAGCCACCCCAAGTATTCATGGAAACTAGCATGCCCCGTTTCACGCAACCTGCGCGACAAGCGGCTGTACACCATGGCATGCTTGCCATCGTGCAATTTGATACCCGCATGCTTGTATATCAGCGACTGGACGCGCTCGAAATCAGCGTCCGTCCAAATGAACTCCCGGCCCTCGGCAACAGGACCGTTATTGGCTGCAGCAGGTGAATAGCTCTGAAGCATGGAGAAGCACGGTTCAGTCGGCAGACAAAGCCATATCGGCGCCCGACATTAGCCGCTCAATGTCCAACAAAATCAGCATCCGCTCATTTACCGAGCCCAATCCCAGTATGCAGCCGTTGTCAATGATGCTTTCGATATCTGGCGCAGCCTTGATGCTGTCAGCGGCAAGCTCGAGCACGTCACTTACCGAATCCACGACAATGCCCACGATGCGGCTACGCAGATTCAAAATGATGACGACAGTAAAGCTGTTGTACTCGGCCTCTGAGCAGTTGAACTTGAGCCGCATGTCCACGATAGGCACGATCGTGCCACGCAAATTAACCACCCCCTTGATGAAGGTTGGAGCATTGGCGATACGCGTAGGGGGCTCGTATCCACGAATTTCCTGCACCTTGAGAATGTCGATGCCGTACTCCTCCTGGCTCAACCTAAAAGTCAAATACTCCCGTGCAGCAGTAGTCAAATCATCTGCTCGTTCCATTGCACCCATATCTCTCTCCTTCAAGGTCTAACAGTTTGCGCTGACGCTACAGCATCAATGGCGCGAGCGGCGCACCAACGCACCAATATCCAGAATCAATGCCACTTTACCGTCGCCCATGATGGTGGCGCCAGACACATTAGAGACTTTGCGATAGTTGGACTCAAGGTTCTTCACCACAACCTGGTGCTGCCCCAGCAACTCGTTCACCAGCAGGGCCACACGGCTACCTTCTGACTCCACAACCACCATGATGTTGTTGGCCTTGTCTGCGTCAAGGATAGGCACTTGGAAAATCTTTTCCAGGGCGATCACGGGCATGTATTCCTCGCGAACCTTAACCAGCTGCGAACCCTGTGCAACCGTACTAACAGACTCATCATTGACCTGGAAAGACTCCACCACAGACGACAAGGGTAGTATGTAGACCTCATCCCCCACGCTGACCGACATACCATCCATGATGGCCAGCGTCAACGGAAGGCGTACAGACACCTTCATGCCAAAACCTTCGCTGGAATCAATATCAACCGTTCCGTTGAGCGAGGCAATATTGCGCTTGACGACGTCCATGCCGACGCCACGCCCGGACACATCTGTCACGACATCGGCAGTAGAAAAACCTGGGGCAAAAATCAGCTGCCACACTTCTGAATCAGACATACCGTCACTGACATCAAGCCCGCGCTCCCGGGCTTTGCGTAAGATTTTCTCGCGCGACATGCCGCGGCCATCGTCTCGGACTTCAATCACGATAGAACCGCCCTGGTGTGCAGCAGACAGCGTGATGGTGCCATTTTCAGATTTGCCTGCCGCAAGACGATCTTCCGGCATTTCAATCCCATGGTCGCAGCTATTGCGTACCAAATGCGTCAACGGATCGGTAATCTTTTCTACCAAGCCTTTGTCCAACTCTGTAGCTTCACCCTGAGTCACAAAATCCACCTTCTTGCCCAAGCGGTTGGCTAAATCACGCAGCATTCGAGGGAAGCGACTGAAAACTATCGACATCGGAATCATGCGGATAGACATCACTGATTCCTGCAAGTCCCGGGTATTGCGGTCCAGATCCGCAAGACCCGCAAACAGTTGCTGGTGCATGGCGGGGTCCAAACCTTGGCTGTTTTGGGCCAGCATGGCTTGAGTAATAACCAACTCACCCACCAGGTTGATCAATTGATCAACCTTTTTAATATCTACGCGGATAGTGGTGGCCTCAAGAGGCGTCTGGGCGGCCGCTTTAGGCTCAGCTTTGCCAGCCTTGGGTCCATCTACAGAAACGACTGCCGCACGCTCCTCCGGGTGACCGGGCGCCCCCACAAAAAAACCGTACTCTTCCTCGCTGGCTGGCGACACTGCGGCACCGGCAGCCTCCGCAACCGAAGGAGCAGCTTCAGCCACAACAGCACTTGCTGCTTCAGCCCGATCACGGATCAGGACTTTTTCTTTGGCAACATGAAACACGAACAAATCGAGTAGATCTGCATCTGTGGACGTAGTTTCAACCGCAAAAACACGGGTGTCAGGCTGGTCGCTCGGCAAACTGGTCACGGAACCCAAGCCTGGAATATCTCTGAACAACTCATGTATTGGATCCGCTTGCTCTGGGCGCTCCAGCGGGCCAATGCGAATTTCCAAGGAGCGGGTTCCTCCGGGTTTATTGCTGGCGATCGGGGCGACCGTCACAGCCGGCACCGCTGGCGCTGGTGCGGCCACTGCAGGAGGCGGAACTTCACCGGCGGCCAATATGCTAATTCGCTTCACCAAAGCAGACGTAGACACGGCAGTCCCCTCGCCGCCCGCCTGGTGCCGCGCCAACAAACTGCGCGATGCATCTGCGGACTCCAGCAAAGCATCGATCATGGGGGGAATCAACTTCAACTCATGGCGCCGCAAGCGGTCGAGCAGAGACTCCATTTGATGGGTTAGCTCGGCTACATCCGAAAATCCAAATGTGGCTGCACCGCCCTTGATCGAGTGGGCGCAACGAAAAATCCCATTGAGCTCTTCATCATCCGTATTAGCCAGGTCAAGATCCAGCAGCATCTGCTCCATTTGATCCAAATTTTCGCCAGCTTCTTCAAAGAAAATTTGATAGAACTGCGTCAGATCAAAATCAGCGCCCGAACTCTCTTGGTGCATCTCAGCCATACAAACTCCTGTGTTGCCTTACCAAACCACCGTTGGTCAGCGAATAACTTTTTGAATTACTTCGATCAGTCGTGTGGGGTCAAAAGGCTTAACAAGCCACCCAGTAGCACCAGCGCTGCGACCAGCCTGCTTCATTTGATCACTCGACTCCGTAGTCAAAATCAGAATGGGGATGGTTTTGAACTTCGGGTGCTCACGCAGTAGCCGGGTAAGACCTATTCCGTCAAGCCTCGGCATGTTTTGGTCGGCAAGCACCAAATCAATGGTGTGAGACTGGGCTTTTTCGAAAGCATCTTGCCCATCGACAGCCTCAATGACTTGGTAGCCAGCCCCGGTCAAAGTAAATGACACCATCTTTCGCATTGAGGGTGAGTCGTCAACGGCAAGAATCGAATACATGAAAAACTCCAGCTAAAGAAGAGAGTGCTCGTGGATGTTAGATACAGGGTTTGGACGGCTCAAAAAAGTTCAACAGAGCCCGCGTCCATCTCGCTTTGAGTTACCGGATTAGGGCGATCCGGAGACAACGACTCAAACGGCGCAGCCTCCTCCCCTTCTTCTTGCCCCATTGTTTCCGATGCCAAACGGAAGGCACAGCCTTGCAGCATCAGAGTAGTGTGCACAATCAATTGCGAGGCCATGTCCTGAAACTGCAGTTCAGTTACTGCTGCACGAAGATTGCTCCGGACATCCTCAACCTCAGGGGTGTCTGGCAAAGGTACAGACTGCAAGCCAAGATTCACGCTGTTGAAGCGAGTCATCAGGTTATCCATCGTGTGGCTCAGCAAACCTTCCAGCCGGCTAAGGTCGTGCATAACCACCATCAAAGAATCCTGCAGCTCGGCAACCAGTATTACCGGCAGCTTAACTACAGGTCCTGTAGATATGGAAGGCTCTGTTTGCATGTATTCTCCGTCGCTGCAGGAAAGCCCTTGGACAAATTGCCTCGTTGTAGACGGATAGTAATTCTATTTCACATCCTGTTACCGAAAAATCAGAAAAATCAATCGGAATGGCCCATCTAGAGTGATTACTACCGCGTATTTTTCGCATCACTATCAGTAAAAGTACGGCATGCAAAACATATCCAACGCCTGTCCAATCCAGGTCCTCCACCTGGAAGACTCCTCAGTCGACCATGAACTGGTTGTCATGGCGTTGCGCAGACAAGGCCTAGCATGTGAGGTCACCCGTGTAGAAACACTTGCAGCCTTTGATAGGTTAACGCAAACGTCAACGTTTGACGTCATTTTGGCGGATTACAAATTGCCAGGATTTACCGCCATAGACGCCTGGAACCAGCTTCGGCAGCGACACAGGCCACCGCCCTTCATCCTGCTGTCTGGAGCAATCGGTGAGGCGGCCGCAGTAGATGCCATACGACTAGGATTTAGTGACTACCTTTTAAAGGACGACATCAACAAGCTGGCCCACGTCATGGCCCGCGCCATTGAGGTACGCGAAACGCATATAGCCAAGGAGCATGCAGACTTGGAATTGGCCGCATCAGAACGCAGACTGGGCG
>JAPLPK010000076.1 GCA_026400275.1 Burkholderiales bacterium
AAACCCCGCTCTCGCTCTACCTCAAACTGGCCTACACGCGCAACGGCGGTGCCTACAGCTTTCTGCTGGAATCGGTGGTTGGCGGCGAGCGCTTTGGGCGCTACAGCTTCATAGGTCTGCCAGCCCGCAGCTTCCTGCGCGCCAGCGGCTTTGGTGCTGAGGCAAAAACCGAAGTGGTGCGTGACGGCGTCGTGGTGGAGACCAACCACGGCAACCCGCTGGACTTCATCGCTGCCTACCAAAAGCGCTTCAAAGTGGCGCTGCGCCCCGGCCTGCCGCGCTTCTGCGGCGGCCTGGCAGGCTACTTTGGCTACGACGCGGTGCGCTACATCGAGAAAAAGCTCGAAGCCACTTGCCCGCCCGACACCCTGGGCTGCCCTGACATCATGCTGCTGCAGTGCGAAGAGCTGGCGGTGATAGACAACCTGTCCGGCAAGCTGTATCTGATCGTCTACGCCGACCCGGGCCAGCCCGAGGCCTATGCCACCGCCAAGAAGCGCCTGCGCGAGCTCAAGGAGCAATTGAAGTACTCGGTCAGCGCGCCCATCGTCAAACCCACGCAAAGCCACCCCACCGAACGCGAATTCGCCAAGGCCGACTACATCGCAGCGGTAGAACGCGCCAAGGAGCTGATCGCCGGCGGTGACTTCATGCAGGTGCAAGTCGGCCAGCGCATCAAGAAGCGCTTCACCGAATCTCCGCTGTCGTTGTACCGCGCGCTGCGAGCGCTGAACCCCTCGCCCTATATGTTCTTCTACAACATGGGCGACTTCCATGTGGTGGCGGCCTCGCCCGAAATCCTGGTCCGCCAGGAATCCATGCCCGGCGGTGAGCAGAAGGTCACCATCCGCCCGCTGGCTGGCACACGGCCCCGCGCCTCGTCGCCCGAAGCCGACAAGGCCGTAGAAGCCGAGCTGATCGCCGACCCGAAAGAACGCGCCGAACACGTCATGCTGATCGACCTGGCGCGCAACGACATTGGCCGCATCGCCAAGATCGGCAGCGTCAAAGTCACCGAAGCCTTTGCGGTGGAGCGCTACAGCCATGTGATGCACATCGTCAGCAATGTAGAAGGCACGCTGCTGGACGGCATGAGCGCCATCGACGTGCTCAAAGCCACCTTCCCCGCCGGCACCCTGACCGGCGCGCCCAAAGTGCATGCGATGGAGCTGATCGACCAGCTGGAGCCCACCAAGCGCGGCCTGTACGGCGGCGCCTGCGGCTACATCAGCTACGCGGGCGACATGGACGTGGCCATCACCATACGCACCGGCATCATCAAGGACCAAACGCTGTACGTGCAGGCCGCAGCTGGCGTGGTGGCCGACTCGGTCCCCGAACTGGAGTGGAAAGAGACCGAAGCCAAGGCCCGGGCTCTGCTGCGCGCCAGCGAACTCGTGGAGGAAGGCCTGGAATGAGCACGCCCATCAAAGCCCAGCACTGCACCACCATGGCCGAGGTGCGCCAGCACATCGACGCATTGGACGAGCGCATCGTCGCCCTGGTGGCCGAGCGCAGCGACTACATGACCCAGGCTGCGCGCATCAAGCAACGCGCCGACCAGATCGTCGATCTGGAGCGGGTCGAGTTCATCGTCGCCCGCGTCAAGGCCCAGGCCGCCCGCCTGGGTGCGCCGCCGGAAATTCTGGAAGCCACCTACCGCGCCATGATCGATGCGTCCATCGTCTATGAGCAACGCACGTTTGACAAAATCCACGCAGCACAAAACCAAGCAGGGGTATCCGCATGAAACTGCTGATGATCGACAACTACGACAGCTTCACCTACAACATCGTCCAGTACTTCGGTGAACTGGGCGCCGACGTGGAGGTAGTGCGCAACGACGAAATCACCATCGAGGAAATCACCGCGCGCAAACCGGACCGGCTGGTGATCTCCCCCGGCCCGTGCTCGCCTAAAGAAGCCGGCATTTCGGTCGCCGCGATCCAGCACTTCGCCGGCAAGCTGCCCATCCTCGGCGTCTGCCTGGGCCACCAGGCCATCGGCGCGGCCTTTGGCGGAACCATCATCCGGGCCCAGCAGCTGATGCACGGCAAGACCAGTGTGATCACCACCACCCAGCAAGGCGTGTTCGCAGGCCTGCCGGAACAGTTCACCGTCAACCGTTACCACTCGCTGTCCATCGAACGCAGCACTTGCCCGGCGGACCTGGAGATTACCGCCTGGACCGATGACGGCGAGATCATGGGCGTGCGCCACAAGACGCTGGCTATCGAGGGTGTGCAGTTCCACCCCGAGTCCATTCTCACCGAGCACGGCCACGCCATGCTGAAGAACTTCCTGGACCAGGGCGCACGATGACCCCCTTCAGCCTTGACGGCCTGGGCATACAGCACCTGCCGCTGTTTGTCGGCGCTGGCTGGCTGTTGAACCTGACGCCGGGGCCGGATGTGTTCTACATCCTGGCCAACGGCCTGCGTGGCGGCTGGCGTGCCGGCGTGGTGGCGGCACTGGGCATCACCGGCGGCTGCTTTGTGCACATCTTTGCCGCTGCGATTGGCGTCAGCGCGCTGATCACCGCCTCGGCCACGGCTTTCACCGTGCTGAAGTGGCTGGGCGCGGCCTACCTGGTGTGGGTCGGCATCCAGATGCTGCGTGCGCCCAAACCGACAGATGCTACAGATTCAATAGCTCCCCCCGCAGGTGATACCAGCGCCAGCGCCCCAAAAAGCTTAAAGAAGGTATTTCTGCAAGGCTTCTGGACGAACGCACTGAACCCCAAGGTAGCGCTGTTCTTCCTGGCCTTTCTGCCGCAGTTCATCACGCCCGGCGCGGCGCACCCGACCCTGTCGTTTGTGCTGCTGGGCCTGCTGTTCAACGTGAATGCCATCCCCATCAACCTGGGCTACGCCGTGCTGGCGGCCTGGGCGGCCCGCCGCATGGGCGCCGTACGGCGCGGCATGCACCGGCTGGAGCAAGGCGCAGGCGCGCTGTTCGTGGCCTTTGGCGTCAAGCTGGCGCTTTCGGCCACTCCCCACCATTGAACCGGAAACACCCATGATCACCCCCCAACAAGCCCTGCAACGCACCATCGAACACCGCGAAATCTTCCACGACGAGATGCTGCACCTGATGCGGCTGATCATGAACGGCGAGATGTCGCCGGTAATGATGTCGGCGCTGGTCACCGGGCTGCGCGTGAAGAAGGAAACCATCGGCGAGATCACCGCCGCCGCCCAGGTGATGCGCGAGTTCTCCAACAAGGTACACGTGGCCGACACCACCCACATGGTGGATATCGTGGGCACCGGCGGCGACGGTTCGCACACCTTCAACATCTCCACCTGCAGCATGTTCGTGGCAGCGGCAGCCGGCGCCAAGGTCAGCAAACACGGCGGGCGCAGCGTCAGCAGCAGCAGCGGCAGCGCCGACGTGCTGGAAAGCCTGGGCGTCAACATCAACCTTGCCTCGCCAGCCATTGCGCAGTGCATTGCCGATGTGGGCATAGGCTTTATGTTCGCCCCCAACCACCACCCGGCCATGAAGAACGTGGCCCCGGTGCGCAAGGAACTGGGCGTGCGCACCATCTTCAACATCCTGGGCCCGCTGACCAACCCGGCTGGCGCCCCCAACATCCTGATGGGCGTGTTCCACCAGGACCTGGTCGGCATCCAGGTGCGGGCACTGCAGCGCCTGGGCGCCGAGCATGCGCTGGTGGTCTACGGCAAGGACGGCATGGACGAAGTCAGCCTGGGCGCTGCCACCCTGGTGGGCGAGCTGAAGAATGGCGAGATCACCGAATACGAAATCCACCCCGAAGACTTCGGCATGACCATGACCAGCCACCGCAATCTGCGCGTGGACACGCCTGAGCAATCCAAAGCCATGCTGATGGGCGTGCTGAACAACGACCACGGCGCTGCACGCGACATCGTGATCCTCAACGCCGGCGCTGCGCTGTATGCCGCCAATGTGGCCGATTCGCTGGCAGCGGGCTTGCAGCTGGCGCGGACCGCGATCGAATCCGGCACGGCCAAGTCCAAGTTGGCCCAGCTGGTGCAGGCGACCAACGCCTAGTTGCGACGCCTGGCAAGCGCGGCCCATCGCCGCGCTTGCTTCCATTTTGATAGCTGCCTACGCAGAGGGTATTTGCGCCACAGGCATAAAAGGCATTGAAGCGGCCAAAACCGCTAAAGGCGCGAATCCCCGGCGTCCATGTATTGCGCGTAAAACCGGTAGCCATTGCGCCCTTCCTTCTTGACGCGGTACATGGCGGTGTCGCTGTGCTTCAGCAGGCAGTCCACATCTTCGCCATCGACCGGGTAGACCGCGATACCTATGCTGCAACCGATGTTCAGCTCCCGGCCGTCCACGTGGAATGGCTGGGACAGCGCGGCCACCAGCTTGTCGGCCAGCGTGGCGGGACCATGGGCGTTTTCCAGGTGCGGCATGAAGACGATGAATTCATCACCCCCCTGGCGCGCCACGGTATCTTCGCTGCGCACACAGGCGCGCAGGCGCTGCGCAGCCTGCACCAGCAGTGCGTCGCCCACGTCATGGCCCAGCGAGTCGTTGATCACCTTGAACGCGTCCAGGTCAATGAACAACACGGCGGCCAGCGCGCTGGCGCGCCGTTCGTCGTTCAGCGCGTGGGCCATGCGCTCGCGCAGCAGGCGGCGGTTGGCCAGCCCCGTCAGCACGTCATGGGTGGCCACGTGCAGCATGCTTTGCTCGGACAGCTTGCGCTCGGTCACGTCGATGCAGATGGAGATGAAGCGCGCCACCTGGCCCTTGCCGTCCTTCAACGGCACCACGGCTGCGTCCACCCAGAACAAATCTCCCGTCTTGTTGCGGTTACAGATCACGCCGCGCCAGGTGTTGCCGGCCCGGATGGTGTGCCAGAACTGCTCCCAGAAGGCTGCGCCATGGGTACCCGAATTCAGCACCCGGTAGTCCTGCTCCAGCAGTTCGTCGAGGGTATAGCCGCTCAAGGCCAGCAGCTTGTCGTTGGCCTGCAGAATGCGGCCCATGCTGTCGGACACCGACATCATTGCGTGCTGGTCGATTGCCTGCATGTAGCTGGACAGCTCGGTCAGCGCGGACTCCACGCCCTGCTTGGCCTCTAGCAAGGCCTGGGCAGATTGCATCTCCCGCTCGGCGTTTTCCAGCCGCAGGGCAGTCTCAAGCAGACTGGTTTCGCGCCTGGCCAGCCGGGCGTTGAACCAGGCCATGGCCAGAAAACTGGCCACCAAAATCGCACAGATGAACACGCTGGCGCGGCGAATCTCGATGCCGGCCACCTGTTCCGCCCGGTCCAGCGGCACCGTGATCGACAGGGCACCCAGCAGCTGGTGCTGCACCCACTGCTTGCCCACGGGCACGCCGCTGGCAGCGCGCATGGCCATGATTTCGGGCCGTTGCTCAAAGCTGTTGTGGCAGGCCACGCAGGCCTGCTGCGACGCGGGGTCGGCAATCAGATAGCGCAGCACGCGCTGGCCGTTCTGCTGCTCGTAGCGCGACACCGCCTGCCAGGCAATCGGGGCCACGGGCTTGGCGCGGTCCTGCTTTTCAAGTTGCGGCCAGGCCCAGCGCAAGAAGTCGTCCCCCAGGCCCTGGCTAGGTTCCAGGTTCCAGCGGCTGACGGGCTTGTATTCGTAGAGCTTGTTCGATTGGGCCGAGGTCGCCTGGCCCACCAGTTTTAAAAACTTCGAAGGAATCGGGATGGCGTCTGTCGCGGGCATCTGGCCCAGCAGGGTCACTACGCGCTCTTCCACCAGTTTTTCTGCCACATCGTGGGAATAGACCGAGCGCGCTGTGGTCGCCTGGTTGGCGACGATTTCGGCTATGGCGAGCGCCTGGTGTTCCACGGTATTGGTCACCGCATCTTTCACCACCAGGTACCCCAGGGCACCGGCCAGCAAGAACACGGCAAGCAAAACGCCCAGGGTCCGCGATCGCCGCATTCTTTGGACCGACAAGGTGTCCATGGGGGGCGTGCCGTTGTTCATGAGCCGCAGATTTTAGTCGGCACGCAAACCAACGGCAGGCCTTTACATCCTTGCTACACGCGTGCTTAAAAGGTTTCCCAGTCACCCTCGCCACCCGTAGGTTGGGCGGGTTTGGCCGGTACGGGCTTGCGGGCCGATGGCGCCGGCAACTTGGCCGCGATGGGCCGTGCTGGTGCCTGGGTCTTGGCCGCCGAGGCCAAAGGTTTGGCGACTGCTGCCTTGGTCACGGGCCGCGGTGCAGGTGCCGCGCTGGCCCGGTGCGGTGCAGCCACCGGGGCCAAGGCATTGCGCTGCGGCTTGCGGGACGTTTGAGGTGTCGGCGACGAATGCGATGCCAGTTTGAACACGCCCACCACGTCCACCAGATCGCCCGCCTGGGACTTGAGGCTGCTGGCCGCTGCGGCCATCTGCTCCACCAGCGCGGCGTTTTGCTGGGTCACCTGGTCCATCTGGGTGACGGCCTCGCCGATCTGTGACACGCCGGAGCTTTGCTCGGCACTGGCAACGCTGATCTCGCCCATGATCTGCGTCACGCGCTGGATGGAACCCACCACCTCGGTCATGGTGGCGCCGGCCTGGTCCACCAGGGCCGTGCCCTGCTCCACCCGCTCCACGCTGGTCGAAATGAGTTGCTTGATTTCCTTGGCCGCGTCGGCGCTGCGCCCAGCCAGGCTGCGCACCTCGCTGGCCACCACGGCAAAGCCCCGGCCCTGCTCGCCCGCGCGAGCGGCTTCCACGGCGGCGTTCAGTGCCAGGATATTGGTCTGGAAGGCGATGCCGTCGATCACGCCAATGATGTCGCTGATCTTGCGCGAGGACTCGTTGATGCCCTTCATGGTCTCCACCACCTGGCCCACCACCTCGCCGCCCTGGATGGCCACAGAGGACGCAGTCATCGCCAGCTGGTTGGCCTGGCGCGCGCTGTCAGCGTTTTGTTTGACGGTGGCGCCCAGCTCTTCCATGGATGCAGAAGTCTGCTCCAGCGCGCTGGCCTGGTTTTCGGTGCGCGCGCTCAGGTCGTTATTGCCCTGCGAGATTTCCACACTGGCCATGGCCACGCCGTCGGCGCTGGTCCGCACCTGTTGCATCACGGCGTGAATCTTCTCGACAAACTGGTTGAAGCTGGAGGCAATGGTGGCCAACTCGTCGTTGCCGCTGGTGGCCACGCGCAGGGTCAGGTCGCCGTCGCCCGAGCCTACCTCTTGCATGGCGTCGCGCAGCACGGTCAGGCGGCTCAGGGTCTTGCTGAGCACGGTGGCAATGATGGACAGCACGGCTACCGCCACCACCAGAGCGCCAATGACCGAGGACCACAGCATGGCGCGGATGCCAGCCGTGGCTTCGTCGCGTTGCAGGGCCACGACCAGCGACCAGTCGGTGCCCGCAATTGGCGCAGCATAGACCAAACGCGGTTCATTGCGGATCACCACTTCAGTCAGCCCGTGCAGGCCGGCCACACCACTTTGCCCCAGGCTGGGGGCAATATCGGACAAGGGTTTTAGCAGCAGACTGCTATCTTCATGCACCACGATCTTGCCGCTCTTGGAGACGATGAAACCGTAGGTCCCCGGGGTGGGCCGGATGGACGCAATGTTCCGGGAGATCGTGTCCATGTAGACATCGGCTGCCACCACCGCTTTAACCGCGCCACCCTCTCTGCTCGCAGCGGCAAAAGTAATGACGAGCTTCTTGGTGCTGGCATCTACGTAGGGGTCAGTCACCACGGGCCCCGATGCGGCAGCAGCCTGCAGGTACCAAGGCCGGGCTGTCGGATCCCAGCCTGGCGGCACGGTGGGTGTTTCAGAGAAAAATGCCTTTTTGTCGGGGTACCCGATATAGACACTATCGACAGCGCCGGCGATTTTGGCCTGCACCAGAGACTTCACCGGGTTCTCTTCGCTCACCGCAGCAGCCAGGGACGCCACCACTCTGTGGTTCTGCGCAACCCACTCGGCGACCCCCTCCGCATGTGACGTCGCGAGCGAGCGAGTCTGACTGTCCAGCGCTTCCTGTGCGTACTGGATAGGTTCTCCAGGCTGGTGAGGTGTGCGTGCAGAGACCGTTTGGCGCGGCCCATGTTACGAAAAGTAAGACGCATCCATTCTTGCCGAGAACACCTCCGCTGCGTAGGGTTTTGTCATGGCAGAGCCATATTTATTACATGTTTGCATAGAGCCAGCACGCCGCAGAGATTTAAACAAAATAGCCTGCTAGCGCATGAAATACCTGCGTTAGCAGCTATTCAAACCATAGCAAACAGCATCAACCGTAGCGGCGGGCGATGGCGTGGTCCAGCGACAGCTTGCCTGGCCCTTGCGCCACCAGATACAGCAGCAGGGCTGCCCAGGTGCCGTGGGTGGGGTAGGCCTCGGGGTAGACGAAGAGCTGGATGGTCAACGTCATGCCCAGCAGCGCCAGTGCCGACAGGCGCGTGCCCAGGCCCAGCAGCATCAGCAGCGGGAAAAAATGCTCGGCGCAGGCGGCCATGGGCGCAGCCAGCTCGGGCGGCACCAGGGGCAGCTTGTATTCCTCGCGGAACAGGGCCACCGCCGAGTCTGATAAGTGCGGCCAACCCAGGAGGAACTCACCGCCCACCAGGTCGATGGCCAGGCCCTGCACCTTGGTCTGGCCCGACTTCCAGAACACCGCAGCGATGGAGAAGCGCGCCAGAAAGGCGATCAGCGTATGCGGTATCTGCGAGCACAGCGCGATGAGCTTGCGCAGTGCGGCGGCAGGTGGCGATACGGTCGATGGGGTGTGTACGGTGTGCATGGTTCAGTCTCCAAAATCAAGGTGGGTGATCAGCTGCTGGCGCACCAGGTGGGCCAGCGTGGCCGGTAAATCGAGCTCACTGTCGGCGCTGGCGGCGGCCAGCAGGCTTTCGCCTTGCAACACAGCGCGCATGAACTGGCCGGTGGCCGGGCTGACCGCCACTGTCTGCACCTGCATGTCCTGGCGGTAGACCAGCGCGGTCTCGGCCTGGTCGGGGTCCACACTGGCCAGATCCAGCGTGCCCTGGTGCGCGGCCCACAGCGAGAACACCGCGTAGCGTGAGGCCAGCACCTGCATCGACGGATGCAGACCCAGCCGCAAAGTTGCCAGCCGCTCGGGCTGCGACACGGCGGCCTGCAGGGCTTCGGGCATTACAGCGGCCACATCGGCTGCGTGGTAGGCCCGCACGCGGGCCATTTCCAAGCGCGCCACATCGGCCAGGTAAGGCAGGCTGGCGGCGGGCTCAAAGCGGTCCATGAAGTCAGGCAGCTCCGCGCCGTACCAAGCCAGGATGCGCGACTGCGGCGGATGGGTACGCACAAACAGCGCGGCCATGGCGCGGAAGAATTCCTCGCCGACCAGGGCTTGCACCACCGGAAACGTTGCGGCCAGCGCATCGACCAGCGAGACCAGCACGTTGTTGCGGTACACCGCGAAACGCAGCGCCGGGTCAGAGCCGTTCCAAACGCGCAGGCCGTCAGGGCAAGGCTGTGCGGGCTGCAGCAAAGCCTGGGCGAATAGGGCTTGCGTACTCATGCCGACACCCGGATGTTGTGCAGCCGGTGCTCGGCCATTCCGGCCTCGGCCAGCAGCACCGGCAAGGCGGGTAGATCGTTGTCACGCTCGATCAGCGTGGCGACCGGGCCGGTCAAGCCCAGTACGTAGTCGTACAGCTGCCATACCGCTGCGTCCACTGGCGCACCATGGTGGTCGATCAGCAGCGGGTCGCCGGCGGCGTCTACCTGCTCGTCAAAGCCGGCCAGATGGATCTCGCCCACCCGGTCCAGTGGCAGTGCGCGCACATAGGCCTGGGCGTCGAAGTGGTGGTTGACGCTGCTGACATGCACATTGTTCACGTCCAGCAGCAGGCCGCAGCCTGTGCGTTGCACTACCTCGGCGATGAAAGCCGGCTCGTCCCAGGTGGACTCGGCAAACTGCACATAGGTGGCGGGGTTCTCCAGCAGCATGCGCCGACGCAGGCGGGTCTGTACCTGGTCGATGTGCTCGCACACGCGCTGCAGGGTGCGGCCGGTATAGGGCAAAGGCAGCAGGTCGTTCAGGAACACCCCGCCATGGCTGGACCAGGCCAGGTGTTCGGAAAAGGATGCGGGTTGGTAGCGGTCCAACAGGGCCGCCAAAGCGTCCAGATGGCAGGCGTCCAGCGGGCCTTCGGCACCTATGGACAAACCCACGCCGTGGATGGACAGCGGGTAGTGCTCGCAAATGCGGGCCAAGTGCTGGTGGAAAGGGCCGCCGTCCACCATGTAGTTTTCGGCATGCACCTCGAAGAAACCGAGCTCGGGCAAGGTCTGCAAAATCTCGCCCACATGCGCGGATTTGAGGCCTATGCCGGAGCGGGCGGGCAAGCCTGCAGGGCTTGCACCGCGTGGCAACGACTGTGTATCAAAGGGATGGGACATGGCAGTCGCTGCGCAGGCTGAAGCTGTACTTACATCTTTGCAGTGAAAGCCATTTTTTGGCCCATGCCGGTGGGCGATGTAGTGGACTTCATGGTTTCGCAGGTGCCAGCGGGCACGAACTTCCAGGAGTTGGCTTGGTAGTCCATCTTGGAGGTGCCTGCACAGGTGGTGCCGGCGCCTGCAGCACAGTCGTTCTTGCCGGCCATGGACACACCGAAGCACTTTTCCTTGGCGTCGTCTGCAGCAGATGCGGGGGCCGATGCCATGGCCAGGGCAGAGCCCAAAGCCAGGGCCAGAACAGCGGTGGAAGCGAAGCGGGTGTTGGTAGCGGTCATGGTGATCTCCAGTCAATAAAAATGAAAAAGGGTTTTGTCTGCAGCAAGGTGTGCGGTATGCAGTCTTGCTGTGAAGTAGTCGCGGCAGCGCCAGGGTTCTTACAGGCTCTGTATAGTTTTTTCATATTCTTTTTTCAGACAGGACACGCCATGCCACTCGCTTTAGGTACCGCCCTGCCCCTGGTCCAGGCGCCCATGGCAGGCGTACAAGGCAGTGCCATGGCGGTCGCTGTCAGCGAGGCCGGTGGCCTGGGTTCGCTGCCCGCTGCGCTGCTGGGGCTGGATGCCTTGCGCGACGAGCTAGAGCGCATCCATGCGCAGACCCGCAAGCCCTATAACGTCAACTTCTTTTGCCACACACCACCGGAGCCGCAAGACGGCCAGCCAGCGCGCTGGCACGCGGCGCTAGCCCCCTACTACGCAGAGATGGGGCTGGACATGGCGCATATTGCCTCCGGCCCGGGGCGGGCTCCATTCAGCGACGCGGCGGCCGATGTGCTGCAGGCCTTTCGCCCGCCGGTGGTGAGCTTCCACTTCGGCCTGCCCACGCCCGCACTGCTGGAGCGGGTGCGCAGCTGGGGCAGCAAGATACTGGCCTCGGCCACCACGGTAGACGAAGCGCTGTGGCTGCAGGCGCAGGGGGTGGACGCCATCATCGCCCAGGGCCTGGAGGCTGGCGGCCACCGGGGCCACTTCTTGTCGCACGACCTGTCGCTGCAAATGGGCAGCTTCACGCTGCTGCCGCAGATCGTGCGCGCAGTCT
>JAPLPK010000102.1 GCA_026400275.1 Burkholderiales bacterium
ACGGCAATGCGCCCGTTGGAAATGTGGTCGATGGTGGCAATCTGCTTGGCCACGACGGCCGGGTTCCATGGGCCGGGCAGGATGGCCGCGATCACTTTCAGCTTGGTCGTGGCATGCAGCAGCGCCTGGCTGAAGGACACGGACTCGTGCTGGTACTCGGCGCCATAGCCAGCAGTAAAGCGGATCTGGCTCAGCGCGTAGTCAAAGCCGGCCTTCTCAGCCGTCTGCGCCAGCTTCTGGTTGTATTCCAGGCTCCAGTCTGTGCGCTGCTTGATGGTGCTGACCACCAGGCCGCCGCTGACGTTGGGTACCCAGTAGGCGAATTTGACTTCTGCAGGTGTGGTGCTGGATGCGTTGCTCATAGGGGGCTCCCAGGTGTTTGTGGTTTAGGCGGCTACGGCTTCGTGCGCCGTGGCAGGTGCCGCGCGGTGCGACAGCTGGGGTACGGCGCGGGCAATCGCCAGCGCAATGCGCTCGCGCAGCGCGGGGCTGCTGATCTCGTAGCCGTCGAAATCTTTCTCCACCGCATACACGCCAATCGGCAGCGTGCGCGACTGGAAGAAGCTGAACAGCGGGCGCAACTGGTGGTCGATGACCAGTGCATGGCGGTCGCTACCACCGGTGGCGGCCAGCAGCACCGGCACATCGGTCAGCGCTTCGTGGTGCACGAAGTCGAACAGGTGCTTGAACAGGCCGGTGTACGAGCCACGGTACACCGGGCTTGCCACGATCAGCAGGTCGGCCGATTCGATAGCGGCCACCTCGGCCTCCACCGCTGCGGGGAGCTGGCTGCGGTACAGCGCGCCGGCAAACTGCGGGCCGATATTGCCCAGCTCGATCAAATGCACGTCGATAGGCAGGGCATCGCCCAGCGCGGCCAACAGTTCTTGTACCAGCACCAGCGTGCGGGAGGGGCGCTGCAAACCACCGGATACAGCCACGACTTTCAGTTTCTTCACCATGTTGATAGGACCTCTGTTTGGAAGCCGCAACCTATTTGCAGCACAGTGGCTCTATGCGAATGGCGTGCCAGAGAAAATATTGATGTAAATCAACGGTTTAGGGTGTTTTTATGGAGCGTGTGAGTGCTGGGTTTCCAACATGCTGCGGATGTGTTGCTGCTGGAGCAGCAGTGCCTGCGGCATAGTCGGTTTGCGCGCATGCATATGCTGTTTTTGGATGCTGCTGGCGCAGCAGGTGTGGGTGGTGGTGCTGTGTCAGCAGCAAAGGGTGATGCGCCGGGATTCAGTGGGGAGGCCTTTGTCGAACAAGTGGGCTGATTCATTTCAGGCAGTAGAAAGCCGGTTGCGGAATCGGCGACTAATATCGATATCAAAGCTCTGGATGGTTTGGTGTAGCGTTGCATTTCTGGGTACTTACCCAGGTTCTTTATTGAGAAGTTGGTTTGCAAGCTAAATTCAGAATATTTGTATAACTGACATATTCCGCAGCGAACTTTTTACACCGCATACTTTGCGTTCTGCATTCATTGGGCGTCATTAAGAAATCAGGGTATCGAAGCTACAGCGATGAGTGAATCAACCAAAAATTTGCAGAACTCGAATGGAAAAATCAGAACCTCCAGCAAGGTGAAGGATGGAGCTGATTCCAATGGTCACGAAGTTCGGTTTAGTCGTGACAGACAGGTACCTTCCTATAAAACTCGCCAGGCTGAAGTCGAGGAGCGGAAACTCCGTCAGAAGGAAGTGGAAGTCGCGCAATTAAGTGCGCATTCAGCACATAAGTCGGCTCGATGGGCGGCCTGGGCGGTCGTGATTGCACTTGTTGCCCTGGTCGTCGGTGCTTGGCAGCAGTTTGGGAATCGCTAAGTTTCAGTTCCATGTTGCCTCAACTAGTAGTTTTGGTTTGGCGGAGGCTCCTGCAGACGTATATCCGGCATTCAAATGGGCGTTGGGGCGTGTAATCTGCACAAACCCTGGCAGCACGTCCAAGCCAACAAAAAAATAGCCGCCAGCGCAGAAGATACCTGCGCTGGCAGCTATAAAAAACGAAGCAAACGCCGGTCAGCTGACCTACGACAAAGCAGCCTCCCGCGCTGCCTCAGCCGCCGCTGGCGCGCTTCATTGCCCACCCTCTCTTTTCACCTTTTCAATATCGCGGTACTGCTGCGCCGGGTGGCTGGCGGGCAGCAGGGGGCCGTCGCCAAACAGCTTTTCGCGCAGCGTGCCGGGCTTGTAGGCCGTGGGGTAGACGCCTCGGCGTTGCAGCTCAGGCACCAGGTGGGTGACCACGTCTTCAAAGGTTTCGTGGGCGATGGCGTAGGCGAGATTGAAGCCGTCGATGTCGGTGGCCTCCACCCACTGTTGCAGGATGTCGGCCACGGTAGAGGCCGAGCCTACGAAGACCGGGCCCAGGCCGCCCACGCCGCCCCACTTCGCCAATTCCTCGATGGTCCAGGAGCGGTCGCCGCCGGCCAGCACTTCCACGGCCGACAGGATGGCGTTGGTGTCCACCTTGCGCACCAGCTCGGTGGGCGCGTACTGGCCGAAGTCGATGCCGGTCCAGCCGGACATGAACACCAGCGCGCCGTCGTAAGAGGCGTAGCGCTGGTATTCCTCGAACTTGGCCTGGGCCTTGGCGTCGGTCTCGTCCACGATCACGGTCACCAGGTTGTAGACCAGCAGCTTGCGCGGGTCGCGCCCGGCGATGGCCGCCTGCTCACGCACGTCGCGCACATAGTTCTTCAGCACGTTCTGCGTGGGCGCGGCGACGAACACGCATTCGGCATGCTGGGCCGCAAAGCTCTTGCCGGGGCCGGACGCGCCGGCCTGGTACAGCACCGGCGTACGCTGGGGCGAAGGCTCGCTGAGGTGGTAGCCGGGCACGTCGAAGTACTTGCCCTTGTGGGCGATCTCGTGGATTTTTTCCGGGTGGGCGAAGATGCCCTTGGCCCGGTCGCGCACCACGGCGTCGGCCTCCCAGCTGCCTTCCAGCAGCTTGTACAGCACCTCCACGTATTCGTTGGCCACCTCGTAGCGGTTGTCGTGGCGGCGCAGGCCACCTTGGCTGATGTTCTTGGCACCGCTCTCCAGGTACGAGGTCACGATGTTCCAGCCCAGGCGGCCCTGGGTGTGGTGGTCGGCGGTGGAGAGGCGCCGCGCAAAGGTGTAGGGGTGCTCGAAGGATGTGGATGCGGTAATGCCTATGCCCAGGTGCTCGGTCACCATGGCGATGGGCGCAGCCAGTTGCAGCGGGTCGTTCACCGGGATCTGCGCGCCCTGTTGCAGCGCGTGGTAGTTGCTGCCCTTGTATACGTCGTAGTAGCCGATTACGTCGGCGATGAAGATGCCGTCGAAGAAGCCTTTCTCCAGCGTCTTGGCCAGGTCGGTCCAGTAGCGCAAGTCTTTGTACTCCCAGGACCGGTCGCGTGGGTGTGCCCACAGCCCGGGGGACTGGTGGGCTACGCAGTTCATTTCGAACGCGTTGAAGCGGATGTTCCGTCCCATTAATCAGCTCCAGGCGTGGCGCGGGGCGTGCACGCCGTTCAGGTGGTAGTTGCCCAGGTGGTAGTACTTCCAGCGCACCGGGTCGTGCAGGGTGTGCACGCGGGCGTTGCGCCAGTGGCGGTCCAGGTTGTGCTCGGCCAGGGTAGAGCGTGTGCCGGCCAGTTCAAACAGCTTGTTGGTGGCGGCAATCGCGGCTTCGGTGGTCAGCACCTTGGCTTCGGCGGTGGCCAGGGTGGCGGCGTTCACCGTGGCCTCGTTGGGCTCGGCCAGGGCCAGGTCGATGGCACGGCCGGCGCGCTCCAGCAGGGCTTCGGCGGCGTGCAGGCGCAAAGTCAGGTCGCCGATGGCGCTGATGGTGAACGGGTCTTCGGCGGCGGTTTCCTTGCCGCTGTCGATCCAGGGGCGGCTGCGGTTTTTCACGAAGGCGATGGTTTCGGCAATGGCGCCGGCGGCGATGCCACCGTCGATCGCGGCCTGGATGATTTGCGAAATCGCGCCCGCTGCTGTGGGCCGGTCGAATGCGGCTACCGGCACCAGGCGGCTCAGCGGCACGCGCACGTCCACGATCTGGATCGAGCCGGAGGCGGTAGTGCGCTGGCCAAAGCTGGACCAGTCGTTCACCACGGTCAAGCCGTCGGCATTGCGGTCGGCAAAAGCCAGGTAGCCCTTGCCCTCCAGCGGTTCTACCGTGACGATGGGCACGATGTGCGCCAGCAGGGCGCCTGTGGTGTAGAACTTTTGGCCGTTGACTATTGCCGTGTCGCCTTCGATCTTGAAGGTGGTCTCAAACGCGGCCACAGTCTTGCTGTTCTTTTCAGAGAAGGCGTTGCCGAAGCGTATGCCTTGCAGCACCAGACCGAACAGCTCGGCCTGCTGTGCCGGTGTGGCGTCCAGCGCGATGTGGGCCACCAGGGCCAGGTGGTTTTGGGTGATCTGGGCCAGGCTGGAGTCGCCCTCGGCCAGGATGCGTATCACCTGGGCCAGCGTGGCGTAAGACACGCCTGCGCCGCCATAGGCTTTGGGCACGGTAATGCCCCACAGCCCGCTTTGCGAGTACGCGTCCAGCTCTGAAAGTGGTAGCAAGCCCTCGCGGTCGCGCAGTGCCGATTCCTTGCGGAACTCTGCCGCCAGGCGGTGCGCCACGGTGATGGCTTCGGCATCGTCGCGGATGATGTGGGCCGGTTGACTGGGCCGTGGGCGGGCAGTGAACGGCGCGGTGGAGTTGACGCGGGGGCGGTCGAGGGTGGCAGTGCTCATGGTGATTCCTTGAAGATGAAAGACAGGTTCAAACCTTGCGGCCTGTGCCGTTGCCGATTTGCCAGACGTAGGGCGGCTCGGTGCCGTTGATGCGCCAGTCGCCCACGATGCGCGACTTGTAGACGATGGGGTTGTGCGATGCCACGGTGCGGGCGTTGCGCCAGTGCCGGTCCAGCGACTTGCTGGTGCTGGCGGCGGATGCGCCCAGCGCGTTGAACAGGTCGGTGCCCGCACGCAGCACCAGCTCGGACACGACGATCTGGCCCTGGGCGGATTCGATTTCGGCGTCGATATTGGCCTGGCGTTCGGCCTCGGCGTTGTCGCCCTGCAGCCGCGCTTCAAACGCGCGCTGGGCGGGCAGGGTGGCGCGCAGGGCTGTGGCTTCGGCGGCGTACACCAGGGCCGAGATTTGGCCCACCACCTGCTGGATTTGTGCGTCCTGGCTGACGTGCGATGCGTTGCCGTTGCTGTAGATGCGCTGGCGATCCCGCACCTGCTGGGCCACATCGCGCTCAATCGCACGGCCAATGCCGGCCAGCGTGGCCAGGTGGAAAAGCTGGTAGTAGGCGGTCTGGTACTTGAAGCGGGTCTCGAAGGGGAAGATGTTTTCTTCGGCAATCTTGGCATCGGTGTAAACCGATGTGCCGCTGCCGGTGGTGCGCTGGCCAAAGCCGTCCCAGTCGTCTTGCTGCACCACGCCGGGCTGGTGGGTGCTGACGGCGGCGATGATGTCCGCGTTGTTGTCGGCACGGCGCGCGTACAGGTCGATCCAGTCGGCAAAAATGCTGCCGGTGCTGTAGAACTTGCGGCCATTGGCCACCCATTCGCCGTCCTTTTGCGACACCTTGGTGATGACATCGCCAATCGCCACGCTGCCCACTTCCGACCAGGCATTGCCCACCAGCTCGCCCGCCACAAAGCGCTTGAGCCACACATCGCGCTGGGCGCTGGCCGGCGCGTTGAGCCGGTCTTCGACAAATGCGAAATGGCCGCGCAGGGCCTGTGTGACGTTGGAGTCGGCCTCCGACAGTTCAATCAACAGCTGGAACAGCTGCGGAATCGACGCGCCGCCTCCCCCATGCTCCGCCGGCACCCGCACCGCGCCAAAGCCAGCCTGCTTCAGCCAGGTGATGGGCTCATGCGGCAGCGTGCGCGTGCGCTCGCGCTCCAGCACGGTGTCTGCTATGCGCTGGAAGATGGGGCGGAACTTGTCGGCCAGGGCCGGGTGGTCGTAGGGGCTCCAAGCAGCGGTGGCCGGCGTGGGGTGGGGGTTCATGGCGGTTCTCCTGGAATGTTGATATGCCCACTGCACGGAAGCCGCAGCGGTTTGATCGCATATTCCATATATGCCAGGACTGTGCCAATGATTTTTATGAGTTAAATCAAAGGCTTAGCTGCTTTGCGACAGGCTACGGCTGCTGGTTTTGCAGCAGGCTGCGGCCCAGGTGCTGCGCTGGCAGCAGGGCTTGCTGTTGGGTCTGCGTTTTGAAAATACAAGTGTTTTAGGGCTCTGGCGCAGGAAGTACCTGCACAAGCAGCTATGTTTTGCATAGCAAATGCTTGGCAAGGGTGCAATCCGGCCAAGATGCGCCCCAACACGGCCATTCATGCTGGATGGGCCCGATTGCAGGTCAGCGCGGGGCGGCGCAGCATTACATTCGCGTCCATATTTGTAGACCCCCACAGAGACACACCATGAAAACCAAAGCCGCAGTCGCCTGGAAAGCAGGCGCGCCCCTGACCATAGAAACCGTGGACCTGCAAGGCCCCAAGTTCGGCGAAGTACTGGTCGAGATCAAGGCCACCGGCATCTGCCACACCGACTACTACACCCTCAGCGGCGCCGACCCCGAAGGCATCTTCCCCGCCATCCTGGGCCATGAAGGCGCAGGCATCGTGGTCGATGTCGGCCCCGGTGTGACCACGCTGCAAAAGGGC
>JAPLPK010000131.1 GCA_026400275.1 Burkholderiales bacterium
CACACGGCGGTTCGTTTAAACGAGCCTGGAGAGCGTTAAGCCAAAATCCATGGCTACGTTCCTCCGAGTCATTTGGATGGGCTCAGGGCGGTTTTTGGCCCCTTGCCGCTGACTTTGCACTGAATTCGTTTAGTTCTGTTGGCCGGGAATATCCGCCTGTCAGCAAAAAGCATGCGGTATCTGGTGGCTCATAAACTTAACGCTTGCGGCGCAGTGCATCCTGTAGAGCCTTCAGCCCTTCCGTTACATTGAACGGCGCGACATTCAGCAGCCCAAAATTCAGCTTTTCGATGTAGGGGGCTTGTTCGTCGGCTGACCTGTCTTTGATATAGGTTGCGTGGCCTTCGCCTTGGCCTCTGGAGTGCCCGGCTAGTTCGTTCCGCAGCCGTTCAGGCATCTCCGCATTGCTACACGCGGTTATGAATGTATGCCGAAAGCTGTGAAAAGTTTGTTTGCCATTTCTCACGAGGCCCAGCGCCGTGCCTAGTAGTTGTTGGTTGAACCAACGCCCCACATACTTGCCATACCCTTTTGTCTCGTCCCATGTCAGTTCGGGAAACAGCCGGACGTGCCCCACCTCGTCAAATCCAAATACCATTGGCCGGCATCGGTCTGTGTAACGTCCTTGAGGTGAGCTTGTGCAATCTCGTTCAGCCTCGCCCCGGTGTATAGCGCCAGCAAAGGCATCCAGTAATAGCATGGCTGGAAACTGTAATAACGCCCGGACTTCGTAGGTTGGCCCTTGCCCTCTAGAAACCATGGCTGATTGAAGATGCGTTCAAGCGTCGCCGCGTCGAAGTCGTCGCGCTTTTCGCGTTTGCTTGTAGTTGGCTTATTCGTAGTCGCGGCTATGTTGGCGGCTGGGTTGTCGGTCATGTAGCCGTTTACCTTGGCCCATACAAACGCTTCCCCCATCTTCTCTGCGTAGACATTGGCCCTAGCCTCTCTTATCAGTTCTAGCCCCTCCTGCGCGGCCAACTTTATCAAGCCGTCTAGGTCAAGGGTAGGGTGTTTGTTCTTGACTCTGTGCAGGTTGGTTGGAATCTCTTGCAACTTCGAGTGATACGCTTTGATCGTGCTTCTATCAATCTTGCCTAGTGCCAAGTCCCCCATTGCTTCGATAAAAAAAGCCCCCATGCGCTGATTTTGCTCAATGGTAGATACAGACCACCTCGGCTTTTTTTCGGCGTGGTATGCGGTTAGCAGGGCGCTAACAGGGGTGTTTCTATGTCCATATGCCGCCCCCATATGTCCCTCAATTATCAGCTCGCGCATGGTTGCGGCGTCTATTGGAGGAGCGGGGGCAATGGTCGGTGCGGAGGCTACTGATTTAGGTGCAAGCATCGCTGGCGTAACGTGTGCAGCAAGGGTGTTGCGTATGGCCTCTACATCGGTGCGCCGTGCTAGCAGTTCGCCTAGTTCTGCGGATACGCCGGGAAGGTCAACAACAACGGCGTGTCGTCGTCCAGCGTCTTTGTAAAACACGCAGTCGTCAAATGTGTCGCCATCTACTAAGGCTAGTGCCTCATGTCGAACGAGTAGTTCACCCAGGATGGACCGCTTGCTACGGCCAGCGAGTGTTTCCCCCAGGTCGATTACCGGGACAGGGGAGGTCGGGTCATCAATTGCCAGTTCTTCGTGGGGCACGTCGGCACCTATCCACCCTGTAGCTCTGATACCCAATTCAGCCCGCCGAGAGGCAAGTTCATCAAACAACTGGCGCACGGTCAGTCCTGCAAGGGCTGCAGCATCCCGAAGGCGCATAAGCCCCGGCATGTGTAGTAGTGGAGAGCCAGTCACCAGCTTATTGGGATCAAGCATGAGTCGTTCAAATTCAGTTTTCCACCCAAGGACGATGCCTAGTGCAAGGCGGGAGGCTTGGGCATAGTCGTGGGTGTTAAGGGACTGTCGCAGGTCACACGCGTGGAACACGGCCCGAAGGCAATTCGGAACCCGTATGCGTGCGTAGTAAACCCCATTCGGGCGGCGGTAAAAATAGGCCATGTGTCACACTCATGTGGCACAGGGTTATGTCCAGAATGGGCCTCAACCGCTAAAAACCGTTGAAGTTCAACGGCCTATCTCCTATGTGGAGCGGGTGATGGGAATCGAACCCACGTATCGAGCTTGGGAAGCTAGCGTTCTACCATTGAACTACACCCGCTGAGGTGGCGCGATTATAGGTCGCGAGTTTAGCTGGCGTGCTTCACCATCACATGGCGCACGCAGCTGTAGTCTTCCAGTGCGTAGACAGACATGTCCTTGCCGTAGCCCGAGTGTTTCATGCCGCCGTGCGGCATTTCCGACACCAGCATGAAATGGGTGTTCACCCATGTGCATCCGTATTGCAGGCGTGACGCCACCTGCATGGCGACGCCGACATCGCGGGTCCAGACCGAGCTGGACAGGCCGTAGTCTGAGTCGTTGGCCCAGGTGATGGCTTGCTCGGCATCTTTCACCCGGGTGACGGATACCACCGGGCCGAAGACTTCGCTGCGGACAATTTCGTCGTCCTGCAGCGCACCGGCCACTACGGTGGGTTTGTAGAAGAATCCCTTGCTGCCCCAGGCGGCGCCACCTGTGGTGACTTCCACGTGCGGCAATTGCGCAGCACGGTCAACAAAGCTGGCGACGCGGTCGCGCTGGCGGGCCGAGATCAGTGGGCCCATTTCCACGCCGGGTTCTTGCTGCGTACCGACCTTGATGCTGGAGACGGCGCTGCTCAGATCCGCCACCAGGCGGTCATAAATTTTTTCGCCGGCGTAGATGCGGCAGGCGGCGGTGCAGTCCTGGCCGGCGTTGTAGTAGCCAAAGGTGCGCAGGCCTTCGATGACGCTAGGCAGATCGGCATCGTCGAGCACGATCACCGGGGCCTTGCCGCCAAGCTCCAGGTGCGTGCGTTTGATGCCGCGGGCGGCGGTTTCCATGATCTTGCTGCCTGTGGAGACATCGCCGGTAAGCGACGCCATGCGGATGCGTGGGTCGCGGATCAGCGGTGCGCCCACGGTATCGCCCCGGCCGCAGACGATGTTGACCACGCCCGGCGGCAGAATAGCGGCCAGCAGCTCGCCCAGGCGCAAGGTGGTCAGCGGCGTGTTTTCGGACGGCTTGAGCACCACGGTATTGCCCATGGCGATAGCCGGGCCGAGCTTCCAGGCGGCCATCATCAGCGGGTAGTTCCACGGCGCGATGGAAGCCACCACGCCGAGTGGATCGCGCCGCACCATGCTGGTGTGGCCGGCCAGGTATTCGCCGCCCAGAGCGCCGCTCAGGTTACGCAGGGCGCCAGCGAAGAACCGGAACACGTCGGCGATGGCCGGAATCTCGTCGTTGCGCGCTGCGCTCAAAGGTTTGCCGCAATTCAGCGACTCCAGCGAGGCAAATTCATCGCCGTTGGCTTCGATGGAATCGGCGATTTGCAGCAGATAGCCGCTGCGGTCGCGCGGTGTCAGTGCGGCCCAGGCGGGAAAGGCGTTGCTGGCGGCATCGACTGCCAACCGCAGCTGGTCGGCACTGGCTTCGCGTACTTCGCACAGCACTTCGCCCGTGGAGGGGTTGAGCACGCTTTCTGCGCGGCCTTCGCCGGTGACAGTAGCACCGTTGATCAAAAGCTGGGTCGGAAAGCGCTGTGTTGCCATGGTGTGGGTTCCTGTCTGCAGAAAGAAAATGATGAAGCGCCATTTTGGAGGACGGGCCCGCAATTGCCCAGCCTCTTTGCCATGGATTTGTAATACAGGGGAAAGCGACTCTTTGCTGGGGCCGGCGATAATATGCGGCTACATTGACCATCGCTCCAAGAACTACCGACATGACCCAGCCTGTTTTCACCGTTGCCGATATCCGCAAGACTTTCCTCGACTTCTTTGCATCCAAGGGCCACACGGTAGTGCCCAGCAGCTCGCTGGTACCGGGTAACGACCCGACGCTGATGTTCACCAACTCCGGCATGGTGCAGTTCAAGGACGTGTTCCTAGGTACCGACAAGCGCTCTTACAACCGCGCGGTATCGGTCCAGGCCTGCCTGCGTGCGGGCGGCAAGCACAACGATCTGGAAAACGTGGGATACACCGCGCGCCACCATACTTTCTTCGAAATGTTGGGCAACTGGAGCTTCGGCGACTACTTCAAGCGCGAGTCGCTGAAGTGGGCTTGGGAACTGCTGACCCAGGTGTACAAGCTGCCCGCCGACCGCCTGCTGGCCACCGTATACGAAGAAGACGACGAAGCCTATGACATCTGGACCAAGGAAATCGGCCTGCCACCCGAGCGCGTGATCCGCATTGGCGACAACAAGGGTGGCCGCTACAAGTCTGACAACTTCTGGATGATGGCCGACACCGGCCCATGTGGCCCGTGCTCTGAAATCTTCTACGACCACGGTGACCATATCGAAGGCGGCCCCCCGGGCAGCCCCGGTGAAGACGGCGACCGCTTCATCGAAATCTGGAACAACGTGTTCATGCAGTTCAACATGGCCGAAGACGGCTCGGTCACGCCGCTGCCTGCGCCCTGCGTGGACACCGGCATGGGCCTGGAGCGCCTGGCCGCCATCCTGCAGCACGTGCACAGCAACTACGAAATCGACATCTTCGACGCGCTGATCAAGGCTGCCGCCCGTGAAACTGGCGAACAAGACCTGGGTCACAAGAGCCTGCGCGTCATCGCCGACCACATCCGCGCCACCTCTTTCCTGGTCAGCGACGGCGTGATCCCTGGCAACGAAGGCCGCGGCTATGTGCAGCGCCGCATCATCCGCCGCGCCATCCGCCACGGCTACCTGCTGGGCCAGACCAAACCCTTCTTCCACAAGCTGGTGCCCGACCTCGTGGCGCTGATGGGCGCGGCCTACCCGGCCATGGCGGCGCAGCAAGAGCGCATTGCCGACGTATTGAAGGCCGAGGAAGAACGCTTCTTTGAGACGCTGGCGATGGGCATGGAAATCCTGAATGCAGCCCTGGAAGGCGGCGTGCAGGTGCTGCCCGGCGACGTTGCCTTTAAGCTGCACGATACCTACGGCTTCCCGCTGGATTTGTCGGCTGACGTGTGCCGCGAGCGTGGTCTGTCGGTGGACGAAGCCGGCTTTGCCGCCGCCATGGAAGCGCAAAAAGCCAAGGGCCGCGCGGCTGGCAAGTTCAAGATGGACAAGGCGCTGGACTACACCGGCGCTGGCAACGAATTCGTAGGTTACGAGAAGCTCGAAGCCACTGCAAAAATCGTAGCGCTCTACGCAGATGGAACCAGCGTTGCAGCCCTAAAAGTAGGCCAAACCGGCACCGTGGTGTTGGACACCACGCCTTTCTACGCTGAAAGCGGTGGCCAGGTCGGTGATGAGGGTGTGATCACCAGTGGCTCTGCCCGCTTTGCCGTGGGCGATACGCAGAAGGTCAAGGCCGATGTGTTCGGCCACCAGGGCACTCTGGAAGCCGGTACGCTGAATGTGGGCGACACCGTGACGGCTAGCGTCAACACGGCTTTGCGCGCCGCCACCCAGCGCAACCACTCGGTCACCCACCTAATGCACAAGGCCCTGCGCGAAGTACTGGGCACGCATGTGCACCAAAAGGGCAGCCTGGTGAATGCCGAGCGCACGCGTTTCGACTTCACGCACAACGCGCCGGTCACCGACGCGCAAATCCTGCAGATCGAAGCCCTGGTGAATGCCGAGATTCTGGCCAACGCTCCGACCAAGGCTGAGCTAATGGACATAGAGTCGGCGCAGAAAACCGGCGCCATGATGCTGTTTGGCGAGAAGTACGGCGAGATCGTCCGCGTGCTCAGCATTGGCACTACCCAAGAACTCTGCGGTGGCACCCATGTGCACCGCACCGGTGATATCGGTCTATTCAAGGTGGTGGCCGAAGGCGGCGTGGCCGCTGGCATTCGCCGTATCGAGGCCGTGACCGGCGAGGGCGCTCTGGCCTATCTGCAAGACCTGGAGCGCACCGTGACCCAGGCTGCGGGCAGCTTTAAGGTGCAGCCCGCCGAACTCCAAGCCCGCGTGACGCTGGCGCTGGAAAGCATCAAGGCGCTGGAAAAAGAAGTTGCCCAGCTCAAGGGCAAGCTGGCTTCCAGCCAAGGCGACGAGCTGGTCAACAGCGCGGTGGATCTCAACGGCATCAAGCTGCTGGCCGCCAAGCTCGAAGGCGCCGACACCAAGACCCTGCGTGAAACCATGGACAAGCTGAAAGACAAGCTGAAAACCGCTGTCATCGTGCTGGCTGCCGTGGACGGCGACAAAGTGCAGATCGCAGTCGGCGTGACCAAGGGCAGTACCGACAAGGTGCAGGCCGGTGCGTTGGCGAACTTTGTTGCCAGCCAGCTTGGCGGCAAGGGCGGTGGCAAGCCGGACATGGCCATGGCCGGTGGCACTGAGCCGGCTAAGCTGCCGGCTGCTCTGGCATCGGTACAAGCCTGGGTACGCGAACGGGTTTAACGCAGTACCTTCCTGGGATGTGCTGATCCCTGGAGTTCTATCGTGCTGCGTCTTACTCTGATCCGGCGCCTCGCCCTGTGCTGGGCCATGCTGATGGCTTGGCCTGCGGGCGCCATGTCGGTGGCTTTTCTTAATCCCGGCAAGTCGGACGAAGCCTACTGGGTGGCTGCGGCCCAGGCTATGCAGGTGGCCGCGACCAGCCTGGGGCTGCAGCTGGAGGTCCAGTTCGCCGAGCGTGACCAATTGCGCGTGCTGGAGCTGGCGCGTGCGCTGGTGGTGCGTCCCCTTGCGAACCGGCCGGACTATGTGGTGTTCTCCAATGACAGCGGCACCGGGGCCGAGCTGCTGCGCGTGTTTGACGGGTCTGGCATCCGGTGCTTCATGGCCTTCAGCCGACTGTCTGCGGTCGAGGAGGCGCAGTTGGGCGGGCCGCGCCAGCGTTTCAAGCAGTGGTTGGGTTCGCTAGAGCCGCGTGCGGCCGATGCTGGCTACCTGACGGGCAAGGCGCTGCTGGAGCAGGGTCGTGCCGCCAAGGCCCAGGCCGCCGATGGCAAATTGCATGTGCTGGCCCTGGCCGGCGACCGGTCCACGCCCAGCTCGGTATTGCGTAACCAGGGGTTGCTGCAGGCCCTATCTGAAGCCGACGACGCGGTGCTGGACCAGATGGTCTATTCCAGCTGGAAGCGTGACAAGGCCGCCGAGCAGGCCGACTGGCTGTTTACGCGCCACCCGGCCGCACGCCTGGTCTGGGCCGGCAGTGACCAGATTGCTTTCGGTGCCATGCAGGCGCTGGAAAAGCGTGGCGGGCAGCCAGGCCACAGCATGTGGTTCAGCGGTGTGAATACATCTAAGGAAGCACTGGAGGCCGTCAAATCCGGTCGCCTGACAGCCCTGGCGGGCGGGCATTTCATGGCGGGTGCCTGGGCGTTAGTGCTGCTGTATGACTACCACCATGGCCATGATTTTGTGGACGAGGGGCTGCAGTTGGAGCGCCCGATGTTTGTAGTGTTCACGCCGGCCATGGCGCAAAAATTTGAAGACCGTTTTGGCCAACGCTACAACAGCATCGACTTCCGCCGTTACAGCAAAGTGCTGAACCCCAAGCTGGCGCAATACAGCTTCGGATTTGCCCAATTGCTGCGTTGATTGCACACTGCACCTATGCAGAACCTACCGTTCCGGTCTCTTGCGGGTTACCTTATACGTGGCACGCTGGGCCTGGCCTTGTGCTGCATGCTTGCGGTGTTTGTGGTGCAGGTGGGGCTGATGCTGCAGCACCAAAAGGCGCAGTTCCAACATCTGGTGGACGAGGTTGCCAAAACCAGTGCGCCCTTGTTGTCGGTCAGCCTATGGGATATCGAGCCCCAGGCTGTACAGCAGCAGGTGGGTGTGATCGCGGATCGCCCCGAGGTCGGTTATGTGCTGCTGATGGTGGGCACGGGCCAGCAATTTGAGGCGGGCGACGTGCAGCTTCGTAAGGAGCCAGGCAGCTTGCGAATACCCATTCCGGCGCCGCAGGGCGGCAAGGTGATAGGCGAGCTACTGCTGTGGGCCAACCCCCAATTCGTGGTGAACGAGGTGAGGCGTACGGCCTTGAGCGTGCTGGTCGGCTATGGCCTGTTCACGCTGCTGATTTGCGCTTTGATCTCTTATATGCTGCGCCGCGAGCTGCAGCGCCCATTGCAGCATCTGGCCCAGTTTGCCCGGGAGCTGACGCCCCAGACGCTGGTACGGCCGCTGGTGCTGGACCGCCCACCGCGCAACCACAGCGATGAAATCGACTTGGTAGCCCATGGTTTCTCCAAATTGCAAAACGGCTTGCGCGAGCACATCCACAACCTGGACCAGATGGTGGCCGAGCGCACGCAGCAGCTGCAAGCCCTGGCTGAGGCGAATCACCAGCTGTCCATCACGGATGCTCTCACCGGCTGCTTCAACCGCCGCCACCTGGAAGAGCGGCTGCACCGCGAGCTGGAGCGCGCGCGGCGCTACGGTCGGCCGTTTTCAGTGATTTGCATGGATTTAGACCACTTCAAGCAGATCAACGACCGGTTCGGCCACGCCTGCGGTGATACCGTGCTGTGTGTGACCGCAGACCGCTTGCGCGGCGTGTCGCGCAGCCAGGTAGATTGGGTTGTGCGTTTGGGCGGCGAGGAGTTCCTGATCGTGCTGCCCGAGACCGACGAGACTGCCGCCCGACACACCGCCGAGCGCTTGCGCCACTTGCTGGAATCCGAACCTGTACGTTTTGACGGGCAGTCCATTCCGATGACAGCCAGTTTCGGTGTAGCTCAGATCCGGCCGGAGGAAGACGGTAGCGCCTTGATCCTGCGGGCCGATGCCTTGCTGTACCAGGCCAAGGCCGCTGGCCGGAACCGGGTGTTTCCGTCGCAGTAGGCCGGAGCAGACATACAAGCGGGCTATATTCCACAGTCTATTGCTATTTAATTCGTAGCTACTTATGCATATTCCATTGGCGCTGAAGCGCTTTTTTTTAGTGTCTCTGAGTGCGGTTGCCCATGTGGCCAGCGCAGCCCCGGGGCAGGAGGTCCAGTTCAACAGCCTGGACGGCACCCGTTTGCGCGCTTGGCTTTTTCTGCCCGATACGCAGGGGCCGGCCACCCGTCCAGCGGTGATCGCCATGCACGGTTGCGGCGGCCTGTATGCCAAGGGTGGCAAGCTGAATGCCCGGCACCAGGCCATGGCCGATATGCTGCTGGGTCAGGGCTACGCAGTGCTGTTCCCGGACAGCCTGACATCGCGCGGCGAGGATTCGCTGTG